>DIAZ01000138.1:3271-4683 GCA_002415925.1 Dietzia sp. UBA5065 | reverse complement strand
GCGCGGGCTGGGCGCGGGAGCAGCGCCGGCTGGGCGGGCTGGGCACGGGCTCGGCGCGGGCTCGGCGGGGTCCGCGGGCGCGGCCGCGGGCTGAGTGCCGCTCTCCGGCCTCCGCGCCTGGGCCCACCCGTTGTCCCTCGCAAGCGATGACACCGCCTCAGCGCGGCAATCAGGACCGGGTCGCCTCGCGGGCCCCGCATCCGGGCGGGGCCCCCAGAGCGGAGCCCCCCAGCGAGTCCCCGAGAGCGGAGCCCCCGACCCGGGAGCCGGCGGGCCTTCACCACTCCCGCCACCGCTCCCCGAGCCGGTGCAACTCCGGGCTGCCGGCGGCGTGCCCCCGGTCGATCTGCCGGCGGACCGCGGCGCGGATCTGCCGCATCAGCACGGGCTCCGAGGCCGCCATCCGGTCGGTGACGCGCATGACCTCCCATCCGAGTTCACTCATCCGGGCGGTGACGTAGGCGTCGTATTGGCCCTGCTCACCGCGGTGGAACTCCCGGCCGTCGTAGAAGAGCGCGAGGCGGCACCACCGGTATCCCAGGTCGGGCGTGGCGAGCAGCCGCCCGTCGAGGTCGACCACACCGAACTGCAGGTCCGGCACCGGAAGTCCGTGCCGTCCCATCGCCAGCCGCAGCCGGGTCTCGGGCGGGGAATCGGCGCGGGGATCGCAGCGCGGCAGCCTGCCCAACGCCCGGGACACCCCGTGGGCGGGTCGCATCGCCAGCGCCGCCGCGGCCACGTCGGGAAGGGGTGTTCGCGTCGAGTTGCACAGGGAATCGGTGACCGCGATCGCCACCTCGTCGTCGTCGATCCATCTCAGCAGGTCCACCGCCGTGCGGGCCGGCGACGTGCAGGGAGTGCCGTCCACGGCGTGTCCCCGCGCCCCGGGGCCGAGCTCGCGGGCGAACCGGACGCGGATCCCGGGCGGCGCCTGCGGCCTCGACGAACTCAGCAGGTCCACCACCCCGTGCACGCACTCGGCGGCGAAGTAGCGCTCGCCGTGGAGCGCCGCCGCGGCGAACCCGCAGGCCACCGTGCCGGCGGGCGCCCAGAGCCACGCGGCCCGGACCAGCAGCGTCGCCTCCAGCTCCCCCGCCCCGGCCGCGTAGACCCCGGGGAAGACGCGGCTGAAGCGGCCGGCCAGCTCGCGCCGGGTGAGCACTCCCGCCCCCAGGGCCGCGGCCCCGCGGAAGGGTCGGCCCCCGAAGATCGCGGCCACGTACGCGGTCGTCTCCTCCGACGTCGGCGCCTCGACGCCGGAGCCCCCTCCTGCCATTCCGCCATCCTCCGCGGCGGCGAGCGCCTCGCGCCAGCGGGTCCGGGCTCCTGTGGATGGGGTCGACGACCATCCACAGGGGCCCTCGGCCGGGCTCAGCCGGGGTCGGCCTCAGCCCTCAGCCGCCCTCAGCCGC
>DIAZ01000138.1:1319-3132 GCA_002415925.1 Dietzia sp. UBA5065 | reverse complement strand
GCCCTCAGCCGCCCTCAGCCGCTAAGCCTCAGCCCAGAATGTCGCGCCGCACCACGTTCTGATCGCGCCCCGGGCCCACGCCGATATACGACATGTGGCAGCCGGCCAGCTCCTCGAGCCGCAGGACGTACGCCTGCGCCTCGGGCGGCAGGTCGCCGAACTCGCGCGCGCCGGTGATGTCCTCTTCCCAGCCGGGCATGGTCTCGTAGATCGGGGTGGCGTGGTGGAAGTCGGTCTGCGTCATGGGCATCTCGTCGTGCCGCACGCCGTCCACGTCGTAGGCCACGCAGATGGGGATCTCGCCGATCCCGGTGAGCACGTCGAGCTTGGTGAGGAAGTAGTCGGTGAACCCGTTGACGCGGGCGGCGTACCGGGCGATCACGGCGTCGTACCAGCCGCAGCGCCGGGTGCGGCCGGTGTTGACGCCCACCTCGCCGCCGGTGACCTGCAGGTACTCGCCCCACTTGTCAAAGAGCTCGGTGGGGAACGGCCCGGCGCCCACGCGGGTGGTGTACGCCTTGACGATCCCCAGGGAGTGCGTGATCCGGGTGGGCCCCACGCCGGCGCCCACGCACGCGCCGCCGGCGGTGGGGTTGGACGAGGTGACGAACGGGTAGGTGCCGTGGTCCACGTCCAGCATGGTGGCCTGCCCGCCCTCCATGAGCACGGACTCGCCGCGGTCCAGGGCCTGGTTGAGCATGAGGGCGGAGTCGCAGACCAGGGGCCGCAGCCGGTCGGCGTAGCCGAGGAAGTACTCGACCATCTCCTCGACCTCCACCGCCCGACGGTTGTACACCTTCACCAGGATCTGGTTCTTGAGGTGCAGCGCGCCCTCGATCTTCTGCCGCAGGATCGATTCGTCGAAGATGTCCTGCACGCGGATGCCCACGCGGGAGACCTTGTCCGCGTAGGTGGGCCCGATGCCGCGGCCGGTGGTGCCGATGGCCTTCTTGCCCAGGAAGCGTTCGGTGACCTTGTCCAGCGCCTGGTGGTACGGCGCGACCAGGTGGGCGTCGGCGGAGATGCGCAGCCGGGAGGTGTCGGCGCCGCGGGCCTCGAGCCCGTCGATCTCCTCGAACAGCGCCTCGAGGTTGACCACCACGCCGTTGCCGATCACCGGCACGGCCGTGGGCGAGAGGATGCCGGCGGGCAGGAGCTTGAGCTCGTACTTCTCGCCGCCCACCACCACGGTGTGGCCCGCGTTGTTGCCGCCGTTGGGCTTGACCACGTAGTCCACGCGGCCGCCCAGGATGTCGGTGGCCTTACCCTTGCCCTCGTCGCCCCACTGGGCGCCGATCAGGACGATCGCTGGCATGGTTCGCTTTCACCTCGAAAAGAGTCGTCTAGACGGTGAGGGACGGACACGTTGACGGTGATTCCGCGCACACCAACACCCCAGATTAGCCGGTTCCGCGCCGTCACCCTAGTCGGTCAACCCCGCAGCCTGCGGAATCTCACCGGCGCTCCCGGCAACAGTTGCGAGATCACGTCCGCCGACCGCGAGGTCAGCACCCCGATCACCGGGTAGCCGCCGGTCACCGGGTGGTCGGGCCCGAACACCACCGGCGAGCCGTCCGCCGGGACCTGCACGGCCCCGCGCACCATGCCCTCGCTGGGGATCTCGCCGCCGCTCAGCCGGGGCACCGGCCGGGCCGGGTCGATGCGCACCCCCACCCTGTCGGCGTGCCCGCTGACGTGGCCCGTCCCCGCCAGGACCTCCCAGGCCTCGGGCGGGAAGAGGTCGTCGCGCGGACCGGGGATCACGTCCAGCTCGACCGCGCCGGCCGACGCCGCGTCCACGGCGGGTCCGCCG
>DIAZ01000138.1:0-1145 GCA_002415925.1 Dietzia sp. UBA5065 | reverse complement strand
CGGCCGATCTCCAGCGTCGAGCCCGCCTCCAGCCGGAGGACCTCGCCGGTGGCGGCGAGGCGGCGGGAGCCGGAGGAGGTGGTGACGACGACGAGGCCCCGCGCCCCTGTCACCGCCACCACCACCGGGGTGTCCGTCATGACCACCAGCCCGCCGAGCAGCACCTCGAGCACCGCGGCGCCGGGGTCGGTCCCCAGGCAGCGCAGGGCCAGCGCGGCGGCGGCGCGATCGGCGGCGCCCGAGGCGGTGACCCCGAGCGAGGCGTGGCCGGGCCGGCCCAGGTCCTGGATCAGCGCGGACGGGCCGGCCCGCAGGACCATCAGGCTCATCGGGTCGCGCCCTCGGCCCGCGGTCGCACGGCCCGGAAGCGGACCGCGATCCCCGGGGCCAGCAGCGCGGGGTCGGGGCGGCCCGCGTCCCACAGGGGTGCGTCGGTGGTGCCGAGCAGCCGCCAGCCGCCGGGCGAGGCGCCGGGGTAGACGGCGCAGAAGCGGTCGGCCAGCCCCACCGACCCGGCCGGCACGCGCGGCCGCGGGGACGCCAGCCGCGGCACCGCCGGCAGAGGCTCGGGGTGCAGCGGCTCGGGGTGCAGCGGTGCGGGGCCGAGCTCCCGCTCGTCGACCAAATAGAAGAAGCCGGGCGCGAACCCGCCGAAGGCCGCCCGCCACGTGATGGCGGTGTGCCGGCGGACCAGCGCCTCGGTCGACACGCCGGCCAGCTCGGCGACCGCCACGAGGTCCGGCCCGTCGTAGCGGACCTCCAGCGTCACCACCCCCGGCGGCTGCGCCACCGCCCCGCCGGCTCCGCCCACGTCCGGGTGGCCGGTCCCACCGCGGGGCGGCGGAGCCGACGGGTGGGGCGGCGGAACCGACGGCTCGAACGGCGGAGCCGGCTGGTGGGGCGGCCGCTGGGCCAGCAGCTCCTCGAGCCGCCGGCGCAGCGCGGGCAGGGCGGCGGCGTCCCGCGCGGTCACCAGCACGGTGCGGGCCGCCGCCACCACGTCCACGGCCTCGGGGCGCAACCGCTCCACCCGGCCGGCCAGCGCCACCGCCTCGGCAAGATCGGCACAGTCCAGCAGCAGCGCGGCCTCACCGCAGCGGCGGATCCTCGTCGTCGTCACCCGGCGCCGTTCCCCCCGCCCGGCG
>DIAZ01000126.1:2230-4161 GCA_002415925.1 Dietzia sp. UBA5065 | reverse complement strand
CAAGGTCGACACCGAGATCCCCTCCCCCGTCGCCGGCACCCTCAAGAAGATCGTCGCCGAGGAGGACGAGACCGTCGACGTGGGCGCCACCCTCGCCGTCATCGGCGACGCCGCCGCCGACAGCGACGACTCTGACGACGCCGGCGACCAGCCCGCGGAGGCCCGGGACGAGGGGACCTCCGAGGCCGCCGAGTCCACCCGCCCGGACGATGCCGTCAACCAGGCGCCGGGTGACGCGACCGATGCGGCCGGCGCGGCCGGGCAGGTCGGCGCGTCCGGCGACACCCCGGCCCAGGAGAAGAAGGCCGCGGCCGAGGCCGCAGCGAAGGCGGAGAAGTCCTCCGGTGCCGGGTCCTCGGCGGACGGGGTCCAGAAGCGGGCCGAGCCCGCGGCCGCCGCCAAGGCCGGCACGTCGCCCTACGTCACACCGCTGGTGCGCAAGCTCGCCCAGGAGCACGGCGTGGACCTCGGCAACGTCAAGGGAACCGGGATCGGGGGGCGCATCCGCAAGCAGGACGTGCTCGCCGCGGCCGAGGGCGGAGGCGCCGAGGGCGGCGCCGACGCATCCGCGGAGAAGCAGGCTCCCACCGGTGGTCCCTCTGACGCCGGGGTCCGACCCGAGCTGGCCGAGTTGCGGGGCACCACCAAGAAGGCCAACCGGATCCGCAAGATCACGGCCAGGAAGACCCGCGAGTCGTTGCAGGCCACCGCGCAGCTCACGCAGGTCTTCGAGGTGGACATGACCCGCGTCGCCCAGCTGCGGACCCAGGTCAAGGATCAGTTCTCCGACAAGCACGGGGTCAAGCTCACCTACCTGCCCTTCTACGCGAAGGCCGTGGTCGAGGCCCTGGTGTCGCATCCGAACGTCAACGCGTCCTACGACGAGGACTCCAACGAGATCACCTACCACGGCTCGGTGAACCTCGGCATCGCCGTGGACACCGAGGCGGGTCTGCTCTCCCCGGTGATCCCCAACGCCCAGGACCTGGACATCCCGGGCCTGGCCAGGGCCATCAAGGATCTGGCCGAGCGCGCGCGGTCGTCGAAGCTCACCCCCGACGACCTCCAGGGCGGCACGTTCACCATCACCAACATCGGCAGCGAGGGGGCCCTGTTCGACACCCCGATCCTCGTTCCGCCGCAGGCGGCGATGCTGGGCACCGGGGCGATCGTGCGGCGCCCCGTCGTGGACGCCGACGCGGACGGCGAATCGATCGCCATCCGGTCGATGGGCTTCCTCCCGATGACCTACGACCACCGCCTCGTCGACGGTGCGGACGCCGGGCGCTTCCTCACGACGGTCAAGGACCGGCTGCAGAAGGCCGAGTTCGAGGGCGACCTCGACCTGTAGGCCCCGGCCACCCACGACGGGCGTCCTCCCACGGGAGGGCGCCCGTCGTCGTAGGTCGACCCCAGCGCCTAACCTGGGGGGCATGTCCCACCACGGTCAGACCCTGCGACGCGATCCCGTCGAGCCGGAGATCCGCCGACTCGGCACGGTCGAGTACGCGCCCACCTGGGAACTGCAGCGCACACTCGCCGTGGAGCGGGCCGAGGGCCTGCGCGGGGACACGATCCTCCTGCTCGAGCACCCCCCCACCTACACCGCCGGCAAGCGCACCGAGCCGTCGGACCGCCCGGTCGACGGCACCCCGGTGGTCGACGTGGACCGGGGCGGGCGGATCACGTGGCACGGCCCGGGGCAACTGGTCGGCTACCCGATCATCGCGCTCTCGGACCCCATCGACGTGGTGGAGTACGTGCGTCGCGTCGAGCAGGCTCTCATCACCACGTGCGCCCGGCTCGGGGTGGACGCCGGCCGGGTGGAGGGACGATCGGGGGTGTGGTGCGCGGCGGGGGACGGCAGGCCCGAGCGCAAGATCGCCGCGATCGGGATCCGCGTCCAGCGCGGGGTGACGATGCACGGGTTC
>DIAZ01000126.1:712-2151 GCA_002415925.1 Dietzia sp. UBA5065 | reverse complement strand
GCCGGGGTCACCTCGCTGTCCGCCGAGCTCGGTCGCCGGGTCACCGTGGCGGAGGTGCTGGACCAGGTCACCTCCGACATGGTGGAGGCCCTCGACGGTCGTCTACCCCTGGTGTGATCGGCGCGTAGGCTGGCGGCCGTGACTGTGACCCCGGAAGGCCGCAAGCTGCTCCGCATCGAGGCCCGCAACGCCGAGACGCCGATCGAACGCAAGCCTGCATGGATCCGGACCCGGGCCACGATGGGTCCGGAGTACAAGGAACTCAAGAGCCTCGTCAAGACCGGTGGACTCCACACCGTGTGCGAGGAGGCGGGCTGCCCCAACATCTACGAGTGTTGGGAGGACCGCGAGGCCACCTTCCTCATCGGCGGCGAGCAGTGCACACGCCGATGCGACTTCTGCCAGATCGACACCGGCAAGCCCGCTGCGCTCGACCGCGACGAGCCCCGGCGCGTGGCGGAGTCCGTCCGGGAGATGGGGTTGCGCTACTCGACCATCACGGGCGTCGCCCGCGACGACCTCGCGGACGGCGGGGCGTGGCTGTACGCCGAGACGGTCCGCAAGATCCACGAGCTCAACCCCAACACCGGCGTGGAGAACCTCATCCCCGACTTCAACGGGGACCCGGACCAGCTGGCGGAGGTCTTCGAGTCACGCCCCGAGGTGCTGGCACACAATCTCGAGACGGTCCCCCGCATTTTCAAGCGCATCCGTCCGGCGTTCCGGTTCGACCGCTCACTCCAGGTCATCCGCGCGGCGCGCGACTTCGGTCTGGTCACCAAGTCCAACCTCATCCTGGGGATGGGCGAGACCACCGCCGAGATCGTCGAGGCGATGGGCGACCTGCACTCCGCCGGCTGCGACATCCTCACCATCACGCAGTACCTGCGCCCCAGCCCGCTGCACCACCCGATCGACCGGTGGGTCAGGCCCGAGGAGTTCGTCGAGCTGTCCGACCAGGCCCGCGAGATGGGCTTCGCGGGGGTCATGGCGGGGCCGCTCGTCCGGTCCTCGTATCGGGCCGGCCGCCTGTATGTCCAGGCGCTGGAGCATCGCGGGCAGGTCATTCCGGAGAACCTTGAGCACCTGACGTCCGGGGGCTCCGCCTCCCAGGAGGCCTCCAGCGTGCTGGCGCGCTCCCGCGCCTGAGCCCTCCTCCCCCCTGCCGGAGCCGCGGTTCCCGGGCCGCGGGGGTCGGCACGTATCCTGTGTGGCATGGCGAAGAGCGAGGTCAGCAAGGCGGACAAGAAGGCGGCCAGGGCCGCACGGCGAGCGGCCGGCAGGGAACAGCGCGGGCAGATGTGGGAGGCGCTGAAGATCCAGTCCAAGCAGGACAAGCTCCTGTGGCCGCTGATGATCGGGGCGCTCGTGCTCTCGGCCGTCGTCTTCTTCCTGATCGGCACGCTCTGGGGCGGCGAGTGGTGGATGCTCCCGCTGGG
>DIAZ01000126.1:0-574 GCA_002415925.1 Dietzia sp. UBA5065 | reverse complement strand
GACCAGCTCCGCTCGGGATGGCGGGTCAACCAGGCGGTCGCGGCCACCACGAGCTTCGACGCGGTGCACCGGGTGGTGGGCCGCTGCGGGATCGTGCTCGTGGGCGAGGGGCAGCCGCACCGCCTCAAGCCGCTCATGCTCCAGGAGAAAAAGAAGGTCGCGAGGGTCGTCGGGGACACCCCCATCTACGAGTTGATCGTCGGTGACGAGGAGGGGACGACCCCGGAGCAGGTGCCGCTGCGCAAGCTCAACCGTCGCCTCACCCGCTACCCCATGAACATCAGTCGCGCGAAGGTCGACGCGCTGGACTCCCGCCTCCGGGCGCTGGGCACCAAGACCGGGATCCAGAACCAGATGCCCAAGGGCCCCATGCCCCAGGGCGCCAAGGTCCGCAACGTGCAGCGCAGCGCTCGGCGTCGCGGCGGGGCCTGACCGCCCCCGTCCTGTCAGCGGGTGCGGATGAGTGCGGTTCCGGTCGCGCGGTCGTGCATCCCGCGGCCGTCCTCGTCCTGGATCAGGGGCGGCAGCAGGAAGAAGATGAAGACGACCCGGATCCTGTCTCTTATACACATCT
>DIAZ01000116.1:3284-7932 GCA_002415925.1 Dietzia sp. UBA5065 | reverse complement strand
TCGTGGGTCCACGGGATCCCCTCCTCCACAGCAAAGGCCACCTGGAAGGCCCCCGGTCCGTGCCGGAAGCGCCGATACGCCCGGCTGACCCGGGCGGGCAGGACCCCCTCGAGGATGTCGGCGGCGGCGCCGGGGGAGGTGTCCAGCATGAGGATGTCGGGCCGGCCCAGCTCGCGGTGGTCCCGCACGGTCACGCCGGTCTCGATCCGGCCTCCGAATTCGGCCAGTCGGCTGGCCATCGCGCGGGTGATCGAGGCGGATCCGCCCACGGCCACGGGCCAGCCGTACCGGTGCGCGGCCGTCCCCAGGGCGACGCCTATCGCGGAGGACATCGGCGACCCGAGGGGGCGGAAGGCGTGCGCGGCGACGCCGGCGAAGAGGGCCTGCGCCTCGTCGGTCCGCCACCGGCGCGCGAGCAGGGTGGCGGGGAGTGCGGCGTACGCCCCGAACCGCGCCAGGGAGAGGGGATGGCCGGGGACGTGGAGCAGGGGCTGGAGGAACTCGGTGACGATGTCGGGGAAACGCTCGGTGAGCGGCCCGAACATCCGCCGGTAGGAGTCCCCGTCGGTGCCGAGGTGGGTCGCGGTGCGGTCCACGGACCTCCACACCGCTGCCCCGCGGCCGCCGTCGAGGGGATGGGAGTATTGGACCTCCGGCAGCGCCCAGCGCACGCCGTGGGACTCGAGGTCGAACTGGCGGCTGAAGCCCGTGTCGACGGCCAGCGGATGGAAACCCGAACACTGGTCGTGCAGCAGGCCCGGCAAGGTCGACTCGCCGGACCTGGTGCCGCCGCCGATGGAGTCGGATGCTTCCAGAACGGTCACATCGACTCCACCGGCGGCCAGTGTCAACGCGGCTGCCAGACCGTTGGGTCCGCTACCGACGATGATCGCTGAGGGCATGGACTCAGCTCGCCCCCACCGGGGTCTCGTCGTGACCGGAGGCGGTGGTCGTGTCGACGAGCGGACCCTCGGCTCCGGGCGAGAAGGGGATGCTCGTGGACGCGCGCTGATCCGCCGGCAGGTACTCCGGGTGACGCCAGGTCACCACGTACGGGATCGGCCCGTTGGGCAGCCACGGCTGCTCCTTGACGACGTCGCGGACGTCGTAGTGGCCGCGCTCCACCACCCCGAGAGCCGCGTCGATCACCCGGTACTGGATGGTCTTCTTGTGCAGGGGCTGGGACTCGGTCCAGACGCTGATGAACTCGCCCGGCTCGAAGTTGCAGCGCTTCTGCACCGCCGCGATGGTCCTCTCGTCGAACAGGTGCCCGTCGCCGAACTGCCACCCGGAGAAGAAGGTGCACAGCACCTCTCCCTCGCGGAACCGGTAGTTCTCCATGCTGTCCACGTGCGCCGGCATGATGGACATGTGGCCGCGGCCCTGGGTGTTCATCATCCGGAACGCGGTGGTCTTCTGGAGGAAGATCTCCGCGCCCTCCGGCCCGAACAGGGCCGAGAGCTGGTTGTGCGGGGACGTCATCGAGGTGACGAAGTTCGGGTTGTCCAGCTTGGCCTCACAGCCGTTGTTGCGGAACGCCATGGTGGAGCTGGCCCAGTTGCCGGCGTACTGACGCATCGAGATGAGGAACGAGATCTTGTCGGGGCGGAAGTTGCCGACCAGCGGGCCGGTGAGGGTGAGGACCGCGGCGCCCACCACGATCCACACGCTGCTGGCGTCCCACAGGGCGTACCCGTCGCCGGCGAAGAAGGCCAGGAACACGATGGGGGTCGCGAACACGTAGAAGAGGTTCCACTCCTGCGGCATGGCCAGCGCGAACATCGAGTAGATGAACACGTGGAAGCACATCATGAACACGGCGGCCAGGACCGCGACGGTCCAGTTGGTCGCGAAGAGCAGGATGATCGGGACGACGAACTCGACGATCGTGCCCATGACGTGGGCGGCGAAGAAGGCCACCTTGGTGGGCATGAGGTCCTCGGGCGCGTTGCGGTAGAGCGACCGGCGCAGGGCCTTGGACCTGATCAGCGGGCCGTTGGTGAGCATCGTCTGCACGGTGGGCGTGAAGTGGACGCCGATCTTGGACAGGAACGCGCCCCACCACACCGCGAACATCGCGATCTTGGCGACGATGATCATGTCCACGTGGCCGGCACCGTACATGGTGAGGACACCGAACCCGAGCATGATCACCGAGTACTGCTCCGGCCTCGAGGCCAGGAACGTGACCCTGTCGCGCAGGCCCATCACGAGCTGGATCGCGACGTAGGTGATGAACGGCCACGCGGGGACGAGGCCGGCCTCACTGTAGGCGGCGGGGGTCTGCTGCCCGGGCAGCACCAGGCCCAGGGCGAGGGTGGCGAGCATCGCGGCGTACAGCGCCACGTCGATCGCCCTGCGCTCGTCACCCTTGGTGAACGGCACCTTGTCGGGCCACGGCGGGAGTCGCAGCGTCCCGGTCCGCATCCAGTAGCGGTACCCGGCGGTGTTGGGCTTGAACTTGAAGGCCAGCGGCCCCCACGACTCGTTGAATCCGGTGGCGGACCAGAGGATCACCCAGATCATGGCCTTCTGGTAGACGATCACCTCGCCCCACCAGGCGCCGAGGTCGAGCAGCGGCAGGCCGGGCGTGGAGAGCCCGATGATGAGCCATCCGCCGAGGAAGAAGAACAACCCCTTGACCAGGTACAGGGAGTGCATGATCTTCGGGGCGCCGAAGCCGAACTCCACCCAGTGGTGGGCGAGCAGCTTCATGCGCTCCATGGTCGGGATGGACTCGAACTTGGCCGGATCCACTGGTGGGATGTCGGCTTGCATGAACCCCATGGGGTCTCCTTATCGGGTTGGGTTGAGGGGTGAGGTGGGTGGTCGGTCAGTGGACGAATGAGGCGCGCAGGCGCGGCTTGTCGATCTTTCCCACCGGGTTCTTGGGCAGCTCGGAGGTGATCTCCACGTCGACGGGCACCTTCACCCGGGTGAGGTGCTCCGTGCAGTGGGCGATGACCGCCTCGGGCGTCAGGCCGGCATCGGGATAGGGGACGACGAACGCCACGGGGACCTCGCCCAGGACGTCGTCCGGGCGGCCCACCACCGCGACCTCGAGGACGCCGGGGAGGCTTCCGATGGCGTTCTCGATCTCCTTGGGGTACAGGTTCTCCCCGCCGCGGATGATCATGTCCTTGATCCGGTCGACGATGCTGAGGTAGCCGTCGGCGTCGAGCACGCCGACATCCCCGGTGCGGACCCACCCGTCCACGATGGTCGCGGCGGTGGCCTCGGGGTTGTTGAGGTACCCGGCCATGACGATGGGGCCGGTGATCAGCACCTCTCCGGACTGACCGGTGGGGACGTCGCGCAGGTGCTCGTCGACGATGCGGATCTGCTGCCCGGGAAGGGCGGGGCCGACGGTGCCGGGCTTGCGCGGTCCGTCGATCGGGTTCACCGCCGAGGCGCACGTCGCCTCGGTGAGCCCGTAGCCCTCCAGGATCGGGACCCCCAGGAGCCGCTCCGAGGCCGCCAGGAGTTCTCGGGTGGAGGGCGCCGCGCCGCAGACCGCGAACCGCAGGGACGACAGGTCGCGGTCGCGCCCCTCCGGCCTGGTCAGGAGCAGCGCGTAGATGGTCGGCACCGCAGAGAAGTAGGTGGGGCGCAGCTGTTCCACCGTGTCGAAGAACGTGGAGGCGGAGAAGCCGTCGACGATCGAGAGCCGGGCACCGACCCTGAGCGGCGCCAGGAGGCTGACCATGATGGCGTTGACGTGGAACAGCGGCAGGATGAGCAGGCAGCGGTCGTCCGAGGTCATCTTCATGACCTCCGACATCGTCCGCGACATCGCGTCGGCGTTGGCGTGGGTGATCATGACGCCCTTGGGGCGTCCGGTCGACCCGCTGGTGTAGATCACCAGGGCGAGGTCGGTGGGGGCGATCGGCACCGGATCGGTGGCATCGGTCGACCCGACCCATAGGTCATCGACGCCAATCGACGGTGCCCCCCCGTCGGGCGCCCCCGCACCGGAGTTCACCACGAGCACCGCCTGGGCGTCCCTGATCTGGTGGCCGGCTTCCTCGTGGGTGAAGTTCGGGTTGATCGGCGTGGCGGCGGCCCCGAGGTGCCACGCGGCGAAGATCGCCAGCACCAGTTCGCTGCGGTTCGGCAACATCACCGCCACCACATCGCCCCTGCTGACGCCGCTCTCGCGGAACTGGGCGGCGATGGCGGAGACCCGCCCGTCGAGGTCGCGGAACGTCAGTTCGCTGCGCTCGTCGCGGATCGCGGGGGCGTCCCCGTAGCGCTCCGCCATCGCTCGTAGGAGATGCCCGGGTTCCACGTCGACTCCTCATCGTTCGCTTATGTGACCTCGGACACTACGCATCGTGGCGCGGGTGCACATCGGACAATGTGACGAACTTCACGAGCCGGATTGTGCACCGTGCACAATGAGGGGGCGGGCTCGCGGGAGGGAGGCCCGAGAGGCCCAGCGCGCGTTCACCTGAGACGACTCGAGGCCCTCCCGCGGGGGAGGGCCTCGAGTCGTTCGGTCTTTTCTGTGGAGCCGATGACGGGAATCGAACCCGCGCTGTCTGCTTGGGAAGCAGAAGTTCTACCATTGAACTACATCGGCATCGTGCTACATCGGCATCGCCCGGTGAGGGCCGGATCAGGTTAGCACGACGGGCGCGCCTACCCG
>DIAZ01000116.1:1430-3008 GCA_002415925.1 Dietzia sp. UBA5065 | reverse complement strand
GCCCCGATGATCCACGGGACCGGCGAGCCGCCGCCGGTCAGGCCCATCGCCACGATGAGCACGGCGACTCCCACGCACACCCACGACCACTGGGTCCAGCGCCAGATGTACTTCGAGGGCTCTTCCCTGAACTCGTCCATGCCCCCGATTCCACCACGTCAGCGGGGGCGGCGCACACCCGGCGCCGCCGGCGGGGGTCCCGGGGGGCCGCCGACGCGGGGCCGGGCCGCCGATGTGGCGGGTCTCACGGCGGTTTCGGGTGCAACCGGGTATCGATCCGGGCTCGTCCGGCGCTGAAGTGGAGGAGAGTCCGTTTTGTGGGGCCGGTGGCCCGGTCGGCGGGCGCACCCTTCCCAGGAGGTTCGTGATGGACGACGTGACGGGGCGACCGATCGCCGAGCGTGTGCGGACCGTTCTGGCCCGCGGCGCCGGAGGGGCGATCGAGGCGGGGCTGCTCACGCGGCCACTGCGGTCGGCGCGGGTGCGCGACGACGGGGTGATCGTGCTGGTGGTCGACGTCGGCGGCGCGACCCGCGGGTCGGGGTCGTCGGGCGGCGTGGCCGCCGCCGGGGCCGCCGCGTCGATCGAGATCGCGGACAGGGTGTGTACGGGTCGGTGCGGTGGGGTCGCCTCCCGGCCGTCCTTCGCGATCGACGGCCGGCCGTCGGTGGGGGCGCCGGACGCGCCATGCGACGACGAGTGCGCGGTGACCCGTGGGGTCGTCACCATCTCCGGGATCGTCACGGCCTCGTCCCCGGCACGGCCGCGCCGGCTGGTCGCCACCGACGGCGGCGGGATGGGCCCGAACCGGGAGTCCGGATCGCTGCAGCTGAGCGAGTTGCAGCCGCTGGCCATCAGCTACCTGTCCGCGGACGGCGTCCACGTGGTCCCGCGGGGCGAGCTCGCCGCGGCCGCCGTCGACCCCATCGGGATCGACGAACAGGCCTGGCTGCGCCGGCTCGGATCGGACGCCGGCCTCGCGGCCCGGCTCGCGCTTCGGGCCGGCCGGCAGATCGCGGGAACCCGGCCCTGGATCATCGGCGCGGACAGGTTCGGCCTGGACGTGTCCGTCGGATCGCCGTCGGGCGGCTTCGACGAGGTCGTCAGGGTCCCGTTCTCGCAGGTCTGCAACGATTCCGACGACGTCCAGCGGGAACTCGCGGGCCTCGTCGGCTGAGGTCGGCCCCGCCGGGTCCTCCCCGCGCCCCGCACCACCCTCGGATCCACCCTTGCATTTCAGGTAAGGCTTACCTAAATTAGTCGCAGCGGGTAGTCACGTCCCCGCCCCCGGACCGCCCCGGCGCCCTCTCCTGCGGCGCCGGGACGGGCCGGCGACAGCGACGAGGGAAGCGGCGAGGGAGTCGACATGCGAGCACTGGTGGGGCCGGTCCCCGAACCCGCGGAACGGGCGAACTCGACCCTGCGCCGGTGCGCCCGGGCCACTCTCGCCCTCGATGGCGCCACCTCGGACGTGGCCCTCGCGCACCGGTCCCCCGACACCGCCGACCTCTGGGTGGCGCTCCCGATGGCCCACGCGGAGACGATCCCCCCGGGCGGCGTGTCGGCCCGGCTCGAGGT
>DIAZ01000116.1:897-1198 GCA_002415925.1 Dietzia sp. UBA5065 | reverse complement strand
GGATCCTGCTCGCCGACAGCGACGGCGTCACCGACATCGCGCCCGACGACCTCGCCACCTCCGGCCCCGACCCCTTCACAGACCTCGAGGGGATCTGGCTGGAGCACCTCAACGACCCGCGCTGCGGGGTGGTGCCGCGCCTCGCCCTCCGGGTGTGTCGGTGCCTGCCCGCCGAGCGACCCCTGCTGGTGGGGATCGACCGCGCGGGCGTGGACCTGGAGTACGAGGGCCGCGACGACCGCACCCACCTCAGGCGGCTGCCGTTCGCCGAGGCGTGCGTGACCGTCGCCGACCTGGGGCG
>DIAZ01000116.1:0-697 GCA_002415925.1 Dietzia sp. UBA5065 | reverse complement strand
AACTCGCGCTACACGCACATCGATCCGGCGCAGCAGCAGGACGAGCTGACCGAGCTGGTCGAGCCGGCCGACGGCGACCCGTTCGTGCTGCACCCGGGCGAGTTCGTCCTGGGTTCGACCCTGGAGCGGCTGGCGCTGCCCGACGACCTCGCCGGACGGCTCGAGGGCAAGTCCTCGCTCGGACGGTTGGGGCTGCTCACGCACTCCACCGCCGGATTCATCGAC
This sequence comes from Dietzia sp. UBA5065, assembly GCA_002415925.1. GTDB lineage: Bacteria > Actinomycetota > Actinomycetes > Mycobacteriales > Mycobacteriaceae > Dietzia. The sequence goes on along the minus strand of DIAZ01000116.1, from coordinate 472 downwards.
CCCGGGTTCGACGGGCACATCACGCTGGAGCTCTCCAACGTCGCCAACCTGCCCATCACGCTGTGGCCCGGGATGAAGATCGGCCAGCTGTGCCTGTTCCGGCTGTCCAGCCCGGCCGAGACGCCGTACGGCACCGCCGCGACGGGGTCCAAGTACCAGGGCCAGCGCGGTCCGACGCCGTCCAAGGCGTACCTCAACTTCCGGTGAGCTGACGCGCCGGCCGGACCCGCCGCGCACTGCTCGTGCGGTGTTCACCCGGGCGTTCCCGGGGGGTCGCGTCGGGGCGATAGAACGACGGCATGCGTATGACCGTGTTCGGGACCGGGTACCTCGGCGCCACCCACGCCGCATGCATGGCCGAGCTGGGCCACGAGGTGCTGGGGGTGGATGTGGACCGGGCCAAGATCGACCGCCTGCGGCGGGGGGAGGTGCCGTTCTACGAGCCGGGTCTGCCGGAGATCCTGCTCCGGCA
>DIAZ01000165.1:28138-28332 GCA_002415925.1 Dietzia sp. UBA5065 | reverse complement strand
CTACATCGACCCACCGTTCAACACCTCAAAGACCTTCGAGCACTACGAAGACAACCTCGAACACTCCATCTGGCTGACAATGATGCGAGACAGACTCCTCCACATCCGCACCCTCCTCTCCGACGACGGCTCCATCTGGGTCCACCTCGACGACTCCGAAAACCACCGCATGCGCTGCCTCCTCGACGAAGTCT
>DIAZ01000165.1:11475-28068 GCA_002415925.1 Dietzia sp. UBA5065 | reverse complement strand
TCTATGACCGTCTGCCGCTCCTGCGCGACCTGCTGACGGACGACGGTGCGCTCTGGCTCCACTGCGACCACCGTCACGCCCATCACTTGCGCTGCCTCCTCGACGAAGTCTTCGGGGCACAGAACTTCGTGGCCGAAGTCGTGTGGCAGAAAGCGGACTCACCCCGCTCTGATTCCGGCGGGTTCTCCGACGACCACGACGTGATCCTGGTGTTCCGGAAGTCAGAAGCCTTTGACTTCAACCGACTTCCTCGAACTGCCAAGGACAACGCACGTTTCTCAAACCCCGACAACGACCCCACAGGCCCGTGGTGGGACGGCGACCCCACGGCCCCCGGAGCGGCGACACATCAAGGGATGGTCTATGCGATCCAGCAACCGATCACCGGTGAGCTGCTGTATCCCTCTCGGGGTCGGTGCTGGTATTGGCAGCAGAGCGAATTACTGGAAATCATGCGCGGCTGGGGACCGTACGAGTTGGTTGACCTCGACGACGCTCCGATCCGAGCGGGCGTGTGCGGAGTGTCCGCTGAGGAGGTACGGGGCGGAGTTAGGGGCATTGTGATCCCGGGGTGGGATGAGATCGCAGCCACTCACGCCAAGGCAGTACACGAGAGCAAGGACTGCTTGCCAAACTTCGTACTGCGCCGCAACGGCACGGGTGGCTTCGGGAAAAAGTCCTACGTCTCATCCAAGGGCAACGTCCCACGAACCTGGTGGACAAACGACGAGGTTGGCCACAATCGTGCCGCGAAGTCCGAGATCACGGCACTGTTCCCCGGACTGAATCCCTTCGCTACCCCCAAGCCCGAACGACTCCTGGGGCGGATCGTCCACATCGCCACGAATCCCGGCGACATCGTGCTCGACGTGTTCGCCGGGTCAGGAACCACAGCGGCAGTGGCGCACAAGATGGGCCGTCGCTGGGTGACCGCCGAACTGCTCGGCGACACCGTCGAGACCTTCACACTGCCCCGGCTGACCAAGGTCGTCCGAGGCGAGGATCCAGGTGGTGTGACCAGCTCGAAGGGCGAGCGGGTCGCGGCGGGTGATGTGGACCTGCCTGAGGGTCTGTCCCCGGATGACGCGGCCAAGCTCAACAGCCTATTCAAGACCGCCACCGAGGGCACGACCCTCGACATCGACGTGGTGAAAACCTTGTCTTCCGAGGTTCGCTCACGTGTCAAGGAGAACGAAACTGGCTTGTCCGCTGACGAGGCGAAATCGCTGCTCGCGCTCTTACGCAAGCTCGGAAAGGACCCGGCAGGAGGCACCCTCGACCTGCTGCCGGCGACGAAGAAGTCACTGTCCGCCCGGACGAAAACCCGCTACTCCGGGGACGTGGTCAATTGGCGTGGCGGTGGCTCGTTCCGGGTGATGGCGCTGTCGCCGGAGGTGTTCGATTTCGATCCGGCTCTGGGGTTGGTCACGCTCACCGATGCCGCGCACGGGGACACCCTGATCGCCTCGGTGGCAGCGAATCTCGGGTTCACCCACACACCCGGCGAACAGCCGTTCCACGGCCGTAAGGGCGCGATGCGGCTGGTGGTCATCGACGGGCCGGCCACCGTGGAGGGCGTGGACGACATCCTCGCCCACCTTCCGGACGGGGAGCGGGTGACGATCGCGGCGACCGCGGTGCTCGACGGGGTTCGAAGCCACCTGCGCAAGGCCTCTTCAGGTTCGGTGGTCAAGCACGTCCCAGACGACCTTTTCACCTACTCCGCGGCCCCGGCCGTCGACACCGGAAGCGAGGACTGAGACATGCCCCGTCTGTCCCTAACCTACCGCCGCGAGGTCGTCGAGGAGATCGCCGCCGCCTTCGATCTGCGCCCCCACAACCTCGAGGCACTCGACACGGTCGTCCGCACCCTCGCCGGAGACTACGACCCGGCTGTCGAGCAGGTGCTCCACATGGCCACCGGCGCGGGCAAGACGTACCTCATGGCCGCGCTCATCGAGTACCTGCGCCGCGAGGGCGTGCACCACGTTCTCGTTGTCACCCCGGGCCTGGTCGTGCAGGCCAAGACGGTCCGCAACTTCACTCCCGGTGACCGCAAGTACATCGCCGGGGCCGACATTCCGCCGGTGGTCGCAACGCCGGGCACGTTGGGAGTCCTCACCACTGCGCAGCCGGTCTCGGGCGCGGAACCGACCACGCTGTACGTGTTCAACATCCAGCAGCTCATCGCCCCGCAGGGCAAAGACCTCACAGCGGCCAGCGGTGACGGCGTGACACGACGGGGTCTGCGCAAGGACAACGAGGTGTGGGGCAACGTCTTCGCCGAGCTCACCGATCTCGACGACCTCGTCATCATCGCTGACGAGTCCCACCTGTACGGCTCGTCAGCGAAAGCGTTCTATGCGGCCCTGGACGAGCTGGCCCCCGCCGCCCGGATCGGACTCACCGCCACCACGGGTAAGGGCGACCACGTTGTGTTCTCCTACCCCCTCTACAAGGCGATCGAGGACAAAGTCGTTAAGACCCCGGTGCTTGCGTTCCGCCAAGCCGGGTACGCCCCCGGGGACGAGGAAGCACAGCTCCGCGACGCGCTCATCCTCCTAGATATCAAGCAGGCCCGCTACACCGCGTGGTCACAACAGCAGCACCTCGAGGACGTCCGCCCGGTCCTGTTCGTCACCTGCGAGAGCACCGCGCACGCTGAGCAGATCGCCTCGGTCCTGGCCGGTCCGAGCTTCCTCGGTGACGCCGAACAGGTCCTGCGGGTGGACAACACCACCACCGACGACGCGACTCGCGCGCGTCTGGGGCGCCTCGACGCCCCCACCTCGCGGGTCCGTGCCGTCGTGAGCGTGAACATGCTCAAAGAAGGCTGGGATGTGAAGAACATCGCCGTCCTGTGTGCTCTGCGAGTATCGAAATCGGCCGTGCTCACCCAGCAGACGATGGGGCGGGGACTACGCCTGCCGTTCGGCGTCTATGCCGATGACGACCACATCAACCAGCTCGACATCATCAGCCATGAGTCGTACCGCGACATGCTCCGCGACGAGAACGTCCTCACCGAGTTCGGACTCGAAAACGCCGTGCGCCCGGGACACAAGCCCGTTCCCGCCGACTCGCACCCAGGCACCGGTGCCGGCACCTCGCCGAGTGTGCCGGGAGCCGGCGGAGCATCGAGCACGTCCACTGCCTCTACTGCAGCTGAGAACGATCCCGACGCCCCTGCGGACAGTAACGGCGCCACCGGCAACCCGAACACCGATCCTGGGGACGGGCCGGCGACGGTCGTCATCCGCCCCCTCGACGTCGAGGTCGACCAGGTCGACCTCGAGCTCCTCCCCGTCACCGTCGAGGCGAACCCGAAGTATGCCCAGACACGGTTCTTGTTCCCGTCAACCCGCATGGAACGAGAAACTGTCCCGTTCAAACCTTCGATGATCGAAGACGCCACCCTCCGCACGGCCGGGGAGAAGGTCTCGGACAGCGGAGAGGTCATCGAGCGTGAGGCAATGACGCTGCGCTCGGTCAAAGCCCGAACCGTCCTCGGTGTCACCACCGTCGAACAGGCCCAAGGTCACGCTGACCCCGTCGACGCCGTCGACGTTGCCGAACTGCTCTTGACCGAACTGATCGAACAACCGACGTTCCCGCGCACCGCAGGGAACATCTCCATCGTTCGACAGTCCACCGTCCCGACGTTCATGCACGCAGTGTCGATCCCGTGGACCCGAAAGTCCGCGGCGACAGCGGTAACCCTGCTCTGCGGGGTACTGAAAGCCGCGGTCGCCGAGTTCGATCGCAAGCGCAGCACCGTCACCGTCGTCGAGCCTGTCAGCCTTCCCGTGGAATCAGTGAACTCGTACCCGATCGGGACCGAGCTGCACGAACGGATCACCACCGGGTCTAAGTTCGTCCGGGCACGCCTCTACGAGCCCTGGCAACGCTCTCTGTTCCCCGCGGTGTCGTTCGACTCATACTCGGGCGAGTACGCCCTGGCAGAACTGCTCGACAAGGCCGGGACCGTCTCCTGGTGGAAACGCCTCGTCCCCAGAGACAAGGCCCGCATCGCCTACACAGTGCGCGACCACTACTACCCCGACTTCGTCGTCTACGACTCCGGCGAAGACATCCACTGGATCGTCGAAGGCAAAGCCGCCAACAAGCGTGACGACGCAGGCGTGCAGGCCAAACGCAAAGCCACCGAGGAACTCGTCAAGACGCTCCTGGGCGACGAACGCTTCGACAGCACTCGATGGGGCTACTTCATCGCCTACGAAGACGACATCGCCGCCAGTGCCTCCTGGACTGAGCTGAAACAACGAGCCGACCTCGTCGGCCAGATCGGATAGCCGTGCGAGGGACCGAACTCGCGGCGATCTTGCGACAGCTACCCACCGCCCAGCCATTAACGGATGCGTACCAGGACACCGGACCTCTCGGTGCGGCTCCAGGATCGAACTGGACCACCCAGAAGGAACACATGGTCCGCTGGATGTCTGAGATAGCCAGGCCGGGTGTATACGGGCGCACGACTCGGGGCAGAAATGCACGGGCGGGCTACAACTCTCTTCGCTGCGCTCCAGCCCTACTGTGGATAGCCGAAGCACTCGGGGAGGACCCAGTGGTGGTCCAACGCGCTATCTCAGCAGCCAAAACAGCGCCACCCAATCCTGGAAGCCAGTGCGCCGCAGTCCGGCGGACCATCCCGTGGGAACGGCTAGAGGACCTGGCCAGGGCTCACCAGACCTCGCGCAGGCCGCTCCGCGGCTTATGGAGGCGACCCCCTCAAGCTGACACCCGATAGTGAGCCAGTGGCTCGCTGAAGGGAGCCCGCCATGGGCCGTTCGTCGAAGTATCCGGCAGAGTTACGCCTACCCACTCGTGCCGTCGAAGAACTCCTGGTCGACGGTGAACAGCGTGTGCTGCTGTTCGGGTTGGACTCCAACACCGAAGCGAAGCATGAGCGCGGTGAGCCGGATCCCGTCGACGAGTACGATCCCGAACATTCACGGCTGGACCGACGACACGCCCTCGGAAGTGCCGATAATGTTCGATTATGTAAAGTAAGCGGCACCGGCCCCCGGAACCGCTACGCGGCGGCCTCACCCGGTCCGTTCCCCCCGGAGTCCGGAGACCGCCGACGACCATACGACACCCGGGCCGGGGCGCCCCGTTGGGCGGCGAAGCCGGTGGCCCGCCTGTGCACGCCGATCGCGGGGTGCGGATGGGTGCGACGACGCTGAGGCAGCGCGGCGGAACGCTCGGCCTCGACCCGGAAGAAGACGCTCTTCACGGTCTCGATCAGCGCCAGGTAGAGCACGGCCATGGCCGCCAGCGCCGCATAGAACGGGGCCGGCAATGCCACGAACCCGAGCAGAGCGCCGACCGCGGTGAACGGCAGCACCACGCCCACGGCGACAACCGTCAGGACCGCCCCCGTCAGGGCCCAGGAAGGCCGACTGCGGAGGAACGGGACCTGTCGGGTGCGGATCGCGAAGACGATCAGGGTCTGGGTCGCCAGAGACTCCACGAACCAGCCCGTGCGGAACTCCTCCGGACCAGCATTGAGAACGCCCAACAGGAGGGCGAAGGTGGCGAAGTCGAACATCGAGGAGACCGGGCCGAAGACCAGCATGAACCGGCGGATCTGTCCCAGATCCCAGTGCGAGGGTTTGCGCAACTGCTCCTCGTCGACTCGATCGGTGGGAATGGCCAGCTGAGAGCAGTCGTAGAGGACGTTGTTGAGCAGGATCTGCTGGGGCAGCATCGGCAGGAACGCCAGGAACGCGCTCGCCGCGGCGGCGGAGAACATGTTCCCGAAGTTGGACGAGGTCCCCATGAGGACGTACTTGATGGTGTTGGCGAAGATCCGCCGACCGCCCACCACCCCCCGCGCCAGGGTGCCGAGGTCTTTGTGGAGCATGATCACGTCGGCGGCATCCTTGGCCACGTCGGTGCCGGTGTCCACCGAGATCCCCACATCGGCCTCATGCAGGGCCAGGGCGTCGTTGACCCCGTCGCCGAGGTAGCCGACGGCGTGCCGGGCGCGCAGGAGACGGATGATCCGGGCCTTCTGCTCCGGGGACACCCGGGCGAAGACGATCGTCGTGGCCGCGACGGTGGCCAGGGCCTCGTCGTCGAGGGCGTCGACCTGGTGCCCGGTCAGGGCCGGGACCATGCCGGCGTCATCGGTGAGCCCGAGGTCCCGGCACACCTTGATCGCGACGACCGCGTTGTCACCGGTGGTGACCTTCACCCCGATCCCGAGCTGCGCCAGGGCCCGGAGCGCGTCGGCGGCGTCGGACTTGGGGCGATCGAGAAAGCACAGGAAGCCGGCCAGACGGAACCCGGACGGAGGCCTCGACGCCAGTTCGGTCTCGCCGTCCGCTCGACGCACAGCCACCGCCACCACCCGCAGCCCCTGCTCGAACAGCGCGTCCAGCGCATCCCGCCCCTCGCCCTCGTTCGGGGAGCACCGGGAGGTCACCACTTCGGGAGCCCCCTTGAGGGTCTCCCATCGATGACCGTCCGGCAGATCCAGGAGCACCGAGGAGGTCAGGGAGTCATGGTCGAAGGGACGGTAGGCAACCCTCCGGATTCCCGCCACGTCGACCTGGCCCGGAGCTCCCGGCCCCGCGGCCTGCCACAGCGCCGCGTCCAGTGCGTTCTGCCCCGCCCCGGCGCCCCCGACGGCAGGATCAGCCTCGCAGCACAGCAGGCCCCACCTCAGCGTGTCCGCCCGGTCCTGTCCGGCGGGCACCGCCTCGAGGAAGGTGATACTCCCCTCGGTCAGCGTGCCCGTCTTGTCCGTGACCAGCACGTCCATGTTGCCCAGATCCTCGATGCTCGTCAATCGCTTGACCAGCACCTTCTCTCTCGCCAGCAGCCGTGATCCAGCCGCCAGGGAGGTACTCACCACCGCCGGCAACAGCTGCGGGGTGATGCCGACCGCGATCGCCAGCGAGAACAGCAGCGCATCGAGGAATGGGCGACGCAACAGCAGGTTGATCACCAGGATCCCCACCATGAGCGCCACGCCGATCCACAGCAGCATCATCGAGAACCGCGTCAGCCCCATCTCGAAACCCGTGCGCGGTGCCCGCTCCCCCAGCCCCTGTGCGATCCTGCCGAACTGGGCGTCCGCGCCGGTCGCGACCACCACGGCGAGGGCGTCCCCGTGGCGAACCACCGTGCCCATCAGCAGGCACGACCCCAGGTCCGCCAGTGCGGCCCCCGGTTCCACCGGTGCCGGCGACTTGGCCACCGGCACCGACTCCCCGGTCAGCACCGCTTCATCGGCCTCGAGCTCGTTGCACTCCACCACCCGGAGATCGGCAGGCACGATCGATCCCAGACCGACGCGCACGAGGTCTCCGACCACCAGGTCCTTGACGTCCACGGAACGATCCCGTCCGCCCCGGACCACCACCACACTGTGGCTGACCTGCCGGTGCAGGTCCTGGGCGGTGCGTTCGGCCCGGTACTCGTTGACGAACCCCAGCCCGGTACTGGCCGTCATGATCGCCCCGATAATCAGCGCGTTGACCTGATCCCCGGTGGCGAAGGACAGGCCCGCCGCGATGAGCAAGAGCAGCAACACGGGATTGGCGAACTGCCGCAGGAGCACACTCCACCCGGTCGACCGGTGCCCGGGCAGCTCATTGGGGCCATCGGCCGCCAGACGCTCAGCCGCCCGCTCCTCGGCCAGACCGGAGCCCGACACCCCGAGCGCGCTCAGCACGTCCGGTGCCGGTAGGACTGCGGCCTGCTCCAGGGTCAGGTGACGTGCCTTCGCCTCGGTTCCCGACCCGCCCCCGTACTGTCGCGCCACGGAACTGAGTTTGTCACCGGCAGGCGTCTTTGCCTAGACCGCCGGCGAACCCGGGTCGACGATGCCCGAGTCACCCGGACGCACGCGACGCGGTATCCGGCGGTGTCCCCGACCAGTTGCGCTCCGCCCCGACCGCCGTAGGGTCGCCATCATGACCACTGTCCTCATGATCCTGTCCGCCGCCGACCACTGGACCCTGGCGGACGGCACGACGCATCCCACCGGGTTCTGGGCGGAGGAGTTCGTCACGCCCTACGAGGCGTTCACGGGGGAGGGCTGGTCCGTCACCCTCGCCACCCCCGGCGGCCGCGCGCCCACGGTCGACCGGGCCAGCCTCGCCGAGGGCGCCGGCGATCCGGAGACCCTCGAGAAGCTCAAGGCCTCCCTCGAGCGCCTCACGCCGGTTCTCGACTCCCCCGCCGACCTCGCCGCCGTCGACCACACCGATTTCGACCTGGTCTTCTACCCGGGCGGCCACGGTCCGCTCGAGGACCTCGCCGTGGACCGGACCTCCGGGGCGATCCTTGCCGAGCGGGTCACCGCCGGCACGCCCCTGGCGCTGCTGTGCCACGCGCCCGCCGCACTCCTGGCCGCCTCCGACGATCCGGCGTCCTCGCCGTTCGCCGGCTACCGGGTGACCGGATTCTCGAACATCGAGGAAGAGCAGGTGGGCCTGGCGGAGAAGGCTCCCTGGCTGCTCGAGGCCAAGCTCAAGGAGCTCGGAGCGGATTTCTCCGCGGCCGCCGATCCCTGGGACTCGCACGTCGTGGTGGACCGCAACCTCTACACGGGCCAGAACCCGAACTCCTCCGCCGAGCTCGCCGAGCGGCTCGTCGCCGACCTCGGCCACCCAGCGTAAGGCCCTCTCGAGGACTGGGTATTCCCCCTCGCCACCCCGGCCGGCCGCGCTCGCCCGTCCGGTATCCCTACGGTCGGACCGTCAAGGACTGCGCGACGGTCCCCAGCGGACCGTCCTCGTCGTGGATCACGCTGGCGGTCAGACCCAGACCGCCGGGACCGAACGTGACGCGGGTGTCGAACCCCAGCCACTCCCCCTGCGGCGGCCGCACCAGGTGCGCGGTGAGGTCGATGTTCGGGAAGTGCACCCGGTCGGGATCCGCGCGCACGGCCATCCCGTTGGCGATGTCGAAGAGCCCGGCCATCCGCGCGAGGGTGCTCACCTCCTCGTCGTCGGCGAGCAGCGGCACCTCCGTGCGCACCCAGTACCTCGACCGGCCGGGCCCCGCCGAGGCCCGCCGGACCTGCGCGGATGCCAGGTACCCGCCCCGCCAGAGGGTCGTGGGATCCCAGGGATCCATGGCGGCAGGCGGCGGGATCGGATCGAACCCGTCCCCCGCGAGGCCGGTGGTGTCGCGCGGCTGCTGCAACCACGCGCGCAGGCGAATCCCCGCCCGGTCGCCGTGGCCGTAGGTGACCTCCACCAGTTCGATGGTCCGGCCGGGGCGGATCACCTCGACCCTCACGTCCACGACGTCCATGGGGACCACGCCCAGCAGCTCGTACGACAGGCGCGAGAGGACCATCGGATCCTCGCGGCGGCCGGCGCAGTCGGACTCGACGGCGTGGACGAGCAGGCCGAGCGCGGGGCCGATGTGCTGCATCGAGGAGTCCCAGGCCCCGCTGACGTGATCCGTCGGGCGGAACGTCCCCGGACCCAGTCGCTCGAAGTACGCCATCCGCGGTCTCCAGTCGGTGAGTGATGATTAACTGGGAGGGTACACACCGGCACCCGGGAGGCACCATGGACGACACGACATCCGACGAGTTCGCGACCCCGATCGACGACAGGTACCTCGACGACTACACGGAGGGCGCGACCTACCGGTTCGGCGAGGAGTCGGTCGACGCCGAGGAGATCGTGGAGTTCGCCCGTCGGTACGACCCGCAGAGCATCCACACCGATCCCGAGGCAGCTGCCGAGGGCCCGTTCGGGGGGCTCATCGCGAGCGGCTGGCAGACGGCCGCCCTCATGATGCGCCTGTTCGCCGACAACTACCTCACCAGCGTCGCGAGCCTGGCCTCCCCCGGGATCGACGAACTCCGCTGGGTCCGGCCGCTGCGCCCGGGCGACCGGCTCACCCTGGTCTGCGAGACGACCGGTGTCCGCCCCTCGAGGAGCAAGCCCGACCGCGGGGTACTCACCACGGATGTCACCCTGCTGAACCAGGACGGGGACCCGGTCCTCACCGCGACCGCCCTGAACATGGTCGCCCGCCGCTGAGGAGGTCAGAGCCTCGGGGTGAGGTGGAAGATCGGCAACAGTCTGTCGGTACGTCCCGCATAGATCTCGTAGTTGGGCCACACCCGCACGGCTGCGGCCCACGCCGAGTCCCGCTCGTCCCGCGGGACCTCTCGTACGTCCACGACGAGTCGAGCGCCGTAGACCGACATCTCGACCTCGCCCTCCCCCGCCGCGCGGAGGTTGTGGACCCAGGCCGGCGTCTTCTCGCCACCCCAGTTGGAGCCGATGATCACGAGGCCGTTGCGCCAGGAGGCGCACAGGAGCGGGGTGCTGCGCAGGGCGCCACTCCTGCGCCCGGGCACGTGGAGCGTGAGGGTCGGCAGGCCCGCCACCCGCAGAAGGGGGATCCGGCCGCGAGTCACCCGCGACATCCACGTGTCGACCGTCACCACGAGATGCGAGTTCTCCCGCGTCGCGTCCTGACGCCCGAACCAGATCGCGAGCGGGGTGAGAATGTTGCCCATGCACGCACTCTAGGATGTCGCCGGCTCGCCGCGGCGGGCGAGGGTCCGCTACGCGGTGACGAGCACCTGTACCGACTCGACCCAACCCCGGCGGAGTCCCGCCTCCACGGCCGCGAGGTGGAACGCCCACATCCGGCGGTAGACCGCATCGAATCCGAGGGCGGCCGCATCGCGCCCACGGAGCGCGAACGTCTCGGACCACAACCGGACCGTCTCCGCGTGGTGTGCCGTCGACTCGACCCGGCCACGCAGCCGCAGGCGCGACGCACGGTCGACCTCGGCCACCAGGTCCGACCAGGAGACCGCCGGACCCGCCTCCGACACGTAGCGCGTCCCCCACGCCGCGAGCTCGACGACCGCCGGCCCGGGCCGCTCCGGCGCCACGACCCCCGCCATCACGAGCCGACCACCGGGGGCGAGGAGACGGTCGGCGACCTGCACGACCTCCGCGTACCCCGCGAGCCCCGAGGTGACTCCCGGCTCCACCGCCAGCATGGCGTCGACGACCCCACCGGAGTCCGCGGGAGTTCCCAGGAAGAGCGCGATCTCGTCGTCGAGTCCCGCGGCGGAGAACCTCGAACCCAACGTCGACAACCGCTCCGTCGAGGCCGTCATGGTCCGGACGTGTGCGCCCCGCTCGGCGGCCCGCATGGGCAACTCACCCCAGCCCGGCGTCGCGACGAGGGTTCGAGATCCCTCCCCGACCCCGGCCAGCGCGAGGAGCGTGTCCGCAGCCCGTCGCTGCGCGTCCCCGAGATCACCCCGCCCGGGCGGGGTCGAGGGGGCCTCGAGGTGGACGACATCGGTTCCGTCACCCGCCCGCACGCGTGTCCGCGCCCCCGACGCGAAGACCGCGCCCGAGGTGGACATCGTCTCGTCCGTGTAGAGCGAGGTGAGAGCTCCCGGGACGGAGTCCTCCAGGGCGGCGGGCGCCGGCCCCCCGCGTCGCCGACCGGTGCCGGTGGTCCCGCGGCCCTCTCGCCCGAACGCGCGCTCGCCCGGGTGGGCGCAGTCGGCGTTCGTCGAGATCCACGGACCGAGGGTTCCGATGGCCGATCCGAGGTCGGGGGTCGTCCACTCGCCGGCCATGAACGATTCGCCCAGTCCCAGCACCCCGGAGGAGGCGAGCCTGGCCCAGAAGCGCTCCGGATCGCCCAGGACGATGCGGACGGGGGCGTCATAATCCCCGGCCGCGGACGAATCCGGGTAGTCGATCCTCAGTCCGAGCTCCCGGGCCGACCTGCGCAGCGCCCGGGCGACCTCCACCGCGGCCTGGCCCCCGATCCCCTCCGGTTCCGCCAGGCCGGGCCAACGGTCGAGGTCGACGGTCTGGGGTTCGAGTCTGACCACCGGTTCCTCCTCTGGGGCGTGTCGTGAGGTGGACGGTACCGCCGTCCGTCGCACGGGCTCGTCAGGCGCGTCGGGGGGACCCCGCGCCGCAGCGGACCCGCTCCGTGTGCACGCGCCGCGGCAGACCACTATCCTGGGTGTCCGTGCCCGCGCGCGATCCGCCCGGGCTCTGACCGATGAGCCACCGTGCCCGTCTCACCAGACACACCCCCACCAGGAGCCTCCATGACCGAGCCCGCACACGACCAGGTCAACGCCACTGCATCGACCGGCCGGCGGCACCGAGTCGTCATCATCGGGTCCGGCTTCGGCGGGCTCTTCGCCGCCCAGCAGCTGGAGAAGGCGGACGTTGACGTGACCTTGGTCGCCAAGACCGGTCATCACCTCTTCCAGCCACTCCTGTACCAGGTCGCGACCGGCATCCTCTCGGTAGGGGAGATCGCCCCACCGACGCGGCTCATCCTCCGTGATCAGAAAAACGCCACCTGCATCCTCGGCGATGTCGACAAGATCGACGTGGCCTCGAAGACCGTGTACGCGTCCGCCGGCCACATCCGCTTCGACGTCGAGTACGACAGCTTGATCGTCGCCGCCGGCGCCACCCAGTCGTACTTCGGCAACGATCACTTCGAGCGCTGGGCCCCCGGCATGAAGACCGTCGACGACGCCCTGGAGCTGCGTAGCCGGATCCTCGGCTGCTTCGAGCAGGCCGAGGTCACCGAGGACGACGAGGAGCGGCGCCGACTGCTCACGTTTATCATCGTGGGTGCGGGCCCGACCGGTGTCGAGATGGCGGGCCAGGTCGCCGAGTTGGCGCAGCACACCCTCAAGAACAGCTTCCGACGGATCGATCCGGCCTCGGCCCGCGTGATTCTCCTCGACGCGGCTCCCGCGGTGCTCCCGCCGTTCGGCAACAAGCTCGGCAACGCCGCGCGGGCCCGGCTGGAGAAGATGGGCGTGGAGATCCAGCTCAACGCGATGGTCACGAACGTCGACGGTCTGGGGATCGAGGTGAAGGATCCGGACGGCTCGGTCCGCCGGATCGATGCCACCTGCAAGATCTGGTCCGCTGGCGTGCAGGCCAGCACCCTCGGCAGGATGCTCGCCGACCAGACCGACGCCGAGGTCGACCGCGCCGGGCGGGTCCTGGTGCAGAAGGACCTCTCGATACCCGGACACCCCGAGATCTTTGTCGTGGGCGACATGATGAGCCTCGACAACCTGCCCGGCGTCGCCCAGGTCGCGATCCAGGGCGGCAAATACGCGGCCAAGCAGATCATCGCCGAGGTGGAGAAGGGCAGGACCCCCGCCGAGCGGGTGCCGTTCAAGTACTTCGACAAGGGCTCCATGGCCACCGTCTCCCGGTACAGCGCGGTCGTCAAGGTGGGCAAGCTCGAGATCTCCGGCTTCATCGCCTGGGTCATGTGGCTGGTGGTCCACCTCGCGTATCTCATCGGCTTCAAGAATCGCCTCACCACGATGTTCTCCTGGGGGATGCACATGGGCGGCGACCACCGCTCGCAATTGACCTCGACTCAACAGTGGGTCTACGGACGGCAGGCCATCGAACGGGTGGCAGCCCACGAAGCCGCGCAATCGGCGGAGCAGTCCTTGGCCGAGGCGAAGGAAGCGGCGTCGGCCACACGTGACTGACACGCGCACATGACACGCGACGGCGCCCGGCGGGAGTTCCCGCCGGGCGCCGATCGTCGCGCGTCGCGAGCGTTCAGCTCTCGCGGGCCGCAGGCGGCTCCAGGTTGGCCAGCCTGACCTGGCCCACTGCGGCGGTCCTGCCGGAATCGTCGGTGATCTCGACCCGCCAGAGCTGCTGCGAACGACCGCGGTGGACGGGGAGGCCGGTCGCGGTGAGTGTGCCCTCGGTGACGGCGCGGAGGAAGTCGGTGGAGTTGTTGACCCCCACGACGCGCCCCTCACCCCCGAGCCACACCGAGCCCGCCACGCTGGCGACCTGCTCGACGATCGCGCAGTAGACGCCCCCGTGAACGATTCCGTGCGGTTGATGCAGGTGCGGCCCCACCTCGACCGAGGCGACGACCCTGTCGGGAGTGATGTCCACGTACTCGATCCCGATCACACCACCGAAACCTATTCCTGACGTGGGTCGGAGCTTCTCGAGCAGCTCGTTGGGCGTCGCGTCGGACATCGGACCTCATCTCTCCCGACCCGGACCGTCCGGGCGAGTCGAGATCCGACGCTACCCCTCGCGACGCCAGAGTCGACGACGGTCCCCTGGTCAGCGGACCGAGCGCCACCCGCGGTCACGAACCGGGATGGGTCCTGAGCCGGGCGTGCGCGGGAGCGCGCTGCGCCTCCGGACCGCCAGACCCGAGTCGTGGAGCGCCTGGAGGACCAACTGCCCACGGCGATAGCCTGTCTCGGTACTGGTTCCGGCGAACGTCGGAACGATCGTCGCTGCACCCAGGACACACTCCCCGACCACCGACCACAAGGTCTCGACGCTGCAGCTGCTCACCTCGGCCAGCCCGTCGAAGACCGGGGCAAGCGTCGACCGCGAACGGCAGGCGAGCCAGTGCGCCAGGGCCTGCTCGCAGGGCAGGACCACGGTCCCGGGCGAGCCCGCCGACGGATCGTCCGGCAACATCCGCAGCGAGGTGTCCCGGACACCCGCCCAGTCGAGCCCACCCTCGATGTCCGTCCGGACCGCCAGATTCTCGGCGCCCGTGTCCCAGACCCTGCCGATGGTGACGAAGCTCGCGACCGCCCGGCCGATCACCCCGTGAGCGAACGCGTCCGCGACGAGGTAGGTCGAGAACCGGATATCGCCGGACTCCGCGAAGTAGTCGCGGAACATCATCTCGACCCGGCCGCTGTCCACCGCGCGCTCGAGCGGAACCCACCGACGACGCGACTGGGCTCCCAGATCGGCGATCGAGTAGAACTTCGGATACCCCGGCCTCAACCCGCCGAGCACGTCCACAGTGTCATCGAAGACCGTGCGGGTGCCCATCATCTCTGTGGACAGTATGGAAATGGTCATGCTTGTACTCCCCCCGTTCGTGATTCCCCTCTTACCGAGCCGGTCGCCCCGCTGATCGCCTTCGCCCCCGGCACGCATCCCCTGCGTCGCGCCTGCTCCGGCCAACCGACTCCCTCATCAGTGATACAACACAACATCGCGTGTATCCAAGGAAAATCGGCCGATCTGCCAATCGGTGCACCCAGTGCACGACTGACCTGTCAGCAAGAACTCAGGGTCGGATGGGTGCCGCGCAGGCAACCGAACTCCCATCGATGCTGGTCCACAGCGTGGAGGAGCGTCGACTACCCTGAAGCCCATGAGTACTGAGCGCGAGGACGCGCAGCCGACCACGGGCACCACCGGCACCGCCGATATCGGAGTCACCGGACTGGCCGTGATGGGCTCCAACATCGCCCGTAATTTCGCCCGGCACGGATACACGGTCGCCGTGCACAACCGCTCCGCGGGCAAGATCGACTCCCTGCTCGCCGAGCACGGTGACGACGGGGACTTCCTCCGTACGGAGACGATCGAGGAATTCGCGGCGGCCCTGCGATCCCCGCGCCGGGCACTCGTCATGGTCCAGGCCGGCGCTCCGACCGACGCCGTGATCGACGCCCTCGCGGACGCCTTCGATGAGGGCGACATCATCATCGACGGTGGAAACTCCCTCTACACCGACACGATCCGCCGCGAGAAGGCGATGGCCGAGCGCGGAATCCGCTTCATCGGCGCGGGCATCTCCGGGGGCGAAGAGGGCGCTCTGGAGGGTCCGTCCATCATGCCCGGCGGCCCGGCGTCCAGCTACGAGGTGGTCGGTCCGCTCCTCGAGGACATCTCGGCCAAGGTCGACGGGATCGCGTGCTGCACCCACATCGGCGAGGACGGGTCCGGCCACTTCGTCAAGATGGTGCACAACGGGATCGAATATTCCGACATGCAGCTCATCGGGGAGGCATACCACCTCCTCCGGGGCGTGGCCGGGATCGAACCGGCGGCGATGGCCGGCGTCTTCCGCGAGTGGAACACCGGCGAGCTCGACTCCTATCTCATCGAGATCACCGCGGAGGTACTCGACCAGGTGGACGCCGAGACCGGCTCTCCCCTGGTCGACATGATCGTGGATCGCGCGGGCCAGAAGGGCACCGGCCGGTGGACGGTCAAGTCCGCCCTCGACCTCGGGGTGCCGGTCACCGGCATCGCGGAGGCGGTCTTCGCGCGCGCGCTGTCGAGTTCGGTGCCGCAACGCGAAGCCGGGCGGACCCTGCCGTCGGGAGTGGTGTCGATCCCTCCCGAGACCGGACCGGGGTTCATCGACGACGTCCGCCGCGCGCTCTACGCGTCGAAGATCATCGCCTACGCGCAGGGGTTCGACCAGATCACCGCCGCCAGCACGGAGTACGGCTGGGACGTCGCACGAGGCGATCTGGCCACCATCTGGCGCGGGGGCTGCATCATCCGCGCCACCTTCCTCGACCGGATCCGGGAGGCGTACGCGGAGAACGCTCAGCTGCCGACGCTCCTCGCCGCTCCGTACTTCGCCGAGGCGCTGGCCGACTGCGTCGACAGCTGGCGCCGGGTCGTCACCACGGCCGTCTCCGCCGGCATCCCGGCACCCGGCTTCGCCGCGGCGCTCGCCTACTACGACGGGCTCCGGACGGAACGCCTCCCGGCCGCGCTCATCCAGGGGCAGCGCGATTTCTTCGGGGCGCACACCTAC
>DIAZ01000165.1:6571-11278 GCA_002415925.1 Dietzia sp. UBA5065 | reverse complement strand
CTCGGCGTCGCGGTCCCGATACGGCACGCGGTCTCCACCGTCGTCGACGGTCCCGCGAGTGCCATCCAGTCGGCCGCGCTCGCAGACGCGGTCGCCGGCCGAGATCTCCTGGCCGTGGCTCCGACGGGGTCGGGGAAGACACTCGTGTTCGCCGTCGCGGTGGTGCACCGGCTCTCCGGCTCCCCGAGCGTCCCCGGGCGGCCTCGGGCGATCGTCGTCGCACCCACCCGTGAGCTCGCCGTGCAGAACGCGGAGGTGCTCGCGGAGGTCGGAGCGGGAGCCGGGCTCCGCGTGGCGACGTTCGTCGGCGGCCAGCCGATCGCAAAGGACCGCCGGACCCTCGTCGCGCCCGTCGACGTGGCCGTGGGCACCCCCGGCCGGCTCGTGGATCTGATCCGCACCGGGACCGTCTCCACGGCGGACGTCCGGGTCATCGTGCTCGACGAGGCGGACCACCTGCTGGGCCTGTCCTTCGGGGAGCAGACCGCCATCCTCCTCGACGGCTGTCGTGAGGCCGTCCTCCTGTCGACCACGGCGACAGCCGACACCGAGGTCGAGGACCAGCTCCGGGCCCGTCGGCGCGGCCTGCGCATCCACCGGGTCGACGCCCCCGTCGACACGGCGTCGGCACCCTCCTCCGCCGCGGCGGAGGCCCCACGCCGCCTCATCGTGGTGTCCACGCCGGATCCCGAGAGCGTCGCGATCACCCTCGCTGCTCGCTGCCGCCGGGCACTGTTCTTCGTGTCACGACGCGACGCCGTGGAGCCGCTACGCTCCGCGATCGCGGCGACGGGCGTCACGGCGGCCGGGGTGGCGGGGTCGGCGTCCCCCACCCGGCGCGCAGGCGCCTTCGCCGACCTCGCCTCGGGGACCGTGCGGGTGCTGGTGACCACGGACCTCGCCGGCCGTGGCCTCGATCTGGACGGTGTCGGCCACGTCATCCACGTCGGCCCCCCCCATTCGATCCAGGACCTGGTCCACCGGTCGGGCCGGACCGGTCGTGGAGACTCCGCCGCCGGGGTGGTGGCCGCCATCGTCCGTCCATCCGAGGTCGCCCGGATCAGCGCCCAGGCTCGCGAGGTCGGAATGGCCGTCGAACTGGTGGCCCCGGACGGCGGTGTCGCCTCGACCTCGCTGACCGCGCTCTTCGGTCCCGAGATCGCCCCGCCGATGAGGCGGAGGGACCCCGCCCCGCCCTCGCGATCCCGACGCCCGTCTCAGTCCCGCGTGCACCGGCCCAAGAAGAAGCGTCGATCGTGAGCCCCGTGGACGGCCGCACCACCGTGGTCGTCGTTCCCGAGCAGTTCTGGAAGGAGCGGGAGCGTCGGCACGCCACCGCGGTCGACGGGATGACGCGGGATCACCTCGAGCGTCGACGACGCGGAGAGTCCCACCCCGTCGTGGATTTCCTCTTCACCTACTACCGCACGAGCGTGGCCACGGCGCGCCGGTGGCATCCCGGGCCCGGGATGCTCCTCGAGAACGCCCACCTGACCGACCGGGCCGAGTGGCGACACTACGAGCGGGACTCCCATCGAGGCAGGACGGGACTGGTCGTGGACCCCTTATCCGTCCTCTCCCGCTGCGGAGCCAGGATCGATCGGGACCGCCGGGTCGTCGAGGCCACCGCAGCACGATCCGGCTACACCGGGTGCTTCGGTCTCCACGAGTGGGCCATGGTGTACGGCGCGAACGATGTCGACCACCGTCACGGGCGGGTTCCGCTGCGACTGCCCCACCGGACCGTCGACACGGTGGTCCGCGCCTCCAGGCTCCAGTGCACCCACTTCGACGCGTACCGGTTCTTCACCGATGCCGCGGTACCCCTCAATCAGGCATCCCTCACCAGAGAGGGTCAGGTCCGGGACGAACAGCCCGGGTGTCTGCACGCCGGAATGGATCTGTACGCGCATGTCGCGGCCATGGAGGCCGGAGCCCCGGGCGAACTCCTGCTCGACACCCTGTCGGCGGCGTTCGACGCCCGCGAGGTGGATATGCGGGCGTCCCCCTACGATCTCTCCGCCTGGGGACTCGATCCGATCCCGGTCGACACCGCCGAGGGGCGTTCCGTCTTCGTCGCCTTCCAGCGTCGATGGATCCGACGTACCCAGTCCCTGAGGGCCAGGTATGTCGTCGCCGTCGATGCGCTTCAGACGCACGGCTCGCCTGGTCACCACCCCGCCGGCTGAGCGCGGGTCACACCGGCGTCGCGCCGAACAGTTCCTCCGCGACCTCCGTGACGATCCGGCCGAACTCGGCGTAGGCGTCCCCTCCCGCCGTCGCAGTCCGCAGCACCATGCCCATCGTCCGGCCGGGAGTCGGGGCGGAGAACCGCGCCACACCGATATCGGGATCCCTGGTCTCCGGCCGCACGGCGGACTCCGGGACGAGGGTCACGCCGAGGCCGCCCGCGACGCACCGCACGGCGGTCGCCAACGAGGCGGCGCGGGATTCGCTCCTGCCCAGGACGGGCGCCGACACGCTCCTGCACAGGTCCACGGCCTGATCGCGGAGACAGTGGCCCTCGTCGAGCAGCAACAGCGGGAGGTCGACCAGCGTCTCCAGGGGGAGGTCCACCCGGCCGGCGAGAGCGTGCCCCGCCGGGACGAGGAGCGCGAAGGGCTCGTTGTACAGGGGGGTGGAGTGGACACCGGCCGCGTTCGTCGGGACAGCCATGATCGCCAGGTCGATCGCCCCTGTACGCAACCCGTCCACCAGACGAGCCGTCTGGTCCTCGACTATCTGGGGCCGCAACGCGGGAAAGTGCCGGGACAGTGCGGGCAGGAGCCCGGGGAGCAGATAGGGAGCCGCCGTGGGAATCACGCCGATCCGGAGCGCTCCTGCCAGCGGTCCACCGCTTCCTGTGGCGACGTCCGCGACCGCATCCATCGCGGACACCGCGGCGCGCGCATAGGGCAGGAGTTGATGTCCGGCCGGCGTGACGAGGACGGTCCGGGTACTCCGCTCCACCAGGTGGAGGCCCAGCCCGTCCTCGAGGGTCGCCAGCGCCTGGGAGAGCGAGGGCTGACTCATGTGCAGCTCTTCGGCTGCGCTGCGGAAGTGGAGCCGCTCCGCCACGGCGAGGAACACCCTGAGCTGCGTGACGCTCGGAACGAACCTTTGATCGGCCATATCGATCAGTGTAGGCCCACTCATAGCCACTTGGCGATGATTATTAGTACACCCCTATGGGTGATCTATGCCTCATTAGGCTTTACCTGTCACTGAGGGTCGGGCATAGTCAGCCCCGACAGACCGACAGCCCCCTTCCTGAGGAGACCACATGGCAATCCTGACCATCGGTGACCAGTTCCCCGATTTCGAGCTCACCGCGCTCAAGGGGGGCGACCTCAAGGAGGTCAACGCCCAGCAGCCCGAGGACTACTTCGAGACCATCACCAACCAGTCCTACGCCGGCAAGTGGCGCGTGATCTTCTTCTACCCCAAGGACTTCACGTTCGTCTGCCCCACGGAGATCGCCGCGTTCGGCAAGCTCGACGAGGATTTCCAGGACCGCGACACGCAGATCCTCGGTGGGTCGATCGACAACGAGTTCGCCCACTTCAACTGGCGCGCCACCAACAACGAGCTCAAGTCCGTGCCGTTCCCCCTCCTGTCGGACATCAAGCACGAGCTCATCCGTGAGCTCGGTGTGGAGAACGCCGGGGGTGTGGCCGACCGCGCGACGTTCATCGTTGACCCGGACAACGTCATCCAGTTCGTCTCCGTGACCCCGGACGCCGTCGGTCGCAACGTCGACGAGGTCCTCCGCGTGCTCGACGCTCTCCAGTCGTCCGAGGTCTGCGCCTGCAACTGGCAGAAGAACGACCCGACCAAGAACATCGACAAGATGGACATGCTGCAGGAGGGCATCAAGTGAGCATTGAGAACCTGAAGTCCGGACTCCCCGAGTTCGCCAAGGATCTCAAGCTGAACCTCGGGTCGCTCGCGCGGTCCACCGAGCTGACGGAGCAACAGCTCTGGGGCACGTTCCTGGCGACCGCGGCCGCGACCCGGTCCGCGACCGTCCTGTCCGAAATCGCGGACGAGGCGCGTCAGCACCTGTCGGACGAGGCGTTCAACTCCGCCCTGGGCGCTGCGTCGGTCATGGCGATGAACAACGTGTCCTATCGCGCCAAGGAGTTCCTGGGCGAGGACTACACCCAGGTCCGGATGGGGCTGCGGATGAACATCATCGCCAACCCGGGCGTGGAGAAGGCCGACTTCGAACTGTGGTCGATGGCCGTGTCCACTATCAACGGGTGCGAGAACTGCACCGCCGCCCACGATGACGTCATCCGCAAGGAGGGCATCACCAAGGAGCAGGCCTGGGAGGCCGTGAAGATCGCGGCCACGATCTCCGGAGTCGCACAGGCCGTCGAGATCGACGCCAACATCTGACAACACCGCACCGCAGTCCGGCCGAGGGCCTCGTCGATACAGTCGACGGGGCCCTCGGCGTCCGTCCACCAGCCGCCTGCACGAATTGGCACTCCCAAATCCCGGCTCACAGGACTAGGTTCGTAGACACGCCGTGAAAAATTCTCTTCACGCCGAATAGTCGAGATCTGGAGATGCCATGACTACCGGAGGTACCCCATCGGGGGAAGGCTTCCCGAACGACCCATACGGCTCGGGCCCCGGGAACGAGCCCTACCCGCCTCAGGGTGGTGCGCAGCAGGGCTACGGGCAGCAGGGCTACGGGCA
>DIAZ01000165.1:0-6409 GCA_002415925.1 Dietzia sp. UBA5065 | reverse complement strand
TACGGGCAACAGGCCTACGGGCAGGGTTACGGCGACCCTGCCGGCGCAACCGCGTATCCCCCGCAGGGTCCCGGTGGCGTCGCCGTCGGGACCGGAAAGGTATCCGCCACGGACGCCCTCAGCACCGGATGGCAGCTCTTCAAGAACAACCCGTTGCCCTGGGTGCTCATCACTCTCGCGATGGCGGTCGCCAACGTCGTGGTGAGTTCGCTCTCGAACTCCAACTCGACCGGGGTGGCGACGCTCGCCAGCCTGCTGTCGATCGCCGTCAGCATCGTCTTCCAGGCCTTCGTCATCAGGGGCGCGCTACTCGAGGTGGACGGTCATAAGCCGGCGATCGGGGACTTCTTCAAGCTGACCAACTTCGGACCCTTCGTCATCGCGGCGATCCTGGTCTGGTTGGCGACGGTGGTCGGGTTCATCCTCCTCATCATCCCCGGGATCGTGATCGGGTTCCTCCTGTACTGGACCCTCCACTTCGTGGTGGATCGGAACATGGCTCCCGTCGACGCGATGAAGTCCAGCATCAACGCGATCAAGTCCGATGCCGGGAATCTGTTCGCGCTCGCCGTGCTCAACATCCTCGTGGTGATCGCCGGCTTCGTGGCGCTGTTCGTCGGACTCCTGGTCGCCATTCCGGTCGTCACGCTGGCCACGGTCGTCGCCTACCGCGCCATCACCGGCCCGAGCGACTTCTCACGCCTGGCCACCAGCGGAGTCTGACCGCCCTCCCCCGCACCCGACCTACGCGCTGAACGACGAGAGCCCCCGCCGGCCATCAGGCCGACGGGGGCTCTCGAGTCTCATCCCCGCCGGGTCAACTCGTCGTCTCCGACCGGGACTCGATCGGCTCGGCCTCGTGCACCATCGCACGCCGGACCGCCCAGATCGTTCCGGCGAACGCCACCAGCGCGAGCGGCCACCCCATCCCGATCCGCGCGGCCCCCAGCCAGTTCACCTCGTCGTTGCGATACAGCGCGAACTGCAGGACCGCACGGATCGCGAAGAGCGCGGCCCAGATCCAGGTCGCGGTCGCGTACCACCGACGGGCGGCGGGGATCCGGCGCCAGGCCATCCCCTTGCCGTCCAGGAAACCCCAGATCACACCGACGAGCGGCCAGCGCGCGAGTGCCGAGAGCGCGAACGCCCCGCCGTAGACCGCCTGCGTGATGATCCCGTAGAGGAAGTAGCCCTTCGCGCTGCCGGTGCGCCAGGCGATGAAGACGCAGATCGCCACCCCGATGAACCCGGAGATGGCGGGTTGGGGGTTCTCGCGGCGGGCCAGCGACCATCCGAGCATCGCCACGGCGACCCCCAGTGCCGCCCAGATGGCCACGGTGAGCCCCCAGAAGGCGTTGACCGGGACAAAGGCGAGGATGGGGATCGAGGAGTAGACCAGGCCGCGGACGCCGCCCATCTGCTCGAGGAGCGAGGCGTCGGGGTCCCCGAAGGAGGACTTGCGCTTGCCCCCGGCCCCGCCCGTGGGGGCCTCGCCCGGCATCAGCTCGCCGGACCGATCGGACTCTGTCACGCGTCTCCTCCACGTCCCACGCCCGGCCGCCCTGCGAGCAGCTCGTAGCGAGGATTGAAAATGATCTTGTGGCCGTCCCGGGTACCGATCCGTCCGGTGACCGTGAGGAACCGTCCGGTGTCGACACCGGGGATCGACTTGCGACCCAACCAGCACACGTCCACCGCGCCGCTGCCGTCGTAGACCTCGGCGGTCACCCCGCGGAAGTCCACACCGCCACCGGTCAACACCGTCCTCACCCGCCCGGTGACCGTGACCAGATCGCCCCGCTGCGCGTCCGCGACGCGTGAACATCCCCGTCCGTGCACGAGCCCCACGAGGTCCGCCGCGTCGAGCTCGTCCAACGACTCCGTGAGCCGGGCCGAGAATCCCCGGATCCGATGAGTGAAAGACATCTCCGCTCTCCCGTTACGCCGGGGATCAGAGGTCGTCGGAGGTGCGGAGACGGTCCATGGCGCTACCGTCTCGGCGCGGCTGGGTCGCCGGGGCATCCGTCGGCTCCGGCGACGGGGGCGTCGGCGCGCTTCGCGGCGGCGCGGACGCTCCCGCGTCGGGGTTCGGGGCCGGAGGCTGCGGGGCCTGGGCGGGGGCCTGTGCGACCTGACCCGCGGCCATCTGCTGTTGGTAGGCCTGCGCCTGCTGTTGCGCGGCCAGCTGGGACTGAGCCGAGGTCAACGCCTGCTGGATCTCGTCCGGGATGGTCAGGGGCAGCTGTTCGCGAACGGGCATGGGACCGTCACCGCGGTTCACCAGAAGGTGACCGAAGACCTCCCTGCCCTCCTCGGCGGCCTCGTCCGCGAGTTCCGGCCTCGCCATGATGCGGACCTCGGCCGTCCAGCGATGGCCGTCGACCCCGATCGCCCGGAACACCGCCCCCGGCATGACCGCCACGAGTTCACGGCCCCACGGGCCGTCCTCCACCCGGACCTCCGCGCCCTGCTGCTCGAGTTGCTCCCCCATCTCGCTGACCATGGTGCGCCACTGCCCTGCGGATTTGGGCGCGGCAAAGACCCGCGGGATGACCCGGGAGACGGTGGTCACTACGTGGAACTCCGGCTGCCCGTTCGGGTCGAGGGCCACGTTGAGGTCGCGCCCCGCCGGTACCCCGATCACCATCGCGCCGAGGTCGATGTGCCCGAATCCGAGGTCCGCGTAGTACTGCGGCACGGCCCCGATCGAGGAACGATCGTGAGGCCCCATCGTGGCCGGAGCGGAACCCGAGTGCTCCGCGGAGTCGGCGGCGTCGTGGTTCCCGGTCACCGCCTTCTTGCGTCCGAACATTGTCGAATCCTCTCCGCGTGCAAAGCCGTCCCGGACGGGACCGTGCTTCTTGACGCTACCGAACGACGTCGTGGCCGGTCAGGTCAGGCGGTGATGGCCACCCGTCGAACCGTGACCTCCCTCGCCGCGGTCGGTCCGATCGAGTTCCTCGACCTCGACCACGTCCCAGAGCTCCACCCTCTGGATCAGCAGCTGGGCGATCCGGTCGCCTCGTCCGATCCGGATCGGCGCGGAGGGATCCAGGTTGATGAGATTGACCTTGATCTCGCCGCGGTAGCCGGCGTCGACCGTGCCCGGCGCGTTGACGATCGACAGGCCCGCCCGCGCGGCCAGTCCGGATCTCGGATGGACCAGCCCCACGTAGCCCTGAGGGATCGCGACGGCGATACCGGTCCCGACCAGACCCCTGTGCCCCGGCACCAGTTCGAGGTCCTCCGCCGAGTACAGATCGATCCCCGCGTCCCCGGCGTGCGCCCGTTCCGGCAGGGGGAGTCCCGGGTCGAGCCTCTGCAGCCGCAGTACCCCGGGATCACCCGGATGGTCAGGGTCGTTCATCTGCTCGCCTCCCTCCTGCCGGGCGTGGCCCGGTGGTCGATAGTCTTGATGCCGTGACCGAAGAAGATCTCCGCCCGTCTCCTGATCGCGCCCCCCGACCGGTCCACTCGGAACGCCTACGCGTGCCGATGTGGTGGTGGATAGCCCTGGCCGCCGTCACCGCGCTCGTCGTCTACACCTCCGCAACGGTGGGTGCCCGCTGGTGGATGTGGCTGCTGGTGGCGGTCGTCCCGGCACTGCTCGCCTGGTTGTTCGTCACCGTCGGTCGCGAACGGATCGAGGTCGAGTCCGATGGCCAAGGGGGCGGGACCCTGTTCGCGGGACGGGCACGTCTCCCCTTCGACTCGATCTCACGGACCGCCGTCGTGCCCGCCACCGCCAAGCAGGCGGCCATGGGACGCCAACTGGATCCCGAGGCGTTCGTGGTCCACCGGGGCTACATCCCGACGATGGTGATCGTCGTCCTGGACGATCCGCTGGACCCCACCCCGTACTGGCTGATCAGCACACGCGACCCCGAGGCGCTCGCGGCTGCGCTGCCGGACAACCACTACAGCTGACGAGTCAGCCGGCGCAGTCCACGCAGATCGGCAATCCGTCCCGCTCGACTGCGAACCTGCTGCGGTGATGGACGAGGAAGCACTCACCGCAGGTGAACTCATTGTCCTGCTCGGGTACCACCCGGACGGTGAGCTCCTCCCCGGAGAGGTCCG
Source organism: Dietzia sp. UBA5065 (assembly GCA_002415925.1). Taxonomy (GTDB): domain Bacteria; phylum Actinomycetota; class Actinomycetes; order Mycobacteriales; family Mycobacteriaceae; genus Dietzia. Next base: position 2,329 of record DIAZ01000165.1, on the reverse strand, counting down.
CTCCGGGAAGCTCGTAGGACTCCGCGGTGTCGGTCTCGTCGACGTCGACCTCCCCGGTGGCCCCCTCGGCACGTCGGGCCTTGAGTTCCTCCAGCGAATCACCGGCCAGCTCATCGGCCTCGGTCCGGCGGGGTGCGTCGTAGTCGGTTGCCATGAGTCTCTTCTCTACGGTCTGGTGACGAGGGGCGGGCGGTTCGATCGTGGACCGACCGGCGCACGCATATTAACGGAAACCGGCCGGAATATCATCCCCCCTGCCGGGCCGTGTCTCCCCCGGGCTGAACGGCCCCGGCCGCTTACAGTGGTGCCACGTACCCGGACCGGGCTCTCACACCGTGACACCTGCAGGAAGGACCCTCATGGTCGCTCACCTCAGCACGCAGGCCACACCGAGCCCGAGCCCTGTTCAGGGGATGGGCCGCCTCCGCAGCGCCTACGTCGCGTTTGTCGTGGCCGCCCTGGTGATCGGCGGAGTGGTGTGGGCGGTCGCGTTGCGCGGAAGCGACGCCGCGACCCAGGCTGCCGCGTGCCCGGTCACCCCCGCCGCGGAGGCGGCGGGCCTGGCGGAACAGCCCGCCGCCGCCCTGGACGCGGTCGAGCCGGCGCTGCTGTCCGACACGAGGGTCAGGGTGCTCAACGCCAACGGACAGAGCGGCCAGGCCGGGGCGGTGGCCGCCCAGCTCGCCGAGCGTGGATTCCGGCCCGCGTCGACGGATGCGACAGGCAACGACCCGGTCTACGCACAGAACCTCGACTGCCACGGCCAGATCCGCTACGGCGAGGCCGGCCGCGAGGCGGCCCGGTCCCTCTCGCTGGCGGCGCCGTGCATGCAGCTGGTGTCCGACGGCCGGGACGACGCCTCCGTCGACCTGGTCCTGGGAACGATCTTCTCCCGCTTGTCCGACTCGGCGGCGGGCGTGGGCGCCCTGGACGAGCTGAAGGTGGGCCGCCAGCCGATCTCCACCGAGCTGGAGGCGGCGCGCGCCGTCAACTGCTGAGCCGCGGGGGGCCGCCCGGATCGGGATACCCTCCGAGCGCGATCAACGCGTCGAGGAACTCCCGGGCCACCCCGGGAGCCGCGGCGGTCGTGGGCACCCCGTCGTCGGTGGACACCACCACGATCGCACCGGCCTCCGCGGCGACCAGAGCCCCGGCCGCGTGATCCCACGGTTTCAGGCAGCGCTCGTAGTACGCGTCGATCCGCCCCGTGGCGAGCATGCACAGGTCCAATGCGGCCGATCCGCACCGCCGGATATCGCGGATCCGGGGTAGCAGTTCCGCGACCACCCTCCCCTGCTCGGCCCGGACCCCCGAGTCATAGGCGAATCCGGTCCCCACCAGCGCGAGGGACAACGTCCCACACGACGACGCGGCGAGGTCGGTGACGGCCCCGTCCACCCCTCTCAGCGTGGCCCCACGGCCGAGACCGGCGGTCCAGGTCTCGCGCGTGACGATGTTGTGGACGGCTCCGGCGACGACCACCCCGTCGATCTCCGCGGCGACGGACACCGCGGTGAAGGGGATCCCGTAGAGCAGGTTGACCGTTCCGTCGACAGGGTCGATGATCCAGCGCACCCGTCCGGGGCTCTCCGACGGCGGCGACGACGACGACAACGACGACGACGTTCCCGCCGTGGCGTGCTCGCCGCCCTCCTCTCCCAGGACCCGATCCCCGGGCCTGGCGCCGGCCACCCGGGCGCGCAGATGCTCCTCCACGGCGGTGTCGATGACGGTGACGGGGTCGGTGACCGAGCTCTTCGAGCGCGCACCGAGACCCCCGGGGGCGATCTCCCGGGACATCCGACGGGCCACGTCGCCGCCCGAGACCGCGAGCCGGTCGGCGAACTCCCTCAGCTCGTCGACCACGTCCGTGTATGTGTCTCCCGCACCCTCTTCGATCGTGTCCCTCGCCACACCGACTCCCCTCGTCGTCGTCCCCGGATGCCGGCCACTCGGGGCACCGGGCGGATACGCTGACGAACGGGCGCTCGTCGCCCCCATCGTGCCCCGGCGGCCCGGTGACCACCACCCACCCGCCGTGCTGCGCACGGCCAGTCCCGCGGGAGTCCCCGATGCCCACCCCCAGCCCTGCCGAGAACGTCTCCCCGCCGGTCGCGTCGACCGGGCTGGGAGTGGACGTCGGTGGCACCGGGATCAAGGTCGGGTTGGTCGACCTGGACTCCGGCGACCTCATGGGCGAACGGCTCATCCGTGACACGCCGCAGCCGGCGACTCCGGACGCGATCGCCGAGACGATCCGCCAGATGGTCGAGGAGTTCGGGTGGGAGGGTCCGGTGGGGGTCGCCCTGCCGAGTGTCATCCACGAGGG
>DIAZ01000029.1:6991-9206 GCA_002415925.1 Dietzia sp. UBA5065 | reverse complement strand
AGGTCGTTGGTGGGCTCGTCGAGCAGCAGCACGTTGGGCTCGGCCATGAGCACGCGCGTGAGCTGCAGGCGCCGCCGCTCACCGCCGGAGAGGTCGCCGACGGGCGTGCGCTGCCGGGCCGGGGTGAAGCCGAGCCGCTCGGCCAGCTGCGAGGCGCTGAGCTCGATGTCGCCGAACGACACCCGCGTCGCGACGTCCTCGATCGCCTCCAGGACCCGCTGGTCCAGCGGCAGGTCGTCGAGTTCCTGCCGCAGCCACCCGATGCTGACGGTCTTGCCCTGCTTGCGCCGGCCCGCCGCGAGGGGCGCCTCGCCGGCCAGGGCCCGCAGGAGCGTGGTCTTGCCGGAGCCGTTGACGCCGACCAGGCCGAGCCTCTCGCCGGGGGCGAGGCGCCAGGTGAGGTCGTCCACCAGGACGCGTCCGTCGGGGGCCTCGAGTCGGGCGTCCTCGAGCTCGATCACGACCTTGCCCAGGCGCCGCGCGGCAAAGCTCGACAGCCGTAGTGAGTCGCGGGGCGGCGGCACGTCCTTGATCAGCGCCTCGGCCGCCTCGATGCGGTACCGGGGCTTGGACGTGCGGGCGGGCGCGCCGCGACGCAGCCAGGCCAGCTCCTTGCGCGCGAGATTCTGCCGCCGCGACTCGGTGGCTGACGCCTGCCGGTCGCGCTCGGCGCGCGCGAACACCCAGTCGTTGTAGCCGCCCTCGAACTGCTCGACGCGGCCGTCGACCACCTCCCAGGTGTGGGTGGCGACGGTGTCGAGGAACCAGCGGTCGTGGGTGACGACGACGAGCGCGCTCGCCCGCCCGCGGAGGTGGTCCGCGAGCCACTGGACCCCCTCGACGTCGAGGTGGTTGGTCGGCTCGTCCAGCACCAGCAGGTCCAGGTCCTGCACCAGGGCCGCGGCCAGGGAGACCCGGCGCCGCTCGCCGCCGGACAGGTCCGCCACCGGGGTGTCCAGTCCCAGGTCGTGGATACCGATGCCGTCGAGTACGGCGCGGATCCGCGAGTCGCCCGCCCACTCGTGGGTCTCCACGCCGAGGCCGCCGACCACGGCCTCGCCGACCGTGTCGGCCGCGAGCTCGGTGCGCTGCGTGACCACGGCGATCCGCAGGCCGCTCACCTGGGAGACGCGGCCGGTGTCCGGCTCGGCCACGCCGGTGAGGATCTCCAGCAGGGTGGTCTTGCCGCCACCGTTGAGGCCCACCACCCCGATGCGGTCGCCGGCGTTGACGCCCAGGGAGACGTCGTCGAGCACCTGGCGGATCCCGAAGGACACCGACCCGTGCTCGAGGTTGATGAGGTTGGTGGGGGCCATCATTGCTCCGTGGTCTGTTGCGGGGTGAGTAGACGGGCGCCGCCGACCGGGCCCCGGGTGATCCGGACCTCGCGCGCGACGCCGTGCGCGCTCACCTCGGCGGCCACCGAGATGGCGTGCTCGCGGTCCGAGCAGAAGAACAGGCAGGTGGGGCCGGACCCGGAGACCATGCCGTGCAGGGCGCCGGCCTCCTCGCCGGCGCGCAGGGTCCGGCGCAGGGCGGGCATGAGCGAGAGCGCGGCGGGCTGCAGGTCGTTGGTCAGCAGGTCGGCGACCATCAGCGGATCGTCGCCGGCGAGGGCCTCGACGAGCGACTCGGTTCCACCCGCCCGGGGCAGATCGGTGCGCTCGGCGCGCAGCCGGTCGAGTTCGGCGAACACCACCGGGGTGGAGAGCCCGCCGTCCGCCAGAGCCACCACGAGGTGCTGCTCGGTGCGGGCGCGCAGCAGCGTGGCGAGCGTCTCGCCGCGGCCGGTGCCGAGCGCCGTGCCGCCGCGGAGGCAGAAGGGGACGTCGCTGCCGAGGCGCGCGGCCCGCTCCTCCAGCGCGGCGCGGCCGAGTCCCAGGCCCAACAGCCGGTCCGTGGCGAGGAGCGCGGCCGCGGCGTCCGCGCTCCCGCCCGCCATCCCGCCGGCCACGGGGACACCCTTGACCATCCGGATGGCGATCCGGGCGTCCGACCCCGCCTCCTCCCGGAGCAGGTCGACCGCCCGGGCGGCGAGATTGGACCGGTCCGTGGGCACGTGCGGGGCGCCCGGACCGGAGACGGTCACCTCGTCGCGGTCGGCGAACGACACGGTGACCTCCTCCCACAGGTCCACGGCCCGGTACACGGTGAGCAGGTCGTGGAAACCGTCCGCGCGCAGGTCTCCGACGCCCAGGTGGAGGTTGATCTTGGC
>DIAZ01000029.1:0-6773 GCA_002415925.1 Dietzia sp. UBA5065 | reverse complement strand
CACCAGCCTACGGCTCGCGCCGCGCGGACCCGATCCCGAGCCGCCGCGCCGCCTCGGCGATCCGCACGAAATCGGCCGTGGTGAGCTGCTCCCCCCGGGCCCTGGGGTCGACGTCGGCCTCGACCAGGGCGAGCTCGGCGTCCGCGGGCGACCCCGCCCAGCCGGACAGCGCCGCGCGCAGGGTCTTGCGGCGCTGGGCGAACGCGGCGTCGGCCACCGCGAACACCCGGCGGCGGTGCGCCTGCCCCAGGTCCCACGGCGGGGTCTCGTAGGCGTCGATCCGCACCAGCCCCGACTCGACGTTGGGGACGGGCCAGAAGACGTTGCGGCCCACGGTCCCGGTGCGGCGGACGGTGCCGAAGAACCCGGCCTTGACGCTCGGCACCCCGTAGACGCGGGATCCCGGGGGCGCGGCCAGCCTGTCCGCCACCTCGAGCTGCACCATCACCAGGGCGGTCCGCAGGGTGGGGACCTCGGCGAGCAGGTGCAGCAGCACGGGCACGGAGATGTTGTAGGGCAGGTTGGCCACGAGCGCGGTCGGCGCCGGCGAACCCAGGTCGGCGCCGCGCACGGCCATGGCGTCGGCCGTCACCACGGTGAGGTTGCCCGCGAGCTCCGGGGCGCGCTCGGCCACGGTCCGGGGCAGCCGCCCGGCCAGGACGGGGTCGATCTCGATAGCCACGACCCGGCCGGCGGCGTCCAGCAGCGGCAGGGTCAGCGAGCCGAGGCCCGGGCCGACCTCCACCACGGTGTCGCCGCGCCCGACGCCCGAGGACACCACGATCCGGCGGACCGTGTTGGCGTCGTGGACGAAGTTCTGCCCGAGCGTCTTGGTGGGCTTGACGCCCAACTCCTCGGCGAGCGCGCGCACCTCCTGGGGACCGAGTGGAACGGCCTGCCCGCGGAAGGTCGCGTCCGGACCGGTCAGCGCAGGCCCAGCTTCGAGGTGCAGGCGGGCCAGGCGCCCCAGCCCTGCGAGGCCCGGACCTTCTCCGCGATCGCGATCTGCTGCTCCCGCGTGGCCAGGTGGGCGCTGGGCGCGTACTGCCCGCCGCCGTGGCCGGACCACGTGCCGGCGGCGAACTGCAGGCCGCCGGAGTAGCCGTTACCGGTGTTGATGGCCCAGTTGCCGCCCGACTCGCACTGGGCGATCGAGTCCCACACGCCGCCGTTCGACACGACGGGCGCGGCGGGCTTGGGCTTGGTGCCGAGCCGCACGGCCGCCGGGCGGGCCTCGGTGAGGACCCTCTCCGTGCCGCGGGCGCGCTCGGTCTCGACGCCGTTGACGCGGGTCACGGTGTAGGCGACCTCGCGCTCACCCGGGGTGCCGGGCTCCACCACCGTGCGTTCGCCCTCGAGCGACTCCGGGTCCTCGGTGACGGTCTCGGGGGCCTGGAACTGCTCGACCTGGGACTCCTGGCCCACGGCCACCCGGGTGATGGTGACCTGGGTGCCGGGGGCGGCGGGGGCGTCGGCGGCGGGCTCGACGGTGTCCAGCGGGCCGAGCGTGATGCCGGCGCGCACGAGGTACTCACCGACGGTGCCGCCGGGCGAGGCGATCGGGGCGGCCGGGCCGCCGCCGTCGGACAGCAGCAGCTCGCGGGGGGTCACCACGCTCACCCGGGCGCCGTCGAGCGGGACCTCGGCGTCGATGCGGGGGGTGACGTAGCTGCGGGGCGGGACGTCGCCGCGCTCGGCAATGAGGTCGGCGACGGTGGTGGCGGTGGTCCAGACCTGCTCCGCGCGGCCGTCGACCTCGATCGCCACGGGTCGCGCGCGTCGCAGGGTGACGGTGTCGCCGTCGTCGAGGCGGTCGCCGGGCGCCAGCACCACGTCGCGCTCGTCGACGCCGTACCCGGCCTCCTCGAGGGCCGTCCGCACGTCGGAGGTGAAGGTGACCAGGTCGACCCGCGAGCCGTCCACGTCGAGCGTGTACTCCGTGCGCTGGTCCAGCGCGGCGACGCCGCCCACCACGAGGGTGGCGAGCATGCCGGCCACGGACAACCGCAGCATGGTCGAGCGGGAGCGGTGGATGCGGTGGACCGGGGTGAGCAGGCCCTTGGTGCCGGGCCCGGTACCCGTGGGGATGTCGGTCCGTGCGTCGTCAACCACTGGTCGGTTCTCTCCTCGCGTCGAGCGCCGGCGCCCCTACGGGCGTCCGCGTTTCATCACGATAGCGTAACGAGTCGGCGCCGCCACGGCAATGTGACGCTGCTGACGTGCGACGACGACGAGGAGGTCGGATCACGTTTCGTTACAATCCCCCCTTCCGGCCCACGAGTCCCACGGGCCCCACCGGCGGGTGCCCGTCAGACGGTCAGGCCGAAGACCGCGCGGGCGGTGTCGGCGACCTCCGCGACGAGGTCCTCCGGCGTCTGCCGCCGAACCTCGGCGATCGCGCGGGCGGTGTACCCCACCAGGCCCGGCTCGTTGCGGGCGCCGCGGAACGGCTCGGGCGCCATGTAGGGGGCGTCGGTCTCCACCAGGAGCTGCCCGGCGGGGGCCAGGCGCGCGGCGTCGCGCAGGTGCTCGTTGGCCCTGAAGGTGACGTTCCCGGTGAAGGACAGCACGTAACCGCGGTCCAGCGCCTCGCGCGCGACGTCCAGCGGCGAGGAGAAGCAGTGCAGCATGACGGCGGGGACGCCGGATCCGGGTCCCGCGACCTCCGCCAGGACGCGCAGCAGGTCGTCGTCGGCCTCGCGGTTGTGGATCATCAGGCACTTGCCCAGCTCGGCGGCGAGCCCGGCGTGCCAGCGCAGCGACTCCTCCTGCTCGGCCGGGTCGGCGCAGCCGTCCATCCTGCCCACCCAGTAGTGGTCGAGGCCGGTCTCCCCCACCGCCACCACCCGGGGGTGCGCGGCCAGCTCGCGGAGGCGGTCGCGCACGGCGGGGCCGGTGACCGGGTCGGTGACCTCGCGGGCGCGGGTGGGGTGCACGGCGACCGCGGCGTGGACCCGCTCGTCGGACTCGGCGGCGGCCACCGCGGCCTCCGACTCGGCCAGATCGTCGCCCACGGTCACCAGCGCCTCGACCCCGGCCAGGGCGGCCCGGTCGGCGGCGGCCCGGACCTCGTCGGCGGTGCGGTGCCCACACGAGTAGAGGTGCGTGTGGGCGTCGACCAGGCCGGGCAGCGGCCCGGGCAGGACGGGGGTCGGGCGGGGTTTGCGCTTACCCATTCTGAGAGGTCAGTCCCGCCGGATCGGTGCCCAGCCCGGGCCGGTCTCGGCCAGCTCCGGGTCCACCTTGGCGAACAGCGGGCTCGGCTTGGGCAGGGGCGTGCCGGGGGCGATCGGTGACCGCGCCCAGGTGGCCTGCTCGGAGGCGTAGTCGCCCATGATCACCGGGTAGCTGCGGCCGGCCTCGGGTACGCCCACCCCGGCCACCTCGACGGGCATGTCGTCGGTGACCTCGCGGACCTGCGGCGCCGCCGCCCACACGCCCTGCCCGCCGATCGCGCCGTGGATCTGCTGCGCGGCCGACGGCAGGTACGGGGTGAGCAGGGTGTTGGCGTCGGAGACCACCTGCAGGGCGGTGTGCAGCACGGTGCCCAGGCGCTCCCGCTGGTCCGGCTCCTTGGCCAGCTTCCACGGCTCGGTGGCGGCGATGTAGCGGTTGGCGGCGCCCACGATCCGCATGGCCTCGGAGACGCCGGCCTTGAACCGGGAGCGCTCGAGGTGGGCGCCGACGGTGGCGAAGGCAGCCTCCGCCTCGCGCAGCAGGTCCGCGTCCACCTGGGCGAGGGTCCCCGGGCGCGGGATCTCACCGAAGTTCTTGTGCGCCATCGACACGGTGCGGTTGACCAGGTTGCCCCAGCCGCCCACCAGCTCGGCGTTGGTGCGGCGCACGTACTCGTCCCACGTGAAGTCGGTGTCCTGGTTCTCCGGCCCGGCGACGGAGATGAAGTACCGGAGGGCGTCGGGGCCGAACTCGGCGAGGAAGTCGCGGACGTAGATCACGACGCCGCGCGAGGACGAGAACTTGGACCCCGACATCGTGAGGAACTCGGAGGAGACCACCTCGGTGGGCAGGTTGAGGGCGCCGAGCGCGCCCGGCTCGCCGCCGCGCGCGCCCCGGCCGTCGTAGCCGATGAGCTCGGCCGGCCAGATCTGCGAGTGGAAGGTGATGTTGTCCTTGCCCATGAAGTAGTGGGAGACCGCCTCGGGGTCCGTCCACCACTTGCGCCAGGCCTCGGGCTCGCCGGAGCGCCAGGCCCACTCGATCGACGCGGACAGGTAGCCCACCACGGCGTCAAACCAGACGTAGAGCTTCTTGTCGCCGCGGTCCTCCCAGCCCTCGACGGGGATCGGGATGCCCCAGTCGATGTCGCGGCTCATGGCGCGCGGGCGCAGGTCCTCGAGCAGGTTGAGCGAGAACTTGAGGACGTTGGGCCGCCAGTCCTTGCGCCCCTTGAGCCAGTCCCCCAGCGAATCCGCCAGGGCGGGAAGGTCGAGGAACCAGTGCTCGGTCTCGATGAACTTCGGCGTCTCGCCGTTGATCTTGGAGACCGGGTTCTTCAGGTCCGCCGGGTCGAGCTGGTTGCCGCAGTTGTCGCACTGGTCGCCGCGGGCGCCGTCGTCGCCGCAGATCGGGCACGTGCCCTCGATGTACCGGTCCGGCAGCGTGCGGCCCGTCGACGGGCTCACCGCACCGGTGGTGGTCTTGGCCACCATGTACCCGTTGCGGTGCAGGCCGCGGAACAGCTCCTGGACCACGGCGTAGTGGTTGCGGGTGGTGGTGCGGGTGAACAGGTCGTAGCTCAGGCCCAGCCCCGCGAGGTCGTCCACGATCACCCGGTTGTACCGGTCCGCGAGGGACTGGACCGACACGCCCTCCTTCTCCGCCTGCACGAGCAGCGGCGTGCCGTGCTCGTCGGTGCCCGAGACCATGAGCACGTCGTTGCCCGCCATCCGCTGGTAGCGGGAGAAGACGTCCGACGGCACCCCGAACCCCGAGACGTGTCCGATGTGCCGGGGGCCGTTCGCGTACGGCCATGCGACCGCGGTGAGGACTGTCTTCGCCATGCGTCCCAGAGTAGTGGTCTCGGCCCGCAGAACCCGAGTCAGGCGCTCTCGGCCGCCGGATCGTGCGAGAGCGACTTGTGGATGGACACGCACAGGGCGATGAGCACCAGGACGAACGGCGACGCCGCGATGATGGTCATGTTCTGCAGACTCGACAGCGCGTTGCCGCCCCCGTCACCCGCCACGAGCATGATGATCGCCACCGCCGCGGTGAACGTGCCCATCAGCATGACGATCCAGCGGGACGGTTCCTCGATCCCGTGCTGGACCATGCCGCCCATGACGATCGACGCGGAGTCGGCGGAGGTGATGAAGAAGACGGCGATGAGCGCCATCGCGAGCACCATGAGCACCGGCGCGAGCGGGAGCTCGCGGAGCAGGTTGAACAGCTGCGGTTCGAGGGATCCGTCGCCGAAGACGCTCCGCCCGGCGTCCTCGAGGTACAGGGCGAACCCGCCGAAGATCGAGAACCACAGCACCGACAGGGTGCTGGGGATGAGGACCACCCCCACGATGAACTCGCGGACCGTGCGCCCCCGGCTGATCCGGGCGAGGAACATGCCCACGAAGGGCGACCAGGAGATCCACCACGCCCAGTAGAAGACCGTCCAGCCGGACAGCCACTCCGCCGCCTCGCCGTTCTCGCTCACCGCGGTCCGGGAGGCCATGTCCAGGAAGTCGGAGAAGTACGCGCCCACCGTGGTGGGGATGAGGTCGAGGATGAAGAAGAGCGCGCCGGAGAAGATCGCCACGAACAGCGCCAGCGAGATCGCCAGCACCAGGTTGATGTTGGACAGGATCCGGACGCCGTTGCCGATGCCGGACGCCGCCGAGGCGAGGAACACCAGGCCCAGCACCACGATGACGCCCACGACGAGCGCGATGCCGCCGCCGTCGACCGCGCCCGTCTCGTTGAGCCCGGCCCGGATCTGCAGCGCGCCGAGGCCGAGCGAGGCCGCCGTCCCGAAGATGGTGGCCACCACCGTGGCCACGTCCAGCACCTTGCCCATCCAGCCGCCCGCCCGCTTCTCCCCGATCAGCGGGACGAACGCCTGCGAGACCAGGTGACCGCGCTTGAACCGGTAGGCGGACAGGGCCAGCGCGAGGCCGACCACGGCGTACATGGACCACGGGTGCAGGGTCCAGTGGAAGGCGGTGGTCGCCATGGCCACGTCGTACTGCTGGTCCTGGCCCGGCGGCGGGGTCTGGAAGTGGGTGAGCGGCTCGGAGACGCCGTAGAACATGAGCCCGATGCCCATGCCGGCGGCGAACATCATGGCGATCCAGGACCGGGTGGAGTACTCCGGCCTCTCGTCGTCGCCGCCCAGCCGGATCCCGCCGAAGCGGGAGAACGCGAGGTAGACGGTGTAGGCCACGACCGTGGTCGCCACGACGATGAACAGCCAGCCCACCGTGTGGACCACCACGTCGAAGGCCTTGCCCGCGGCGCTCTCGAACGACACGGTGTAGAACAGGCCCCACACCACCACGATCAGCGCGATCACGGCGGTGGGGACGAGCACCGCGAGGTCCGCGCGCGGCCGCGCCGCTCGAGTCGAACCCGGGTCGATCTTCTCTGCGCTGGAACTGGACATCCTTTGAACACTGTCAACAACCGGTCGAGAGTGCAAGATAATAAGTTCCTCACCAGCCGGTTCGCGTGCCACCATAGGCGAGTGCCCGGCAGCCCAGTCCCCGTCGCCGGGCTGCTGCGTGCGCTGCGCTCGCGGGCGCGATCGCTCGACCTGGCGC
>DIAZ01000163.1:666-2867 GCA_002415925.1 Dietzia sp. UBA5065 | reverse complement strand
GCAAGGGTATGCCGTCCGTCCACGAGGTCGGCGCTGCCGCAGATTCCTTTCGGTCGGGCCGACACCCCGGCGTCGGCTGGTGAACCGTTTACCGGGTGGAAACACGAACGTGGGAGGCTGGAGCACGTGCTTGACCTGCTTCGACTGATGTCCCAACAACCGATCCTCCTGCTGGCCGTCCTCCTCGGACTTGGCTCACTGCTCGGATCCTTCCGCTACAAGGGAGTCCACCTCGGTCCGGCCGCGGTCCTCTTCGGTGCCATTGCGATCTCCAGTCTCGGCACGGCATACGGGCTCAAACTCGAGATCCCCGAGGTGGTGGGGACCCTCGGGCTGGTCCTGTTCACCTACACCGTGGGGCTGACGTCCGGGCCTAACTTCTTCGCGTCCCTGCGCCGCGGCTGGATGGCGATGGTCGCCGTTGTCGGCGTCTTCGTCGTTGTCGGCATCGTCGGCGTCCTGGGCGGGCGCCTGCTCGGCCTCACCAGCCCCGTCATCGCCGGGACCTTTGCCGGTGCCCTCACCAACACGCCGGCGCTGGCGGCCGCCAGTGAACGGGCCGGGGACACCAGCGGACCGACGATCGGCTACTCCCTCGCCTACCTCTACGGCGTTGTCGCCATGCTCGTCACCGCCATGTTTGTCCTGCGCCGGGGGAACGACGAGCAGGCCCGGGAACCCCTGACCAACCTCACCGTGCGGGTCGACCTCGACGATCCGATCTGCGCCCACGAGATCGTCCAGGACAGTGGCGGCTCCGTCGTCTTCTCGCGCATCCAGCACGGCGAGGAGAACCCCATCGAGGTGATCGACGAGCACGAGATCCTGCAGCGCGATGACCTCGTCACGGTCGTTGGCCCCGCCGGTGCAGTCAGCAAGGTGGCCGAACGCCTCGGCCACCGGTCGTCCCACGCCCTGCAGGCGCACCGTCAGGACCTCGATTTCCGCCGGATCACGGTGTCCGAGCCCGCCCTCGCCGGGCGGTCGATCGCCGAGTTGGGGCTGGACTCACGCTTCGGCGCGGTGGCCACCCGGGTCCGTCGCGGCGACCTGGACCTGGTCGCGCACGAAGACTTCGTCCTGCAGATGGGCGACCGGGTGCGGGTGACCGCTCCGACCTCGCGGCTCAAGGAGGTCAGCGCCTTCCTCGGAGATAGCGAGCGCGGTCTGTCGGACATCAACCCCATCGGGTTCGCCTTTGGCCTGGCCATCGGTGTCGGCGTCGGCCTCATCCACATCCCGGCCCCTGGCGGCGGCTTCACCCTCGGCGCCGCGGCCGGAACCCTGCTCGTGGGGTTGGTGTTCGGCCGGCTGGTGCGGGTCGGGCCGCTCGTCGTGTCGATGTCCACCTCGTCGGCGACGTCCCTGTCGACGTTCGGGATGATCACCTTCCTCGCCTATGCCGGTTCCCGCGCCGGCGAGCGATTCGTCGGCTCGGTGACCTCCGACCTGGGGTGGAAGGTGCTCGTGCTCGGCGCGCTCCTCACCACGGCCGCCGCGGTCGCCATCACCGTGGTCGGCCGGACCGTCCTCAAGACGAACGCGCGACAGTTGGCGGGGGTCATCGCCGGCGCGCAGACCCAGCCGGCGGTGCTCGCCTTCGCCAACGACCGGACCGGATTCGACCCTCGCGTCGGGTTGGGCTACGCACTGGTCTACCCCGCCGCGATGATCGCCAAGATCCTCCTCGCTCAAGTGATCGCGGGCCTGTAGCCCGCCAACGCTCCGGTCATGGTGTGATGTCGCCCGTGCGTGTGCTCATCGCCCCGGAGGGGTATGCCGGTCTGCTCGCCCCTGCCGAGGCGGCTGCGGCGATCGCGCGCGGCTGGTCCTTGGGCGCCCCGCACGACAGCATCGAGGTGCTGCCGGTGTCGGACGGCGGGCCGGGCTTCATCGACACCGTGGCCAGGGCCTTGGGCGGCGAGGTGCAGGTGGTGATGGTCGATGACCCCTGGGGTCGCCCGACCCCGGCCACGATGCTCGTCAGCACGGACGGCGCCACGGTCTATCTCGAAGCCGCCCAAGCCGGCGGAGGACAGTTGCAGCAGCCCGGTTTCGGCGCCCCGGCCACCCAGGCCACCCACGGCCCCGATGGCACGGTCGGCGATGACCCCGCCGGCGCCAGCTCGGCCGGCGTGGGTGATCTGCTGGAGGCAGCGCTGCGCCTGCGCCCGGGCCGGATCGTCCTGGGCCTCACCGGA
>DIAZ01000163.1:0-552 GCA_002415925.1 Dietzia sp. UBA5065 | reverse complement strand
CACCTGGTGCTCCTGCGCGCAGACGACCTCGGAGCCCTCGACACGGCGATCGGGCGATTCGGCGCCACCCAGCTCGTCGCCCTCGGCGACCTGCACCAGCCGCTGCTCGGCCTCGCCGGTGTCGCGGCGACCCACGGCCCTGAGCTCGGCGCCGACCCCGCGCACGCCCAACTCATCGAGGCGGCCCTAGGCCACGCCGTCGATCTGGTCCGCCGAGCCCGTCCCGCGCGCCGGGACCTGCTGTCCGGCACCTCCGTGCGGCTGGATCGTCAGCCCGGTGCCGGAGCCGGAGCAGGGCTCGGTTTCGGTCTGGCCGTGCTCGGAGCCGCGCTGCGTGACGGCGCGACCGAGGGACCGCAGGTCGTCGGACTAGCCCAAGCCGTCGCTCGGGCCGACCTCGTCGTCACCGGCTCGACGATCCTGGGTTGGGAGACCCTGCGCTCCAGTGCGAGCGCGGCGGTCGCCCACGCGGCCCAGGAGGGCGGCATACCGGCCATCGCCCTGTGTGGGCGCGTGGAGGCGGGCCGACGCGAGACCATGGCCGCGGGCTAT
>DIAZ01000131.1:2612-2839 GCA_002415925.1 Dietzia sp. UBA5065 | reverse complement strand
CCGTACTCGGTGTAGTCGCGCTCGAACCAGCCGCTCCCGAGCCCGAGGATGAGGCGCCCGCCGGAGATGTGGTCGACGGTCCGGGCCATGTCGGCGAGCAGGTCGGGGTTGCGGTAGGTGTTGCACGTGACCAGGGCGCCGATCTCCACGCGCTCGGTCTGCTCGGCCCAGGCGGCGAGCATGGTCCAGCACTCGAAATGGGCGCCGTCGGGATCGCCGTAGAGCGG
>DIAZ01000131.1:0-2429 GCA_002415925.1 Dietzia sp. UBA5065 | reverse complement strand
GTAGTCGGGGGAGTGCTGGGGTTGGAGCTGGACTGCGATCCGGACCGGGCGCGCGGGAGTCGACGTCATCTCCCCATTGTGGGGCCTGGCGCCTGCCCGCGCACCCCCTCGGGCCCCGGGTTAGGTCGACATCTCGCAGGGATTTCCCTCGAATCTCCTGCGAGATGTCGACCAAACGGGAGGGGGGGTCAGCGGGGGTCGTCGCGCTCGAGGAGGAACCAGAAATGCTCGCCGTCGCGCACGGTGCCGCGGCCGTTCATCACGGCCAGGAGGGTGACCGGCCGACCGTCCGCGCCGGAGTCGACGACGGCGAAGTGGTCGATCACCGGCAACCGGTCGTACACCATCGACGCACACGGGCGACCGCGGAACGAGACCTCCCACAGGGACGCCCCGCCCCCGCCGGTCGCCGAGGTGTCCGGCACGACCTCGCCGGAGTCGTCGGTGACGAGGATCGGGTCCACCTTGCGGGGATCGCGGAAATCCTTGCCCCACCAGCGCATCCCGCCCAGCATGCCGAACATGGGATGACCGGTGTCCAGCCCGGTGCCCCGCCAGCGGCTGCCGGCGATGTCGCCGACGCGGGCGGGTTCGAGCGAGTCCCACAGCGTCGACACCCGCTCCGACGGCACCGCGTCGAGGGACCGGATCGCTGCCAGTTCCTCCGCGGCGGTGGAGGCGCTCACAGCCCGTAGGTCTTCCCGATGATGTCCCGCTGGACCTCGTTGGTGCCGCCGTAGATGGTGGACACGACCGCCTGGCGGACCAGCCGCTCCATGCCGTACTCGGTGGCGTACCCGTATCCGCCCATGGACTGCATGCACTCGAGCGTCACACGCTTGCTCAGCTCGGTCGCCTTGAGCTTGGCCATGGAGGCCTCCCGCGGGAACAGGGCCGTGGGGTCGGAGTCGTCGACCTTCTTCGCCACCGCGTAGACGAGCAGGCGGGTGGCCTCGATCTCGGTGGCCAGGTCGGCCATGCGGTGGCGGATGACCTGGAAGGAGCCGATGGGCCGGCCGAACTGCTCGCGCTCGCGGACGAACTTCAGGCAGTCGTCGAAGGCGCGCTGGGCCACGCCGAGTTGCATGGCGGCCAGGATGAGCCGCTCCGTGTTGAGGCCGGTCATGAGCTGCTTCCAGCCGCCGCCCACCTCGCCGATCACGGAGTCCGCGGGCAGGCGGACGTCGGTGAAGTAGAGGTCGTTGACCTCCTTCCCGCCCATGGTCTCGATGCCGGTGATCTGCAGGCCGGCGACGTCGGCGGGGACGTCGAACATGGTGATGCCCTCGTGCTTGGCGCCCGAGGAGTCGGTCCGCGCCACCAGGAGGATGCGGTCGGCGAAGTGCGCGTTGGAGCACCAGGTCTTCTGCCCGGTGATCACCCAGTCGTCGCCGTCGCGCTCGGCCTTGCAGCGCAGGGCCGCGACGTCCGATCCCGCGCCGGGCTCGGACATGGAGATGGAGAGCGTCCCCCCGTTGACGACCAGCTCGAGGGCGCGCCGGCGCTGTTCTTCCGAGCCGAACTTCTGGTACGCCGCGGCCGTGATGAGGGTGGGGCCGATCCCGCCGATGGGAGCGAGGCCGCGCAGGGAGTGTTCGAGCAGCAGGCAGAGTTCGACCGCTCCGGCGTCGGAACCGCCGTACTCCTCCGGGACGGTCAGTCCGAGCCAGCCGAGCTCGGCCATCTTGGCGTAGACCGCCGGCGAATGCGTGCCGCCCTCGGTGGTGAGCTCGCGCCGCTTCTCTACGCTGCCGACCTCGCGCGCGCAGAAGTCGTCGATGGACCGGGCGAAGTCGCGCTGCTCGTCGGTGAGGATGTCGAACACTTCTGGCCTCGTGTTTCTGTCGGGGTGTGGGGACCACGGGGTATCGGTACCGTGGGAAGTGGACTAGTGTGGCCCGTATCACGTTACGTTACATCAGATATATGTGATCTGAAACGAGAGGACGTCAGATGACCACCACAGAGCCGGGGACCACGGGGCCGAGCAAGACCGGACCCACCTTCGCCAGTCTGGACCCCCGCGACGGAACCGTCCTGGCGGAGTACCCGATCGCCGGACCGGAGGAGGTGGCGCTCGCCGTGGAGCGGGCCCGCGCCGCCGCCCGCTGGTGGGCGACCCAGGGCCCGCGCGGGCGGAGGGAGTGGCTGCTCGAGTACAAGCGCGCCATCTCCTCCCGCGCCGAGGAACTGGCCGCGCTCATCTCGGCCGAGACCGGGAAGCCGGACGAGGACGCGACGCTCGAGGTCATGCTCGCCGTGGGCCACCTGGAATGGGCGGCCAAGAACGCCGACAAGGTGCTGCGGCGCCGCGCGGTGTCCGCCGGGTTGCTCATGAGCAACCAGGCCGCCTACGTCGAGTACCAGCCCTACGGCGTGGTCGGGGCGATCGGGCCGTGGAACTACCCCGTCTTCACGCCGATGGGCAC
>DIAZ01000144.1:2907-3301 GCA_002415925.1 Dietzia sp. UBA5065 | reverse complement strand
CCGTCCGAGGCTCTTCCCGACATGACGGGGAGTCCACCCAGAAAGGAACCCCAATGGACCTCACCGGTTCCATCATCGACGCCGCCGCTCCGCTCAGCCTCGAGTTGACAGGGAGCGTCGGCGACATCGGCTCGTCCGTCCTCGACACCGCGGTCTTCGTCCTCTTCGCGGCTCCCTACTACCTGCTCAACGTCATCGCAGGGATCGGCGCCGACCTCGGCAGCACCCTCGGCGACTGATTCCCCCGTTCCACACACCCACACGTGCGAGAGAAACAGGAGTCACCACCATGGACCTCACCGGTTCAATCTACGAATCCACCGCCCCGCTGAGCACGACGCTCGGGGGCAGCCTGGCCGGCGGACCCACCGGGTCGTCGGCGATCGACACGATC
>DIAZ01000144.1:0-2678 GCA_002415925.1 Dietzia sp. UBA5065 | reverse complement strand
GCGGACATCGGGAGCACGTGGGGGGGATTGCCCGTCGAGTTCTGACGCGGTGGGTGTGGGGAGCACTTCCTGACGCCCCACACGTCACTGGCGTCGTCATGGGGGACCCGCGGTCCAAATCTGCACATCCGTCTCACCACCTGTGCAGAATGGTGGGGTGTGCGTGACCATCCGGGTCACCGCCATTCGCCCCGCGCACCCTCTACGGGGCGATGACCCCCAGGAGACACCCATGGACCTCACCGGTTCGATTGCACAGCAGACCTTCCCCCTCAGCATGGAGCTCGGCGGCAGCCTGGTCGGCGGCCTGACCGGCTCGTCCGCCATCGACACCATCGTCGGTTTCGTGTTCGCCCTTCCTAGCGTGCTGCTCAACCTGGTCGCCGGCATCGGCGCCGACCTCGGCAGCACCAACGGCATGCTCGGCTGAGTCACGCCCTGACACCCGAAGGGCCCGCCGGGAGATCCCGGCGGGCCCTTCGCTTTGGCCTCAGCGGCCGCAACCGGACCTGCTAGACCCTGACCACCGAGTCGAGCGCGGAGAGGAACAACCCCAGCCCGTCGTCGGACGGCCCGGTCAGCGGCTCGATCGCGTGCTCGGGGTGCGGCATGAGGCCCACCACGCGCCCGTCCGCCGAGCAGATACCGGCGATGTCGTTGGTGGAGCCGTTGGGCGCCTCGCTGGCGTAGCGGAAGACCACGCGGCGCTCACCCTCGAGCTGCTCGATCGTCTCCGGGGCGGCCATGTAACGCCCCTCGCCGGATTTGAGCGGGATGAGGATCTCCGCCCCCGCCTCGAAGCGGGAGGTCCACGCGGTGCCGGTGTTCTCCACCCGCAACCACTCGTCGCGGCAAAGGAAGTGCATGTCGCGGTTCCGCCCGAGCGCCCCGGGCAGCAACCCGGCCTCGCACAGGATCTGGAAGCCGTTGCAGATGCCCAGCACGGGCATCCCGCCCTTCGCGGCGGAGACGACCTCGCCCATGACGGGGGCCATCGAGGCGATCGCGCCGCAGCGCAGGTAGTCGCCGTAGGAGAAGCCGCCGGGCACCACCACGGCGTCGACGCCCCTGAGGTCGGCGTCGGCGTGCCACAGCGACACGGCCTCGGCGCCGGCCTTGGTCACGGCGCGCGCGGCGTCGACGTCGTCCAGGGTGCCGGGGAACGTGATGACGCCGATCCGTGCGCTCACGCGGTCACCCCGGCGGAGTCCACCCGCACGACCGTCCAGTCCTCGATCACGGTGTTGGCCAGCAGCGAAGACGCGATCTCCTCGAGCTCGGCCTCCGACACCCCGTCGGCCACCTCAAGCTCGAACCGCTTGCCCTGCCGGACGTCGGTGACGCCGGCGTGGCCCAGCCGACCGAGGGCTCGGTGGATGGCCTGCCCCTGCGGATCGAGGATCTCGGCCTTGGGCATGACTTCGACGACGACTCGGGCCACGGTGGGAACTCCTCGTTCGGGTGGTTGCGCGGGACGGACCCGGGCCGGCCGGGACTCAGTGGCCGATCCTACCCGCAGCCGGCGGGGCCACCGAACGCTCCGTCCACCCGGGGCCGCTGCCCCGCTCAGGCCACGCCGACCAGCGCGACCGGCGACCACTCGTAGCGGGAGACCCTCGCACCGTGCTCGCCCGTCACCCGGTCCACGGCGTCCAGCAGGGCCGAGCGGGGTGCGCGGCGCGAGAGCTGCGTGGCGGCCACGTTGAGGCGGACCAGGCCGCCGGCCGCCGCGGTGCGCCCGGCCGCGGCGACGAGCGCCCGGCACCACCAGGCGTCGGCGACGAAGCCCTCCCCGATCGACAGCGCGCGGCCCCGCTCGGTGGTCCCCCGGACCACGTCGTGGATCCCCTCCAGTGAGGCGCACACGCGGAAACCGGCGCCGGGCAGCGCCGTGAGGCACCCCGGCGAGGCGTTCCACCGGGGCGGGGCGAACAGCCGCGTCCGCAGGCCCATGTCCGCCATGAGCCGGTCCGCGGCGGCCAGCCGGACGGCCGCCTCCGCGGGGCCGATGGAGGCGAACTCGGGTCGGCGCGGCCTGGTGGCGGCGTCGTCGTACCCGGCCAACACGATCGCGTCACCCTGCCGACGGCGGTGCCGGAGCCACTCCTGCGAGCCCGCGTCCTCCGCCAACCGGTACTCGTGACCGCGGCGCGGCGCGACCAGCAGCGAGACGGGGACGGACCGGCGCTCGAGCTCGCCGACCAGGTCGATCGCGGCATCGAGCGAGGAGTCGCGCAGTCCCGAGACGGAGACGATGAGGCGGGGGGTCATGCGCGAATCGTCGCAGCCGGTCGTGTCGGTTCGACGACGACGAGGTGTACGCCAGATGGCCGGGCCGGAACGGGCGGGCCCGACACCGGGTCAGACCGGGAGGACGTCCTCGATCGCCTCGACGAGCTCGGTGGCTCCCGGCTCCACCGTGGGGCGGAACCGGCCCACGACCTGTCCCGAGGGGGAGAGCAGGAACTTCTCGAAGTTCCACTGCACGTCCCCGGCCTCGCCGCCGGAGTCCGCGACCTTGGTGAGCTCGGCGTAGAGCGGGTGCCGCCCGGACCCGTTGACGTCGACCTTGGCCGCGAGCGGGAACGTGATGCCGTACTTGGCGGTGGTGAACGCCTTGATCGACGCCTCGTCGCCGGGTTCCTGGTTCATGAACTGGTTGCACGGGAAGCCCAGGA
>DIAZ01000112.1:552-4707 GCA_002415925.1 Dietzia sp. UBA5065 | reverse complement strand
GCGGCGCGCCAACGAGGTCCAGGTCATCCACGAGGCCGCCGCGCGGATCCCCACCCCCGCCGGCACCATGACCGCCCACGGGTACCGCGACGTCCTCCAGGGGGTCGAGCACGTGGCCATGGTCGCCGGCGACGTCTCCGGCGACGCGCCCGTCTCGGTCCGCATCCACTCGGAGTGCCTCACCGGCGACGTCTTCCACTCCCTGCGCTGCGACTGCGGCCCCCAGCTGGACGCCGCGGTGGCGGCCGTCTGCGAGGAGGGTCGGGGCGTGGTCCTCTACATGCGTGGACACGAGGGCCGGGGCATCGGCCTGGTGCAGAAGCTCCGCGCCTACCAGCTCCAGGACGACGGCCGCGACACGGTGGACGCGAACCTGGACCTCGGGCTGCCCGCCGACGCCCGCGACTTCAGCCTCGCGGCGCAGATGTTGCGGGACCTCGGGGTGACCCGGGTCCGGCTCATGACCAACAACCCCGCCAAGGCCGACGCCCTCGGGGTCGGGGGCGTCGAGGTGGTCGAGCGGGTGCCCATGCCGACCGCCGTGACCCCCGAGAACCTGCGGTACCTGCGCACCAAGCGGGACCGGATGGGGCACCTGCTGGAGGGGCTGGACGAGGAGTTCGGTCCCGGGACCGACGGAGAGGATCGGCGATGAGCGGCAGCGGTAGGCCGGAACTGGTGATCCCCGACGCCCGCGGGTTGCGGCTGGGCGTCGTGGCGTCCACCTGGCACGACGAGATCTGCACGCAACTGCTCGACCGGGCCCTCGCGGTGGCGGAGGCCGCCGGCGTGCCGGTCACGCTCACCCGCGTCACCGGGGCCGTCGAGCTCCCCGTGGTGGCCCAGGAGCTCGCCCGCACCCACGACGCCGTGGTGGCGCTGGGGGTGGTGATCAGGGGCTCGACCCCGCACTTCGACTACGTGTGCCGGTCGGTGACCGACGGTCTCACGAGGATCGCGCTCGACGAGTCGACGCCCGTCGCGCACGGCGTCCTGACCACCGAGGACGAGGACCAGGCCCGGGACCGCGACGGACACGACGGCGCCGCCGAGGACAAGGGCGGGGAGGCGGTCGCCGCGGCGCTCGGCGCCGCCCTCGCGCTCCGCGCCCTGAGGTCGGGCCGATGACCGACTCCTGGGACTTCGACCACCGGCCCCGGCGCCTCCGCGTGACGGTCATCGCCCTCGCCGTGGTGATCGTGCTGGTCCACGTGGCGTGGGCGTTCGTCCTGGTCCGCGGTGACACGGGCGTGACGGTCGGGGTGGCCGATCAGCTCGCCTTTGTGGTGGTGGGGTTGATCTTCGCCGGCGTCCTCCTCACGCTGCTGCGCATCAGGGTGCGGGCGGGCGAGCAGGGCGTCGAGATCCGCGGACCGCTGCGGTCGCGGGTGTGGGGCTGGGAGGACATCGTGGGACTCACGTTCCCGCGCTCCAGTAAATGGCCGCGCCTCGAGCTGCCCGGCTACGAGCACGTGGGCATCTGGGCCATCCAGTCGGTCGACGGGCAGGACGGGGTGGACGCCATGAGCGGCCTCCGCGAGACCGTCCGCCGGTACAAGCCCTCGGCGGCCGATCCCGAGACCGTCGCCGACCGCTGACCCCCGTGGCCGATCCGCGCACCTACCGGCCGGCCCCCGGCTCCGTCCCCACGGAGCCGGGGGTCTACCGCTTCCGTGACGAGCACGGCCGCGTCATCTACGTGGGCAAGGCCAAGAACCTGCGGAGCCGGATCGGGTCGTACTTCGCCGACCTCACGCTCCTGCACCCGCGGACCAGGAGGATGGTCACCGCGGCGGCCGGGGTCCAGTGGACGGTGGTGTCCACGGAGGTCGAGGCGCTCCAGCTGGAGTACACGTGGATCAAGAAGTACGACCCGCGCTTCAACGTCCGGTACCGCGACGACAAGACGTACCCGCTGCTCGCCGTGACGGTCGGGGAGGAGTTCCCCCGGGCCTTTGTCTACCGCGGCCCGCGCCGCGCGGGTACCCGCTACTTCGGCCCCTACTCGCACGCCTGGGCGATACGCGACACGCTCGACACCCTGCAGCGGGTGTTCCCGGTGCGGTCCTGCACGGCCGGGGTGTTCAGGCGGCAGGCCCAACTCGGCAGGCCCTGCCTGCTCGGATACATCGACAAGTGCGCGGCCCCCTGCATCGGGCGGGTGACGGCGGACGAGCACCGCGCCATCGTCGACGAGCTGTGCGACTTCCTGTCCGGGCGGACGGACGTCATCATGCGCCGGATCGAGAAGCGGATGCTGGAGGCGTCGGAGGGCCTGGACTTCGAGCGCGCGGCGCGCCTGCGGGACGACCTCGGCGCCATGCGGCGCGCCATGGAGAAGCAGGCCGTGGTCCTGGGCGACGGGACCGACGCGGACGTCGTGGGGGTCGCGGCGGACGAGCTCGAGGTGTCCGTGCAGGTGTTCCACGTCCGTGGGGGCCGGATCCGCGGCCAGCGCGGCTGGGTGGTCGAGCACACCCACGGGGTCGGGGCGGACGGCCACTTCGACCCCGACGCCGCGGTGCCGGGCGTGGTCTCCGACTACCTCGCCCAGTTCTACGGGGGCGAGGCCGACCTGGCGGGGGCCTCCGACTCGGCCGCCGACATCGCCGCCGCCGTACCCCGCGAGGTGCTGGTACCGGCCCTCCCGGAGGACTCCGCCGAGCTCGCGGACTGGCTGTCCGCCCTCAGGGGGTCCCGGGTCTCGCTGCGGGTTCCGCAGCGCGGGGACAAGCGGTCGCTCGCGGAGACCGTCCACCGCAACGCCGTGGAGGCGCTGACCCAGCACAAGCTCCGCCGCAGCGGCGACCTCACCGCCCGCTCGGCCGCGCTGCAGGAGATCCAGGAGACCCTCGAGCTGGACTCGGCGCCCCTGCGGATCGAGTGCGTGGACATCTCCCACACCCAGGGCACCGACGTCATGGCGTCGCTGGTGGTGTTCGAGGACGGCATCGCCCGCAAGAGCGACTACCGCCTGTACCGGATCCGGGAGGCCGCCGGCGACGGGCATTCGGACGACGTGGCGAGCATCGCGGAGGTCACCCGGCGCCGGTTCCGCCGTCACCGCGAGGAGCCGACGGTCACGCCGGACGACGCGGACGGACCCGTCGACGACGAGGGGGCGCCCGAGGGGGGCGGACCCGCATCGGCCACGCCGTCGCGTCGGTTCGCCTACCCGCCGCAGCTCTTCGTGGTGGACGGCGGCCGACCCCAGGTCGAGGCCGCCGCCGAGGTCCTCGCCGAACTCGGCGTGACCGACGTCCCGGTCATCGGGATCGCGAAGAGGCTCGAGGAGATCTGGCTGCCGGGGGAGGAGTACCCGGTGATCTTCCCCCGGCAGGGGGAGGGGTTGTTCCTCCTGCAGCGCCTCCGCGACGAGGCCCACCGCTTCGCGATCCGCGCCCACCGGGGAGCCAGGTCCCGGCGCATGACCACGTCCGTCCTCGACGACGTGCCCGGGCTCGGGCCCGCCCGGCGGGCCGCCCTGCAGGAGCGGTTCCCCACCGTGTCCGCGCTGCGTGCGGCCGGTCCGGCGGAGCTGTGCCTCGTCCCGGGGATCGGCCCCGGGGTGGCCGAGGCGATCCGCACCGCGCTCGGTTCGGAGGAGCCGGGGCCGGACGTTCCGGCGGCCGACGTGGAAGACTCGCAGGGGTCGCCCGACGAGGGCGGTACGACGACGTGAGGTGGCACGATGGACGGGAACGACGAGGGACGTGAACTCCTCCTCATCAGCGGGATGTCGGGGGCCGGCAAGGGCACCGCGTCCAAGGTGCTCGAGGAGTTCGGCTGGTACGTCGTGGACAACCTGCCCCTGGAGTTCGTGGCCGACCTGATCGACCACATGCAGGGCGCGGAGGACGGGCCGAAGCGCCTGGCCGTGGTCGCGGACGTCCGCAGCCTGGGTTTCGACGAGCACATCGGCGGGCTCCTGCAACGGTTCGACGGTCGGCCGCAAGCGAAGGTCCTCTTCCTGGACGCCTCGAACGAGGCGCTGGTCGCGCGGTTCAACAACGTGCGCCGGTCCCACCCCCTGCAGTCCGGCGACGGCCTGATCGACGGGATCCAGCGGGAGCGGAAGGTCCTCGAGGGGATCCGAGGCCGGGCGGACGTCGTGGTGGACACCACCAAGCTCAGCGTGCACGACCTCCGGCACCG
>DIAZ01000112.1:0-478 GCA_002415925.1 Dietzia sp. UBA5065 | reverse complement strand
CTCGAGACCCCGTTCGGCGACCTCGGGTTCGACTTCCACCTCACGGTCGAGTCGTTCGGGTTCAAGTACGGCGTGCCCGTCGACGTGGACATGCTGCTCGACATGCGCTTCCTCCCCAACCCGCACTGGATCCCGGAACTGCAACCGCACACGGGCCGCGAGAAGCCGGTCAGGGACTACGTCCTCGCGGACGAATCGATCGAGGAGTACCTCCGATCGGCGGTCACCATGATCAGGCTCGCCATCCACGGTTACCGGCGCGAGGGCAAGCGGTACATGACCATCGCGGTCGGGTGCACCGGCGGGAAGCACCGCAGTGTCGCCGTCTCCGAGTCCCTGGCCGGCCGGCTCTCGGGTCTCGACTCGGTCGACGTCCACGTCCGCCACCGCGACCTCGGACGGGAGTGAGCCGGCGATGACCGGGGACACGACGCCCGTGGGCTCCCGCCGGATTCCCTCGCTCGTCGCGCTCGGTGGC
>DIAZ01000107.1:13934-14410 GCA_002415925.1 Dietzia sp. UBA5065 | reverse complement strand
CCGGCCTCGTGGACGATCCCGCCGCCGGGGCAGACCGGTTCCGGGGCGCGGGGCCGAGAGTCCGGACCGGGCCGCAGGTCGGCCGCGGCCGCCGCGTCGACCGCCTCCTCGATCCGTCGCGCGTGCGCGAGCGGGCCGGACGGCCACGTCCGTATCCTGCGACCGGTCTCGGTCGTGATGTCCACCACCCCGTCCCGATCCACCCTGTACCGCCATCCGGAGAACGTCTTGAGTCTGTGGTGGGTCCGGCACAGGCAGATGAGGTTCCATTCCACGGTCAGGCCACCGCTCCGCGGATCCTCGTGCAGGAACGGGATCACATGGTCCACGTCGCAGCGGTCGGCCGCGACCGAGCACCCGGGGTGGCGGCACGTCCCGTCGCGGAGCCTGATCCGACGCCTGAGCCAGCCGGGAATCGAGTACCTGAACTCCGCGCCCCGGTCGGCGTCGGCGCGGCCGGTGAAGACGGTCTCGAA
>DIAZ01000107.1:13411-13737 GCA_002415925.1 Dietzia sp. UBA5065 | reverse complement strand
GCCCCGCGGTCCGGGTCTGGGCCGGCGGTGGCGAGTTCGACCAGCGCGTCCGCCCGGCGTTCGTCGGGGCTGCGATCGTCGGCGGCCGTGGCCGCCTCGTCGTCGTTCCCTCCCGGCCTGGACCAGGTGCCGGCTCCCGACATCTGGTCCAGCCGCTCCGCGAGGACCTCGGCACCCGCGGCGCTGAGGTTCGCGGAGACGGACGCCATGCCGTCGGGCGCCTTGCGGATCCACACGCCGCGGCCGCGGTGGGCCTCGCTCCGGCGCCGGCGCACCCCCTCCGGGTCGACCTGGCGCACGGCGCGGTCCATCATCCGGCGGAGTTG
>DIAZ01000107.1:12254-13187 GCA_002415925.1 Dietzia sp. UBA5065 | reverse complement strand
CGCCCGGACTCGATCTCCTCGAGAACCGCCGGGCACCGTTCGACCAGTTCCACCGACAGGTCGACCATGGCGCCGGCCCGGTTGGCGTGGATCCCGAGCGCGACGGCCAACTCCGAGCGCGCGAGCTCCCAGGGGTCGACGGCGGCGTGGTCCCGGACGGGGAGATCGGACTCGTGGGCCACGTCGTCGATCGCACGCACGTGCTCGACCGCGGCGTCGAACGTCTTGTAGACGGCCCGGATGCGGAGGGCGGCGGCACGGTTCTCGGCGTCCACGGCCAGGCGCGCGACCTCGGACTCGCACGCGAACACGCGCTCCGTCTCCGCCGACCTCATCTCAACCCCACGCCTCGATCATGCGTTCTATTCTACTAGAACACGTGAGCGAGTCAAGGGGTTTCCCCGGATGCACGGGGGCCGGCCGGGGACACCCCGACCGGCCCGTCTCCGATGCCCGCTGCGAACTCGGTCAGCCCACGCTTCCGGCCGCCGCGGCCGCGAGGGCCGCCACGTCGATCGGCCACCACTGGCCGAAGTCGATCGCATAGACACGGTTGAGGTCCGAGACGACGCCGCCCACGGTCACCTGCTGCTTCACCGGCAACTGGTGGATCGTGGCCGCCGGGTTGAGGCGCCCGCCGGAGCCCCAGTCGTGCTGCCAGAAGTACTGACCGAGCCCGCGCTGGCGGCACCAGTCGATGGTCGGGGCGTTGGCGTACACGCCGAGCTTGAGCCCCTGCCCGTTCAGGTGGACGCGCCACCGATCGAGGTAGGGGGCGATCTGGTTGTCGAACTGCCAGCGCGTGGGGTTGTCGTCGATCGCAACGTACATCGGAACGCCGCGCGGGCCGCCGGCACCGAAGTGCAGCCCGATCCCGATGGGGGCGTGGTGGTCGGCCCCGCCGGCCCCGGCCTTCCAGTCGGCGGTGTCCTC
>DIAZ01000107.1:4142-12047 GCA_002415925.1 Dietzia sp. UBA5065 | reverse complement strand
ATCGACGCCGCCGACGGCGGGCCCGCCGCGTAGTCGAGCACGGTGCCGATCGGGATCCCCGCGCCCGCGCCGGGGAGTGCGCCCAGCGGGGCGGGGATGGCGGACTGCGCACCGACGGCGGGCGTGAGGCCGGCGGCGAGTGCACCGGCGCCGGCCGCGCCGAGACCGGCGCGGCGGAGGAAGGTTCGGCGGTCGAACGTCATGGAGGTACTCCGAGATCTCGGTCGTAGACGAAAGGCGTGTGACGCGTGGGACGCACACGGCTACGGAGAGTCTGACACAAGAACATCGCCCAGTCGCCCCGGTCGTTACCACACGGGTGCCCGCGCGCCCGGCAGGCGCGGCTGGTTCACTGGTACCCATGAGCCGCACGCCCAGATGGAACGCCGCCGACGTCCCTGACCAGACGGGGCGTACGTTCGTCGTCACCGGAGCCAACGCCGGGATCGGGCTGGCCACCACCGCGACCCTCACCGCCCGGGGCGCCAAGGTGATCATGGCCTGCAGGAATCTCGACAAGGCGGAGGCCGCGCGCGACTCGCTCCCCCCCGAATCGCGGGAACTGGCGGAGATCCGCCGACTCGACCTGGCCGACCTCGATTCGGTCGAGGACTTCCTCGCCGCCTCCGCCCCGGGCCGCACCGGCGCCCGGATCGACGTCCTCGTCAACAACGCCGGCGTCATGAACCTCCCCCACTCCCGGACCGCGCAGGGCCACGAGATGCAGTTCGGGGTCAACGCACTCGGCCACCACGCGCTCACCGCGGGACTGGTCCCCCACCTGACCGACCGCGTGGTCTGGCTGGGATCCCTCGCCCACCTCCGGGGCAGGATCGACATCGACGACCTGAACATGGAGCGGCGCGGATACCGACCGATGGCGGCCTACGCCGACTCCAAGCTCGCCTGCATCATGCTCGCCTACGAATGGCAGCGCAGGCTCGATCGCCTGGGCGGCGGGCTCCGTTCGGTGGCCGCGCACCCCGGCTACACCTCCACCGAGCTCATCAGGCAGAGCGGCAGACCGCTCGCCGACCGGTTCTTCGAGCTGGGCAACTCGCTCACCTGGGCCGGACTCACACCGGAGATGGGCGCACTGTCCGTGCTCTACGCCGCGACCGTTCCCGATGTGGCCGGAGGGGCCTTTGTGGGACCCGATCGACTGGGCGGCCTCAAGGGGTACCCGAAGATCACCTCGTCGAGCAGCCGCTCGCGCGACGCGGGGGTCGCCGCCGCGCTGTGGGAGCGGTGCACGGAGATGGCGGCGTTCCGGTAGTCGCGCCGCGGGGTGCGGGCGCGGGACCGGGCGTCCGGTGGGTCAGGCCAGCCCGGAGGCCGCGAGGCCCGCACGGAGTCTGTCGAGGTGCTCGGGCGGCCCCTGGAGCAGGGGCATGCGCAACCGGTCCGACCCGATCAGGCCCTGCATCTTGAGCGCGGCCTTGACCTGGATGGCGCCCTGCGAGGTGTGCATGATCGCGTCGACCGCCGGGATGAGGCGCGTGTGGATCTCGCGGGCACGGTGGAGGTCGCCGGCGTCCACCGCGTCGATCATCGCCCGGTAGTCGTCCCCCGCGACGTGGCCGACCACCGACACGATGCCGGTGGCGCCGAGCGCGAGAAACGCGAGGTTGAGGACGTCGTCGCCGGAGAACCACAGCAGATCGGTCTCGGCCATGAGTCGGCTGGCCTCGAAGAGGTCACCCTTGGCGTCCTTGACCGCGCGGATCCCCGGGATCTCCGCCAGCCGGCGGATCGTGTCCGTGGACAGGGCCGTTCCGGTGCGGCCGGGGATGTCGTAGGCCATCACGGGCCGGCCCGCGGCCTCGGTGATCATCCGGAAGTGCTCCACGATGCCGTGCTGCGTGGGCTTGTTGTAGTACGGCGTCACCACCAGGAGCGTGTCGGCTCCGCGCGCGACCATCGCCTCCGCCGCCCGGATCGAGTGCAGGGTGTCGTTGGTGCCGCACCCCGCCATCACCGAGACGCGATCACCCACCGCCTCCACGACCGCGGCCACGCAGTCGTAGTCCTCCTCGTCCGAGGTGGTGGCGGACTCGCCGGTGGTGCCGTTGACCAGAAGGCCGTCGTGGCCGTGGTCGGCGAGGTGGACGGCGAGCCTCTGCAGCCCGTCGAAGTCGATCGAGCCGTCGTCGTGCATGGGGGTCACCATCGCGGTGATGACCCGCCCGAAGGGATTGTCCGACATGGCCACCAGCCTAGCGGTCACGATCGGTCACGCCTGCCGGCGGTGGCACCGCCCGGCGACGGGAAGGCCGCGGGGGTCGACGGCAACGGTGACAGGACCGTCAGCGGACCTTGTCGGGATTGGTGTCGAGGAACCGCCCCAGCGTGTTGTCGACGACGAGGGCCGCGAACTCGTTGGTCGTGGCCACTCCCAGGCGCAGGGTGGCGGACAGGGCGTTCTGCAACATCGGTGGCCTCCTGGAACGTCGTTGTGACGCCTGTCACTTTACGACACGCGGAGCGCGCTCCACATCCAAACGACCGACAAATCTGGACAAGTGTTCCGGACACCAATATTGTTGACTTATCATCTTCACTAGCGAGGTCGCCATGCTCGTTCCCGGGGTCAGGATCCACCGCTCGCTCTCGCGCTCGCACGACGGCGGCGGCTGGCTGGACTCCCGCCACTCCTTCTCCTTCGGCCGGCACCAGGACCCGATGAACACGCACTTCGGCCGCCTGCTGGTGAGCAACGACGACCGGATCGCCGCGGGATCCGGGTTCGACACCCACGGCCACCGCGACATGGAGATCGTCACGTGGGTGCTCTCCGGCTCACTCGTCCACCAGGATTCGGAGGGCCACAGCGGGATCATCTACCCGGGCCTGGCCCAACGGATGAGCGCCGGCTCCGGCATCCTGCACTCCGAGCGCAACGACGGCTGGCGCGACGGCTCGATCCGGCACGACCTGGTTCCCGGCGACCCGGTCCACCTGGTCCAGATGTGGGTCGTCCCGGACACCTCCGGCGGGGATCCCGGCTATGAACAGCTCGAGCTCGAACCCCGCGAGCTCGAGAACCAGCTCGCCGTCGTCGCCGGCGGACTCCCCACCTACTCCGACCGGTCCGCCATCCGGATCCGCAACAGCGCGTCCGCCCTGCTCGCGTCCCGCCTCGCGCCCGGCCGCTCCGTCGACCTCCCCGACGCGCCGTTCCTCCACCTCTACGTCCCGCTCGGATCCGTGACGCTCGAGGGAGAGGGCGTACTCGGGACCGGCGACGCCGCGCGGATGACGGCCTCGGGGGGCCGCCGCGTCACCGCCGGCGACGAGGGCGCGGAGATCCTGGTGTGGGAGATGCACCGGGGGATGACGATGCTCGACGTCCGCGGGCACTGACCGGGACGGCGGGTCCCCTCGTCGGCCCCGGGGGCCAGTTCCGAGGGCTCGGGGGCCCAGCGCGGGGGCTCGGTCCGGGGGTTCAGTCCGGGGGCTCAGTAGGAGAAGTCGTGCACCACGAAGACTTTTCCACCGGCGGAGTAGGCGATCCCCATGCCCGCCGACCGGTATCCCGGGTCGACCAGGTTCTGGTGGTGCCCGGGCGACTTCTTCCACAGGTCCACCAGGCAGACCGCACCGCAGTGCGTCCCGGCGGCGACGATGTTCTCGCCGTAGCCCCGGTTGAGCAGCGCGGTGTTGTGGTAGACGGCGTCCTCGGCGGCCAGTCGGTCCGCCCACCTCTGCGCCTCGGCGTCGAGCGCGGCGTCGGGCGCGAGAGTCCCGAGCCCGCGCGAGACCCGGTAGCCGTCGATCTCGCGGACGATCCCGTCACGCAGCCCTCCGGAGACGTCCCTGTACACCATCCCGGTGGATCCGGCCGCCGCCCACACCTCGGCGGGGAAGGCGGCGCGGACCTGGGAGACGACGCCGTCCACCACGTGCTGGGGGATCAGCTGCTGCGGGAGGAACGACGGCAGGGCCTGGGCGGAGGCCGTCGCGACTCCGCCACCCACGAGGGTGGCGGAGGTGACGGAGATGGTCGCGAGTGACGCGATGAACCTGGAGCGCATGGAGGTGATCATGCCGTCACGGCGCGCCTGGCGCGAACCGAATGTCCGATGTGCTCACGCGCCCGCGATACGGCCGTGACCTGCATAGATCAGAGTGGCTGATGTGGCTAGAGTGACTCCCGCGGCACCAGGAACAGCCCCGCCGACGGGAGCACCTCGAGGGTGACGGGCAGCGGTGCGACGGGGTCGCCGTCGGCGAACGCCTCGACGCCGTCGGCCTCGATGCGGACGGTGCGGCACCTCCTTGTGGTCACGCCCCGCAGACCCACATGGGTGCCGGAGTAGATCCGGCGGAAGTGCCACGCCAGCCGGAGCTTGGAGATCCTCCCGACGTAGCAGACGTCGAACAGCCCGTCGGACCGGTCGGCGTCCGGCGCGATCTTCATATCCCCGCCGTAGCTGCGGGTGATCGCGTAGGCGCTGAGCAGCACCTCGGTCTCGACGACCTCCTCCGTCGGCAGCCCCACGTCGAAGGCCATCCGGAACCGTCGGGGTCGGTACGTCGGGAACTCGATGATCGAGGCGAGGACGTAGCGCAGCGGGCCGCCGAGGATCCGCATCTCGTTGACCCGCCGGTTGACGGCCGAGTCCAGTCCAGCGCACAGGACGGAGGCGAAGACGTGGGGCCGGCCGCCGTCCGGGGTGGCCCGGCCGAGGTCGACCGACTCGACCCGGCCGGCCGCCACCACATCGGCGGCGGCCTCCGGGTTCCCCAGCGGGATCCCGTACTCGCGGGCGAGGTCGTTGCCGGTGCCCGCCGGGATGATGCCGATCGGGATGCCGGAGAACGCCTGCGCCTGGACCGCGAGGGAGACCATCCCGTCGCCGCCGCACACCACCAGCGCGTCGACGCCGTCGGCGACCGCCCGCCGCGCGAGGGCGAGGGAGTCCTCCGCGTCGGCACCGTCCAGTCGACGGACCTCCACGCCGTGCGAGCGCAGACGATCCACCGCCCGGCCCGCGACCGCCGCGCCGCGGCCGCCGCCGGCCGCCGGGTTGACCAGCACCGCGACGGACCGGATCTCGCGGTCGGACAGCTGCGCTCTCACGGGATCAGTGTCCCCGGATTGCACACCCCGTGCGGGTCGACCGCGTTCTTCACCGCGCGCAGCATCCGCACGCCCACCTCCCCGATCTCGGCCTCGAGGTAGGGCCTGTGGTCCACGCCCACCGCGTGATGGTGGGTGATGGTGCCGCCCGTCGCGACGATCGCCTCGCAGGCCGCCCGCTTGGCGTCGTACCACTGGGCGATCGGGTCACGGCCGCGCTGTCCGGCGACCACGGTGAAGTAGAGCGACGCACCCGTGGGATAGACGTGGCTGATGTGGCACATGACCAGCGCGGGGGTGCCGCTCGCCTCGAGCGCGGCGGTCAGCGCCTGCGCCACGGCGTCCCGCAGCGCCGGCAGCGCCGACCAGTCGGTGGCGGTCTCCAGGGTCTCGACCAGCGCACCGTTGTCGAGCAACGAGTCGCGCAGGACCGGGGCGCCGAAGCGGCCGTGCTCCCACGACCGCGCCGGACCGGGGCCCAGCGACGCGCCGCCGTGGGCCAGGAGCACCGCGCGGGTCTCGGCCAGTCGCGACTCCGCATGCTCCGCCGTGCCCTCGAACAGGCACAGGCACAGGCAGCCGCCGGGATCCGCGCCCGCGCCGTCGCCGTCCGCGCCCTCCGCCGCCTCGCCGATCGACTCCGTGGCGGTGGCGAGGTTGACCATCGTCTCCACCTCGTCCGAGAGCCGGATGACCGTGGGGCCGGTGCCCTGCTGCTCGACCGCACGCAGCGCCGCGGCGCCGGTCGCGAAGTCGGGGAAGCGGAACGCCTCGTGCCGGACGACCTCCGGCACCGGGTGGATCCGCACGCGGACCCTGGTGCACACCCCGAACGCCCCCTCCGAGCCGAGAAGCCACTGCCGGAGGTCAGGACCGGCCGCGGAGGCCGGGGCGCGGCCCGCCTCCATCACGCCGACCGGGGTCACCACCGTCAGCCCGCGGACCATCTCGTCGAAGCGCCCGTACCCGGCCGAGCTCTGCCCGGACGAGCGGGTCATGGCGTAGCCGCCCATCGTGGCGTAGGGGAAGGACTGCGGGAAGTGGCCGAGCGAGAACCCGTGCGCGGCCAGCAGGTCCTCGGCGCGGGGCCCGGACAGCCCCGCCCCGAGGACCGCCTCGCCCGACTCCGCGTCGATCGACTCGAGGGCGTCGAAGTGCGCGAGGTCCAGCGAGATCACGGCCCGGTGGCCACCGGCGTCCGGGGTGAGGCCACCCACGACGGAGGTGCCACCGCCGAAGGGCACCACCGCGACCCCCTCGCGTCCGCACCAGTCCAGGAGGGCGGCGACCTCGTCGTCGTCCCTCGGCGCGACCACCGCGTCGGGGCAGTCCACCGCCGGCCGCAGCCGCCAGGCCAGGAGGTCGGGGGTCGATTTCCCCCGCGCGCGCGGCAGGCGCTGGGCGTCGTCGACGGAGACGTTGCCCGCCCCCACCACGCCGGCGAGCGCCGCGAGGTCGGTGCCGGACAGCCGCGACGGCGAGGCCGTCACCGCGGCGGGGTCGAACCGGGCGCCGCCGGCCGCGGTCACCCCGAGCACGTCGCGCAGCAGGCCGCGGATGCCCTCGCCCAGGTCCCTGGCCTCGGCCTCCGTTCCCCACCGGGACAGGGCCATGTGCGGCAGCGGCAGGTTGTCAGCGGGGATCGTGGCGCTCATACTGGAACAGTAAAGCAGAATCTGTTCCGTTTCAGACAGCCCCGCCCGCGCCTCGCGCGGCGGACGACCGCCAAGGAGGGCCGGTGACGACGTCCGCCCCTCCGCGGTCCGCCCCTCCGCGCCGGTCCCGCGACCGCTCCCTCACGGCCGCGCGCGGCTCGATCCTCGAGATCGGTGCCGCCCGCACGACGATGGTCGAGGTCGCCCGCCGGTCCGGGGTGGGGCGGACCACCCTCTACCGGCACTGGCCGGACATCACCGCGCTGTTCGCCGACCTGCTCACGCGCGAGCTCGCCGCCGTGGCCGAGCGGGTCGACCCCACGCTCCGCGACGCCGGCCCCGCCCGCCCGGACGCCCGCGATGCCGACGACCTCGCCAGGCTCCTGTGCACCATGGCCGACGAGGTCCGGACCGACCCGCTGCTGGACGCGCTGCGCCGCGAGTCGGAGCTGATCGCCGAGTACGTCCTCCACCGGCTGGGGACCTCCCAACGTCGCCTCATCGCCGTCCTGCGCGGGCTCCTGGCGCAGGCGATCGCCACCGACGGGAGGCTGGCCGGCCGCGATCCCGATCGCACCGCCACCATGCTCTTCCTGGCCCTGCAGGGAGCGGTCCTGTCCGCTCCGCTGGCGGACCCGCCGCTCGACCCGGACGCCTGGCGGACGGAACTGCACCTACTCATCAGGGGATACCTCGGGTTATGACCGGTCACACCGACACCGCCACGCCGGCCACCACGCCGGCCACCACCGCCCTGTCCGCCGCCCGCCGCCGCCGCGAGCTCGCCGACCTGCGCGCCCGCGACACCCCCGTCGACCTGGTGGTGATCGGCGGCGGCATCACGGGCGCGGGGATCGCGCTGGACGCCGCCTCCCGCGGGCTCGAGACCGTGCTGCTCGAGGCCCACGACCTGGCCTTCGGCACCAGCCGCTGGTCGTCCAAGCTCGCCCACGGCGGACTGCGCTACCTCGCCACCGGGAACGTCGGCATCGCCCGGCGCTCGGCCGTCGAGCGCGGGATCATGCTCGAGCGCACCGCCCCCCACCTCGTGCGCCCGCTCGCCCAGGTGGTGCCGGTCTTCCGCGACACGCCGCCGCTGGGCGCCGTGCTGCCGGGCCTGGGGTTCGTCGCCGGCACCCTGCTCTCCCGCCTCGCCGGGACCCCCGC
>DIAZ01000107.1:3361-3921 GCA_002415925.1 Dietzia sp. UBA5065 | reverse complement strand
ACGCGGGTCACCGTCCGCGACGAGCTGGGCGGCGGGAGTGGCGACGACGACGAGTTCACGATCTCCGCGCGGGCCGTGGTCTCCGCCACCGGCGTGTGGGCGGGCGAGACCACGCCCGGGGTGAGCGTCCGCCCGTCGCGCGGCACCCACCTGGTCGTCAGCGCGGCCGCGCTGGGCCATCCCGTCGGCGCCCTCACCGTGCCGGTGCCCGGGGAGACCAACCGCTTCTGCTTTGCCATCCCCGCCGAGTTCGGCCGGCTCCACGTGGGCCTGACCGACGTCGACGCCACCGGCCCGGTGCCGGACGTCCCCGAGGCGACGGAGGAGGAGATCGGGTTCCTGCTCGACGTGGTCAACCGCGCGCTCGCCACGCGGCTCACCCGCGCCGACGTCCTGGGCACCTTCGCCGGCCTGCGCCCGCTGGTCGACTCCGGCGACGGCGACACCGCCGACCTCTCCCGCGAGCACGCGGTGCTCACCTCGGAGAACGGGCTCGTCACCATCACCGGCGGCAAGCTCACCGAGTACCGGCTCATGGCCGAGCAGGCGGTGGACCTCGT
>DIAZ01000107.1:826-3206 GCA_002415925.1 Dietzia sp. UBA5065 | reverse complement strand
CTGGTCGGGGCGCCCGGGCACCCCGATCCGGTCGGGCCCGCGCCCGCCGCCGGTGGGCGCCTGCCCGCCTCGCTGGTGTCGCGCTACGGGCAGGAGGCCTCGACCGTCGTGGCCGAGAGCCTGCTCGACCGGCCGCTGGACCGGGTCGCGGAGGGGATCGACGTCACCCGCGCCGAGTTCTCCTACGCGGTCACCCACGAGGGCGCCCTGACCGTGGACGACATCCTGGACCGTCGCAGCCGGGTCGGGCTCGTCCCCGCGGACCGTGCGGCCGCCGAACCCGCCGCGCGCGAGGCCCTCGCCGCGGCGGGCCCGGGCTAACCGAGGGGGCGCGGGGCCTGGAACTCGGCCTCGAACCTCTCGTAGGAGAACGTGGCGAGGGGCCGGGCCCGGTCTAGCGCCAGCCCACGGATCGCGTCGGCGAACCGCGCGAGGTCGGCGCCCGCCCCCTCCGCCCCGGCCGCGACCGAGATTCGCGCCCCGCCCAGGGGACGGACCCGCCCACCGGAGGCCGTCGCCGCGGCCGTCACCAGGACGGGGTCGCCGTCGATGACCTGCACGCAGTTCATGGCCAGCGACTGTCGGCCCGGGATCGGGACCCCGACGCGGGTGTCGAGTCGCAGCTCGATGCCGCCTGCCCCGGAGGAGCCGACGGGCCCCAGGCGGGCGTCGTCCAACGCTCCCCCGGCCGAGCCCACCATGTCGCCCTTCCACTTGGGGAAGCCCCACAGCTCGTTGCCCGCCGCCAGCGTGAAGTCCTGGTCCACCGGGAGCTCGTGGATGTGCTGCACCACCCCGGCGCTTGGGACCCTGACCTGGAACGCCAGCCCGATCTCGTGGTAGGCGCCCAGGACGTTGCCCGGGACGTCGTGGTAGCGCACGTGCATGATCGTCACCGGGGTGCGCCCGCCCGGGAGCGTCACCGGTTCGGCACCCGCGTCGAGCACGGCCGACTGCGGACCTGCGGCGATGAGGCGCCGCACGACCGCCGCCCGGGTGAGGAAGGCCGCGCCCGACACCGAGGCGGAGACGACGGGAACCGGGAACGCTATCTCGCGCCCGGCGACGACACGCGAAGTGGGAGAGGTCATGGGGAGACGGTAACGGCTGCCGCGCCCGGCTGCCCGCCCGACTTGCCCTTGTAGCGGGGCCTCAGCAAGTTGGCCGGGGACAGGATGTCGTCGACCTCCTCCTCGCTGAGCAGGCCCATCTCCAGGACCACCTCGCGCACGCCCCGGCCGGACCGCGCGCACTCGCGGCCCACCAGGTCGCCGTTGTGGTGGCCGATCACCGGGTTGAGGTAGGTGACGATGCCGATCGAGTTCATGACGTTGGTCCGACACACCTCCTCGTTGGCCGTGATCCCCCGGACGCACTTCTCGGTGAGCGTCTCGATGGCCGCCGTGAGCAGCGAGATCGACTCGAACATCGCCTGGGCGATCACCGGCTCCATCACGTTGAGCTGGAGCTGACCGGCCTCGGCGGCCATGGTCACCGTGATGTCGTTGCCGATCACCTTGAAGCACACCTGGTTGACCACCTCGGGGATCACCGGGTTGACCTTGGCGGGCATGATCGACGAGCCCGCCTGGAGCTCCGGCAGGTTGATCTCGTTGAACCCCGCGCGCGGGCCGGAGGACAGCAGCCGGAGGTCGTTGCAGATCTTGGAGACCTTGGCCGAGGCCCGCTTGAGGGCGGCGTGGACGTTGACGTAGTCGCCGGTGTCGCTGGTGGCCTCGATGAGGTTCATGGCTCCGGTGACCGGCAGTCCCGTGACCTCCCTCAGGTGCTCGATGACCGTGCGCCGGTAGTCGGGCGGGGTGTTGACGCCCGTGCCGATGGCCGTCGCCCCGAGGTTCACGTCGAGCAACATCCGCGCCGCCGCACCCAGGACGTGGAGCTCCTCGTCGAGCGTCACCGCGAACCCGCCGAACTCCTGACCCAGCGACATCGGCACCGCGTCCTGCAGCTGGGTCCGGCCCATCTTGAGGACCTCGCGGAACTCCTCGGACTTGTCGTAGAACGCCTCCCGCAGCGCCACGATCGCCGGTTCCAGCCGCTCGAGCGCGTGCCACAGCGCGATCCGGAACCCCGTCGGATAAGCGTCGTTGGTCGACTGCGAACGGTTGACGTCGTCGTTCGGGCTGACGATGTCGTACGCACCCTTGGGGTGGCCGAGCCGCTCGAGCGCCAGGTTGGCCACCACCTCGTTGGTGTTCATGTTCACCGAGGTCCCGGCGCCGCCCTGGTAGACGCAGGACGGGAACTGGTCCATGCACCGGCCGTCCTGCAGGATCTCGTCGCAGGCACCGACGATCGCCGCGGCCACGTCGGGGTCCAGGACCCCCATCTCCACGTTCGCGAGCGCGGCGGCCTTCTT
>DIAZ01000107.1:0-598 GCA_002415925.1 Dietzia sp. UBA5065 | reverse complement strand
AAGTTCTCGACCGCCCGCACGGTATGGATGCCGTAGTAGGCCTCCGCCGGGACCTCCCTGGTGCCGAGAAGGTCGTGTTCGGTACGGGTCTGACTCATTCGTCCTCCGCCTCTCGGGTTGGCTGGGCCCACCCTAACCACGCGGGGCGGTCTTTCGCCGTCTACCCGCCCGATCGCCCGGCACCGACGCCCGGCGCTGCATAGGGTGTGGGCATGTCGCGACCGACGATCCCCCGTCGCGCCCGGGCACTGTCCCCGGCGCGGGGCGTGTGGCGACGGCTGCATCCGTCGGACGGGGTGCTCGGCAGCATCGTCGACCGGCGCGAGGTGCCGCTGCCCCGTGGGACGTGGGCGATCTTCGGCGTGGCGTTCGTGGGCTTCGCGATGCCGGTGGTCGGGTTCGTCGAGCTGGCCGAGCGGGTCCGCAGCGGCGCCAAGTTCCCCTTCGACCAACCGGTCATGCTGTGGCTGCAGCGGCGCCACACGCCCCGGACCACGCGGATCGTCCGGGCGGTGACCGAGCTCGGCGGGGTCACCGCCGTGCCGCTGTTCGCGCTCGCGACCTCCGGGTACCTGGTGTCCGTGCGGGGCAGCCGCCG
>DIAZ01000015.1 GCA_002415925.1 Dietzia sp. UBA5065 | reverse complement strand
GCGTGGATCCACAACCTTCCCAACGGTGAGCAGGAGACCAAGTCCGTTCGGATCTCCGAGCTGCTGGCCACCGAGGGCGTCGAGCGGGTGCCGACCGAGGAGGCCGTCGCCGGCGACATCGTCGCGGTCGCCGGGATCAGCGACATCATGATCGGCGACACGCTCGCGGACCCGGAGAACCCGGTCGCCCTGCCCGCGATCACCGTCGACGAGCCCGCCATCTCCATGACCATCGGCGTCAACACCTCGCCGCTCGCCGGCCGGAACGGCGGCAAGAAGCTCACCGCGCGGATGGTCAAGTCGCGCCTGGACCAGGAGCTCGTGGGCAACGTCTCGCTCAAGGTGCTCGACACCGAGCGCCCCGACGACTGGGAGGTGCAGGGCCGCGGCGAGATGGCGTTGTCCATCCTCGTCGAGACCATGCGCCGGGAGGGCTTCGAGCTCACCGTGGGCAAGCCGCAGGTCGTCACCCGCACCATCGGCGGCAAGATCCACGAGCCGATGGAGCACATGACGATCGACGTGCCCGAGGAGTACCTCGGCGCGGTCACCCAGCTCATGGCCGCCCGCAAGGGGCGCATGGAGCAGATGAGCAACCACGGTTCCGGGTGGGTCCGGATGGAGTTCACCGTCCCGGCCCGCGGTCTCATCGGGTTCCGCACGACCTTCATGACCGAGACCCGCGGCGCCGGGATCGCCAACTCGGTGTCCGCCGGCTACGAGCCCTGGGTCGGCGAGATCCGTTCGCGGCACACGGGCTCCCTCGTGGCGGACCGGGCCGGCAAGGCCACCGCGTTCGCCCTGCTCGGCCTGGCCGACCGCGGTGACTTCTTCATCGAGCCCGGCTCCGAGGTGTACGAGGGCGTCGTGGTGGGGGAGAACCCCCGCTCCGAGGACATGGACGTCAACATCACCAAGGAGAAGAAGCTCACGAACATGCGTGCGGCCTCCTCCGACGCGACGGAGACCCTGTCCAAGCACCGCAACCTCTCGCTGGAGGAGGCCATGGAGTTCTGCGCCGGCGACGAGTGCGTCGAGGTCGGCCCGGACGCGATCCGCGTGCGCAAGGTCCTGCTCACGGCGAACGAGCGGGCCAAGGCCCGGAGCAAGTCCAAGTCGCGCGAGCAGCAGTCGGTCAACTGACGGTGTCCCGGTGACCACGAGGGGGGCGCGGATGCGCCTGCGGGCGACCGCGGGGCTGTCCGCCGCGCTGGCCCTCGTCGTCGTCGCCGGGTGTGTCGCCGATCCTCCCCCGCCGACGGTGGTGGGGGAGGAACGGACCGACGGCGAGACCGTGGTCCTCTCCGGGAACGGCGTCCTGCTCGCCCTGGACAGGGTCGAGCCCGGGTTCAACCCCCATCTCCTCGCGGACCAGGGGGTGGACACCGACCTGGTCGCCTCGCTGCTCCTGCCCAGCGCGTTCGTCCCCGGTCCCGACGGCGATCCGGTCCTCAACGGGAACCTCCTGGTCTCGGCGGAGGTCCTCGGGGGGGACCGGAACACCGTCCGGTACACGATCGACCAGAAGGCGCAGTGGTCGGACGGCGTCCCGGTCGCGGCCGAGGACTTCGAGTACCTCTGGCGCCAGATGACCACCCAGCCGGGCGTCGTGGACCCGGCGGGGTACGAGCGGATCGTGGCGGTCCGCTCGGGTGCCGGCGGGAAGATCGTGGACGTCGAGTTCGACTCTCCTCCGCAGCAGTGGCAGTCCCTGTTCACCAATCTCGTCCCCGGGCACATCCTCAAGAACGCCCCCGCCGGCTTCCAGGGCGCGATGGCGGGCCTGCCCGTGACGAGCGCCGGACCGTTCATGATCCGCGTGGCCGACATCGGCCGCGGGGAGATCGAGTTCGTCCGCAACGACCGGTACTGGGCGCAGGCGCCCGGACTCGACCAGATCCTGGTGCGGCGGGCGACGGGGGCCGGTCAGCTCGGTGCGGCCCTGCGGAGCGGTCCCGGTGCGCTCGCGCTGGTCTCGGCGACGCCGGTCGCCGCGGATGTCGCCGGCACCGTGCCCGCGGTGCGGACGGGGCCCGTCGCGGGATCGAGCCAACTCGAGTTGGGCCTGAACACCGTCGCGCCGGCGGTCGGGGACCCCGCGGTTCGTCGTGGCGTCGCGGCGGCGGTGGACCCCGAGGTGGTCGGGCGGATCGTCACGGGTGAGTCCGCGCCCTCCGTCACGTCGTTCCCGTTCCCTCCGGCGTCCGCCACGACCCCGACCCGTGACCCCGCCGCCGTGGACCGCGCCCTCACCGGGGCGGGGTTCACCCGGCCGGGTGCGCGATGGGAGCGCGACGGCCGCCCGCTGAGCCTGACGATCGGGGTCGAGGCAGGAGAGGACCGCGCGCTCACCGCCGCGTACACGATCGCGGACCAACTGCGGCGCGCGGGGATCGGGGCCCGGGTCTGGGAACTCGACCCGGTGGGCCTCTACGCCGACGCGCTCCCGCACGGACTCGTCGACGGGGTGGTGGGGTGGCAGCGGGTCGGCGGTCACGCCGAGGCCGCGGCCGTGTCCCGCTTCGCCTGTCCCGCGGCGGCGGGAGCGGACGGGGCCGTCGAGACCACCCCGGCCCGGCCGCCGACCACGGTCGCGAGCCTCGTCCCCCCGGAACCCGATACCGGCCTCACCGTCGCCCCCTCGGCCACCGGCTCGCCCACCCCCGGCTCCGGCCCACCACCCCGCACGATCGGGGAGTCGGCCCCCGCCAGGGCCAGCGGTGTCTCGGGAGTGTGCGATCCCGCACTCGACCGCGCCCTGGGAGACGGGACGACCGGACCCGACCTGACCGTGGCCGGCGACCTGGTCGCCGACCTCGCCCTCCGGGTACCGCTCGTCCGACCGGGTCTGCTCCTCGCCGAGGACGGTGTTGACCTGACCGGGATCCGCCGGGACCGGGTCGACCCAGCGCCGATCACGGTCTCCGACGTCCTCGGCGCCGCACCGACCTGGAGGAGGTCCGGATGACCACGTCCCCGGTTCCGTCGACCCACATCGACGTCCGCGCCCTGTTCGTCCACGCCCACCCCGACGACGAGGCGATCACCACGGGTGGCACCATCGCGGTCCTCGTCGCCGCCGGGGTCGACGTCCGGGTGGTGACGTGCACTCTCGGCGAGGAGGGGGAGGTACTGGGCGAGGAGTTCGCGGGGCTGACCTCCGACCGGGCCGATCAGCTCGGCGGCTACCGGATCGCCGAGTTAAGCGCCGCCCTGCGCGCCCTCGGTGTGGACCGACCCCGGTTCCTCGGGGACGCCGGCCGGTGGCGCGACTCGGGCATGGCCGGGACACCGTCCGCGGACCACCCCAGGGCGTTCGTCGGGTCCGGGCGGGCCGCGGTGGAGGAGATGGCCGGGATCCTCGACGGGTGGCGACCGGACCTCGTCGTGACCTACGACCCTCGGGGAGGGTACGGGCACCCCGACCACGTCAGGGCCCACGAGGTGGTGCACGCCGCGCTCGGCGAGGCGGCCCACCGCCCTCGGCGGGTGGCGTGGACCGTGACCGCGCGGTCGGACGTCTCGCTCGTGCACCCCGGCCCGCCGTCCCACCTGCGCCACGCCCTCCCGGACGAACTGCCGTCGGTCCGCGACTCGCGCCTGACCCACCGCGTTCCGCTCGATCCCTCCTCCTACGCGGCCAAGCTCGAGGCGCTGACCGGGCATGCGACCCAGCTCGAGCTGGTTCCGGGCGCGGACGGCGACCCGTGGTTCCTGGCGCTGACCAACGGTGTCCTCCAGCCGGTGCCGCTGGTCGAGTGGTACATCGCGAGCGACCTCGCCGATCCGGCGGACCCCGCCGGACCCTACGTCCGGTGCGCGCCCGGGAGGTCGCACCTGCTGGACGGGCTCACGGAGGAGTCACGATGACGACGACGACGGCCGCGCCCGATCGCGCGCCCACCCCCGCCGAACTTGGTGTGGCGCTGTCCCTGCTCGCGGTGGGTGCGGCCGCGAGCTGCGTGCTCGCGGCCGCCTGGCTGACCATGTACGTCGGCACGATGCCCGTCCCGGTCACGGTCGTCGCCGCCGGCGCGTGGTCGCTGGCCCTGGTGCGCATCGCCTCGATGTGGTCGGACCGGGCGATCGTCGCCGCGTTCCCGGCGTTGGTGTGGATCCTCACCCTGATCGCACTCGACCTGGGCCCCGGCGGCGACATGCCGGTGCCGGTCGGGTTGCGGGGCCTGGCGCTCCTGGCGGCCGGGGGCCTCATCCCGCTGTGGGCGGCCACCCTGGGTCGATCACTCCGGCCGGACGCCCATCGACGGTGACACCCGCCCGTCGCCCGCGCCGTCGTGCTTCCAGACGTCGGTGATCCCCGGGGTCAACGCCTCGGCCAGGACCCACGCCTCGTCGGCGTCCATGTCCACCACCGAGTAGACGCCGCCGCCGGCGGGGGTCGCGGCCGACACCGTTGCGACGCGCGCCGAGCGCTGGAACACCGACTGGGAGACGGTCCACGCGATGATCCCGTCGGCCTCGAGAATCGTGCGCTTGGCGGCCCACGACCCGTGTGAGGTCACCAGGGTGTCGGGCAGCAGCGCGTGGCCGAGCATGCGGATCCGGTCGACGGACAGGGCGAGGAAGAACACCAGGGCGGCCGGGATCCCCCAGCGGACCCAGACGTCCGCGGACGGTCCGGAGTCGAGGCGGTACAGGATGATGAACCCGGCCACGATCCAGAACGGCAACAACCCGCGGGTGAGACGACGACGCGCGGCCTTCCACGGGTGACGCCGCAGGCCCACGGTCACCGGGGTCTCGTCGCCGAGGATGCGGATCGCCACCCGCCGGACGTCACCGATCGGCGCCTGCGGGAGCAGCGTCGACGCGGCGGCACCCTTCTTGGTGCCGGTCATGATGGGCTCGAGCCGGCCACCGCCGAGCATCCGCAGGTACACGGGCAGCCGGAGTTCGACCCCGCGGAGCCGGGCCTTGTCCAGGGCCTGGTGCTTGCGCCGCAGGATGCCGTTCTGGACGTAGAGGAGTTGCCCGTGGTCGGTGAGGGCGTACTTGCCGTAGCGGATCGCGTAGGTGATCACCGCGAGCACGCCC
Organism: Dietzia sp. UBA5065; assembly: GCA_002415925.1. Taxonomy (GTDB): domain Bacteria; phylum Actinomycetota; class Actinomycetes; order Mycobacteriales; family Mycobacteriaceae; genus Dietzia. Next base: position 10,053 of record DIAZ01000015.1, on the reverse strand, counting down.
GCCACCATCCACACCGCGATGGCCTTGCCCACGAACGCCCACGGCGGGCCCAGGGAGTCGAGCCGGTCGACCGTCCCCTCCACCACCGCGAGATCCATGATCCGGTCGTGCATGTCGCCCATCTGCCACGTGAGGAACCACAGCGAGAAGAGCACCCCGAAGCCGATGAAGGAGAACGGGGCGAACCTCGCCCAGGTGATCCGCCACCGGGCGATGTCCTCCCCGTATTTCGATCCCCACTGCTCCTCGTCCTCCTCGCTCAGGGTGGGGTCGAGTGCGCGTCGGTGGGCCAGGAGTTCGTCCCGGAGCGGGTCGACCAGGGCGGTGTCGATCGCATTGAGGCGGAAGCGCTCGGCACCGGACTTGCCGGCGTCGGCGCGGCCGGTGCCCACCTCGAGGATCGACACCCGCATGACGCGGTGGAAGAGGTCGGACTCGGTGTCCACGCTCCGGATCCGGTGGCGGGCGACGGTGACGACCTGACGGCTGAAGAAGCCCTTCTTGAGGATGATGTGGGTTCGGCCGACCTGGTAGCTGGTCGACAACCATCGCAGCAGGCCGGCCAGGACCACCAGCGAGATGACCACGGTCTCGAACCAGTAGTTGCTGCGGTTCGAGCCCAGCCACAGGGAGATGAGGAAGAGCGGGAGGAGGCGGGTGAGTGACCCGAGCGGGTCCACCAGCAGCATCCGCCAGGACAGTCGCTGCCACGGGGCCTCCGGGTCGATCTTCTCGGCGACCGCGGGCTCGTCGGGACGGAGGACCTCCTCCGCCTGGTCGGTCCCCGTCTCGCCCGGCCCGGTCACGTCCCGTCCCCGGAATCGAGGTTGGCGATCGCGATGAGGTGTTGCGCCAGTGCCTCGGCGTCGGCGAGCGCCAGGCCCCGGATCTCGACCGTCCCGTGGGCGGACGCGGTCGACGCGTTGACCGTGGCCAGCCCCAACCATCGTTCGAACAGGGACCGGGTGGTGTAGACGGTCTGCAGCCGGGCCAGGGGGGCGATTCGGAACTGGGTGGTCCACCAGCCCTTGCGGGAACACACGGCGGTGTCGGAGACGTCCCAGCGGGCGACGACGTAGCGCCACCAGGGTGCCACCACGATGGACATGAACGCGTAGGGGAGGGTCACGGCCAGGGCCACCCAGTTCCAGAACCCCATGACGTTCTCGCCCCAGTAGTACCAGGCCACCTGCAGCCCGGCGAGGATCGCCCACGACCAGATGCCCTCGATCACGAACAGGAACGGCGTCCGCTTCTCGATCCGGTGCCGGGGCGCCGTGACCAGCACCCGGGTGGAGGTGAGGAGGCCCTGGCCGGAGTCGGACGCGGGCCCGTCGACGGGCAGCGGGCTCGCCTCCCGCAGCGCGTGGGCGCCGCCGTCGCCACGGGCGGGCACGGTCACGAGCGGGTCCCCGTTGCTACGCAGTGGGACGGAGTGATCTGGCATGCCCGCCAGCCTAGTGCGCGGGCCCCTCCGCGACGGCCGTGACCTCCGGCTGGGCGCGGTGGGGCATCATCACGGTCATGGATCTCGCCGCGCCGCCACTCGATTCCGAGCCCGCGCCGTCCGCGATGCGGCGCGCCCTGCGCCGCGCGCGGGACGGGCTGACCCTCGACGTGACCGAGGCCGCGGTGCTGCTGGCCGCCCGCGGGGAGGATCTCCGCGACCTCACGGCGCTGGCCGCCGCCCGGCGTGACGCCCGGCTCGTGGACGAGGGACGCCCCGGCGTCGTGACCTACTCCCGCAAGGTGTTCGTCCCGCTCACCCGCCTGTGTCGCGACCGCTGCCACTACTGCACGTTCGTCACGGTCCCCGGCAGGCTCCGCGCCGCGGGGGAGGGGATGTTCCTCGACCCCGACGAGGTGATCGACCTGTGCCGCCGCGGTGCCGAGGCCGGGTGCAAGGAGGCCCTGTTCACGCTGGGTGATCGGCCGGAGGACAGGTGGCCCGAGGCCGGGGAGTGGCTCGCGTCCCGTGGATTCTCGTCGACGCTCGACTACGTCCGGGCCATGGCGATCCGGGTCCTGGAGGAGACCGGCCTCCTGCCGCACCTCAACCCGGGGGTGATGTCCTGGTCCGAGCTGTCGACGCTCAAGCCGGTGGCACCGTCGATGGGGATGATGCTCGAGACCACCGCGACCCGCCTGTTCACCACCCCGGGGCAGTGCCATCACGGCAGCCCGGACAAGGACCCGGCCGTGCGGCTGCGCACGCTCACCGACGCGGGCCGCCTCGCCGTGCCGTTCACGTCCGGGATCCTCGTGGGGATCGGCGAGAACCGCGCGGAGCGGGCGGAGAGCCTGCTCGCCCTGGCCGGGCTCGCCCGCGAGTTCGGTCACCTGCAGGAGGTGATCGTCCAGAATTTCCGCGCGAAGCCGGACACGGCGATGCGCGGGGTCGCCGACGCGGGGCGGGACGAGTTCCTCGCGGCGATCGCCGTCGCGCGGCTCGTCCTGGACCCCCGGGTCGCGGTGCAGGCGCCCCCGAACCTGGTGGACCGGGGCGACGTGCTGGCCCTGCTGGACGCGGGCGTGGACGACCTCGGCGGGATCTCGCCGCTGACGCCGGACCACGTCAACCCCGAGCGGCCGTGGCCGCACCTGGACGAGCTGACCGCCGACCTCGCCGCGGCCGGGTGGACCCTGTCCGAGCGGCTCACCGCGCATCCGCGCTACGTCGGCGCGGGGGACGCCTGGATCGACCCGAGGGTGGCCGGCCACGTCCGCGCCCTGGCGGACCCGGAGAGCGGGCTCGCCGCCGTGGCCGACGACGACGAGGTGCTGCGGCCGCAGGGACGGCCCTGGCAGGAGCCGGACGACGACTGGGACTCGAGCGGACGGACCGATCTGCACACGGCGATCGACTCCGAGGGCCGCATCACGGACACCCGGTCGGACATCGGCGAGGCGTTCGGCAACTGGGACGTCATCCGGGCCCGCGCCGCCGAACTGGGTGCGGGCGCGCTCGCCCCCGAGCGGGCGGACGCCGACGTGGTGGCCGCGCTGAGGGCGGCGGAGTCCGACCCGGCCGGGCTGAGCGACGACCAGTACCTGGCCCTGGCCACGGCCACGGGCGACGGGCTGGCGGCCGTCGCCGGCCTCGCCGACCGCATCCGGGCGGACGTGGTGGGCCAGACGGTGACCTACGTCGTCAACCGGAACATCAACTTCTCCAACATCTGCTACACCGGCTGTCGCTTCTGCGCGTTCGCCCAGCGCAAGGGCGACGCCGACGCGTTCTCGCTGTCCGCCTCCGAGGTGGCCGACCGCGCGTTCGAGGCGTACGTCTCCGGCGCCTCCGAGGTGTGCATGCAGGGCGGGATCGATCCCGACCTGCCGGTGTCCGGGTACGCCGACCTGGTGCGGGCCGTCAAGGCCCGGGTGCCCTCGATGCACGTCCACGCGTTCAGCCCGATGGAGATCTCCAACGGGGCCTCCCGGTCCGGGGTGGGGGTCCGAGAGTGGCTCACCGAGCTGCGCGCCGCCGGTCTGGACACCATCCCCGGGACCGCCGCGGAGATCCTCGACGACGAGGTCCGCTGGGTGCTGACCAAGGGCAAGCTCCCGGCCTCCGAGTGGATCGACATCGTCACCACCGCGCACGAGGTGGGGCTGCGGTCCAGTTCCACGATGATGTACGGCCACGTGGACACCCCACGGCACTGGGTGGCGCACCTGCGCACCCTGCGCGGCATCCAGGAGCGGACCGGCGGGTTCACCGAGTTCGTCCCGTTGCCGTTCGTGCACCGCAGTGCCCCGCTCTACCTGGCGGGCGCCTCCCGCCCCGGGCCGACCCGCGAGGAGAACGTCGCCGTGCACGCGCTGGCGAGGATCATGCTCCACGGCGCGATCGACCACGTGCAGACGAGCTGGGTCAAACTCGGGGTCGCCGGCACCCGGACGATGCTGCGCTCCGGCGCCGACGACCTGGGCGGCACGCTCATGGAGGAGACCATCTCGAGGATGGCGGGCGCCGAGAACGGGTCGGCCAAGACCCCCGAGGAGATCGAGGAGATCGCCACCGGGATCGGCCGCCCGGTCCGGCGTCGCGACACGGTCTACGGCCCGGCGCCACGCCCGATCGGGGTGAGCGTCGTCACATAGTGAGGGCGGGTCCGGGGCGTGTGCGTCGCCGGTACGGACTGTGACATACGATACCGCCATACCGCTACGAGGAAGGTGGCTGCCGTGACCTACACGATCGCAGAGCCGTGCGTCGACGTGATGGACAAGTCCTGCGTCGAGGAGTGTCCTGTCGACTGCATCTACGAGGGCGGACGGATGCTGTACATCCACCCGGACGAGTGCGTCGACTGTGGGGCGTGTGAGCCGGTCTGTCCCGTGGAGGCCATCTTCTACGAGGACGACACGCCGGACGAGTGGACCGAGTACAACGCCACCAACGCGGACTTCTTCGTCGAACTGGGGTCGCCGGGCGGCGCCGCCAAGGTCGGGAAGGTCGACTACGACACCCCGTTCGTCAAGGCGCTCCCGCCCATGAACCAGGAGTGATCCCGGTGGTCGCACGCCCGGAGCGTCGTCCGCCCGTGCGTGCGCTGCCGGTGTTCCCCTGGGACACCCTCGCCGAGGCGAGGTCCCGGGCCGCCGCGCACCCCGACGGGTTGGTCGACCTCACCGTGGGCACCCCGGTGGACCCGGTCGCCCCGGTCATCCGGGAGGCGCTCGCGGCGGAGTCCGCCGAACCCGGTTACCCCACCACGGTCGGTCGGCTCGACCTCCGCGAGGCGATGGTCGGGTCCCTCGCCCGTCGCTACGGTGTCACCGGGCTGACCCCGGATTCGGTCCTCCCGGCGATCGGCACCAAGGAACTCATCGCGGGGTTGCCCGCGCAGCTCGGGCTCGGCCCGGGCCACACGGTGGTCGTGCCGGAGGTGGCCTATCCGACCTACGAGGTGGGGGCGCTGCTCGCGGGCGCGACCGTCGTCCGTGCCGACTCGCTCGTGCAGCTCGGGCCGTCGTCTCCCACCCTGCTCTACCTCAACTCGCCGTCGAACCCCAGCGGTAAGGTCCTCGGACCGGAGCACCTCCGCAAGGTCGTCGGATGGGCGCGTGAGCGCGGGGTGATCGTCGCCTCCGACGAGTGCTACCTCGGCCTGGTGTGGGAGGGCGAGGCGCTCTCGATCCTGGATCCGCGCGTCTGCGACGGCGACCACACCGGACTCCTGGCGCTGCACTCGCTGTCCAAGACCTCGAACCTGGCCTCCTACCGGGCCGGGTTCGTCGCCGGCGACCCCGCGCTGGTGGCCGAGCTGCTCGCGGTCCGAAAGCACGCCGGCCTGATGATGCCGCTGCCGATCCAGTCGGCGATGACCGCCGCGCTCGGCGACGACGCCCACGAGGACGACCAGCGCGAGCGCTACCGGGCCCGTCGGGCCCTGCTGCGCCCGGCGGTCGAGCAGGCCGGGTTCCGCATCGACCACTCGGAGGCGGGGCTCTACCTCTGGGCCACCCGCGACGAGCGATGCCGCGACACGGTGGACTGGTTCGCCGAGCGCGGCCTCCTGGTGGCCCCGGGCGAGTTCTACGGACCAGCCGGGGCGCGGCACGTGCGGATCGCCCTCACCGCCACGGACGCGACGATCGCGGAGGCGGTCCGCCGGCTGGCCTGACCGCCCCCGCGTGCGCGGCCGGGGCTCAGTCGTTGGCGTGGAGCGCCTCGTTCAGCCCGACGCCCTCGCGCCTCCACGGCACCGCCTCGACCGCGCCCGTGAGGGAGTTGCGGCGGAAGAGGAGGTTGTCCATCCCGGAGAGCTGACCGGCCTTGACGGGCTCGCGCTCGGCCCAGGCGCCGGCCCGGACGTCGACCTTGGTGCCGGCGGTGACGTAGAGCCCGGCCTCCACAACGCAGTCGTCCCCGAGCGAGATCCCGATCCCGGAGTTCGCGCCGAGCAGGCAACGCTCACCGATCGAGATGGTCTCCTTGCCGCCGCCGGAGAGCGTGCCCATGATCGAGGCGCCGCCGCCGACGTCCGAGTCCGCGCCGACCACCACACCGGCGGAGACGCGCCCCTCGACCATCGACGGCCCGAGGGTCCCGGCGTTGAAGTTGACAAAGCCCTCGTGCATGACCGTCGTCCCCTCCGCCAGGTGCGCCCCGAGGCGGACCCGGTCGGCGTCGGCGATCCGGACGCCGGACGGGACGACGTAGTCCACCATCCGCGGGAACTTGTCGACCCCGTAGACGGTGACGGGGCCGCGGGCGCGCAGCCTGGCCCGCACCAGCTCGAAACCCTGCACGGCGCAGGGGCCGAAGTTGGTCCACACCACGTTGGACAACGTGCCGAACAGGCCGTCCATGTTGGCGTAGTGGGGCTTGATGAGTCGGTGGGAGATCAGGTGCAGCCGGAGGTAGGCGTCGTAGGCGTCGGCCGGGGGCTGGGTGAGGTCCGAGATCTCCACGCGCACCGCCACCCGCTCGACCCCACGGTCGGCGTCGGGGCCGGTCAGGGGGGCGAGTTCCGCGGGAACCTCGTCGCCGGACAGGACGCGGTGCCCCCCGTCGGACGCGGCACCGAGTTCCGGCGCGGGATACCACACGTCGAGGACGGTGTGATCGGACGTCAGGGTGGCGATTCCGGTGGCCACTGCTCCGTGTGCACTCATGCCCCCGATGCTAGCGGTCGCCGACGGCGCACTCCGGGCACGGGCATCTAAGGTGGACGCCGTGACCGCCGCCCTCGATCTGACCGCAGACCCGGTCGACCTCGCCCGCGCCCTCGTCGACATCGCCAGCCCCTCGCGGGAGGAGGCCGAGATCGCGGGGGCCGTCCACGCCGCGCTCGACGCGGTGGTCGCCGGTCTCGCCGGTGCCGGCGCCGGCCGGACGGAGGTGATCCGCGACGGCAACAGGGTCCTCGCCCGCACGCTGCGGGGTCTGCCCACCCGGGTGGTCCTCGCGGGCCACCTCGACACCGTGCCCGTCGCGGACAACGTCCCCTGCCGGGTCACGGGGGCGGGGGACGAGGTGGTCCTCCACGGGTGCGGCACGGTCGACATGAAGTCGGGTGACGCCGTGTTCCTCCATCTCTTCGCGACCCTGGCGGACTCCGACGAGCTCGCGCACGACCTCACCCTGGTCCTCTACGACTGTGAGGAGATCGAGGCGACCGCCAACGGGCTGGGCGTCCTCGAGCGCACGCATCGCGACTGGCTCACCGGCGACGTCGCCATCCTCGGGGAGCCCACCGGGGGTCTCATCGAGGCGGGGTGCCAGGGGACGCTGCGGATCAGGGTGCACGCGCGGGGCGTCCGCGCGCATTCCGCGCGCAGCTGGCTGGGGGACAACGCCGTGCACAGGCTCGCGCCCGTGCTCACGGCCCTCGCCGCGTACGCGGCCCGGTCCGTGGACATCGACGGGTGCGTCTACCGGGAGGGGCTGCAGGCGGTACGGATGTCGGCGGGCGTCGCCGGCAACACCGTCCCGGACGAGGCGTGGCTCGACGTGAACTTCCGGTCGGCACCGGACCGGGATCCCGACGCTGCGCTGGAGCACGCGCTCGGGGCGCTGGGCCTCACGCGGGTCCCGAGGGTGGAGCCCGGGGAGGAACCGCCGCGCGGGCCCGGCCTGTACTGGGAACTCACCGACCTCTCACCGGGAGCCCTGCCGGGGCTCGGCGCCTCCGCGGCGGCGGACCTGGTCAGGGCGGCCGGTGGGCGGGTCCGCGCGAAGTACGGCTGGACGGACGTGTCGCGGTTCGCCGCCCTCGGCATCCCGGCGGTCAACCTGGGTCCCGGGGACCCGGGCCTGGCGCACAAGCGCGACGAACACTGCCCCGCCGCGCAGATCGTCGAGGTGACGGACCTGCTGCGCGACTACCTCACCACCCCCGGCTGAGCCCGGCCCCGACACCTCCAGGAGACTCCCGGCATGGCCCCCAACGACCCCGTACACCTGCGCGGCCCGGTCCTCGTCCGCCGCGACAAGGGCGGCGAACGCACCACCACCGACCAGCGGCTGCTGGACAAGAACCAGGACACCGACTGGCTGCACACCGACCCGTGGCGGGTCCTGCGCATCCAGAGCGAGTTCGTCAACGGCTTCGGAGCCCTCGCCGAACTCCCCGACGCGGTCAGCGTGTTCGGGTCCGCCCGCACTCGCCCGGGCGATCCCGTCTACGAACAGGCCGTGGAACTCGGCCGCGCGCTGGCGGAGGCGGGATACGCGGTGGTGACCGGAGGCGGCCCGGGGCAGATGGAGGCGGCCAACAAGGGGGCCTGGGAGGCCGACGGGCAGTCGGTGGGCCTGGGCATCGAGCTGCCCATGGAGCAGGGGATGAACAGGTGGGTGGACCTCGGTCTGCACTTCCGCTACTTCTTCATCCGCAAGACGATGTTCGTCAAGTACTCCCAGGCCTTCGTCTGCACCCCGGGCGGGTTCGGCACGCTCGACGAGTTCTTCGAGGCCATCACCCTGGTCCAGACGGACAAGATCACCAGGTTCCCGATCGTGCTGCTCGGCGTGGACTTCTGGACCCCACTGGTCGAGTGGATCCGCGGCACCCTCGCCGGGCAGGGCATGATCTCGGAGTCCGACGTCGACCTGTTCCTGGTCACCGACTCCGTCCCCGAGGCGGTGGAGTACATCCGCCAGGCACACCGCCGCGCCGCGCTCACCGCCGAGCAGCGGGAGGACCTGCTGGGCGAGGAACACCGCGGGGTGGAGCGGTGATGGCGCCGGTGGCGGGTCGCAGGGTCTGCGTCTACTGCGCGTCCTCCACCCACGATCCCCGGCTGCTGGCGATCGCCACCGAGGTGGGCGACGCGATCGCCCGTCGCGGGTGGTCGCTGGTCTCGGGCGGGGGCAACGTCTCCATGATGGGTGCGGTGGCGGAGGCGGCCCGCGCGGGCGGTGCCCGAACGGTCGGGGTGATCCCCGAGGGGCTGCGGGTGAGGGAGGTCGCCGACACCTCGGCCGATGAACTCGTGGTGGTCACCACGATGCGGGAGCGCAAGCGGGAGATGGAGGAGCGCTCGGATGCGTTCCTCACCCTGCCGGGCGGGATCGGCACGATGGAGGAGATGTTCGAGGTCTGGACCTCCGCCTCGCTCGGTTTCCACCACAAACCGGTGGTGCTCTACGACCCCATCGGCTTCTACACGCCGCTGCTGGACTGGGTCGGCGGGCTGGCGGACTCCGGCCTGGTCAAGACCCACGCCCTCGACTGCCTGGTGGTGTGCGACGACCTCGAGACGGCGCTCGACGCCTGTGGAGGACGGCGGTGACGGGCCGACCCGCGCCTCCGGCCGCCACGTTGTGCGGCCGCCCGGTGCCGGTCGAGCGTCCCCTGGTGATGGCGATCGTCAACCGGACCCCCGATTCCTTCTACGACCGCGGGGCCACGTTCACCGACGAGGCCGCGATGCGCCGGGTCGACCGGTCGGTGGGGGAGGGGGCCGACATCCTGGACATCGGCGGTGTCAAGGCCGGCCCGGGGGACCTGGTGGACACCGAGGAGGAGATCCGACGGGTCGTGCCGTTCGTCGACGCCGTGCGGGCCCGCCACCCGGACGTGCTGATCTCGGTGGACACGTGGCGCGGCGAGGTGGCCCGGCTGGCCCTGGCCGCCGGCGCGGACATGGTCAACGACACCTGGGCCGGACACGACCCGGGGGTGCTGACCGCGGCGGGCGAGGCGGGAGCCGGCTTCGTCTGCTCCCACACCGGCGGCGCGGTGCCGCGGACCCGGCCGTTCCGGGTGGGCTACCACGACGTGGTCCGGGACGTGGTGGAGGAACTGTCGGCCGCCGCGGGGCGCGCCCTGGCCGCCGGGGTGCCGGCGGACGGCATCCTCGTGGACCCCACCCACGACTTCGGCAAGAACACCTTCCACGGGCTCGAGTTGCTCCGGCGGTTGGGCGAGATCGTGGACCTCGGGCTGCCCGTCCTCATGGCCCTGAGCAACAAGGACTTCATCGGGGAGACCCTCGACGCCGGGGTCGACGACCAGGCCGAGGGGACGCTCGCCGCGACCTCCGTCGCCGCGTTCCTGGGGGCGCGGGTGTTCCGCACGCACGACGTGCGCGGCACCCTCC
>DIAZ01000185.1:13576-14016 GCA_002415925.1 Dietzia sp. UBA5065 | reverse complement strand
AGCGAGGACCTCGGTCGGGTCGCGGTGGTGGACCGCAAGCACGCCGCCGTCAACCCGGCCGCGTTCTTCCACGGCAAGCCGATCACGCTCGCCGAGCACCAGGCCTCCCGCTTCATCGCGGAGCCGCTGCACCTGCTGGACTGCTGCCAGGAGTCCGACGGGGGCCAGGCGATCGTCGTGACCACGCCCGAGCGGGCCAAGGACCTGCCGCACCGGCCGGTGTCGATCGCCGCCGCGGCCTCGGGCTCGGGCCCGGACCAGTACATCATGACCTCGTACTACCGCCCGGAGCTCGCCGGGCTGCCCGAGATGGGGATTGTCGGCGACCAGCTGTGGAACCAGTCCGGGCTGCGCCCGGAGGACATGGACATGGCGGTGCTGTACGACCACTTCACGCCGTACGTCCTCATGCAGCTCGAGGAGCTGGGGTTCTGCGGCCG
>DIAZ01000185.1:1140-13338 GCA_002415925.1 Dietzia sp. UBA5065 | reverse complement strand
CTCAACACGCACGGGGGCCAGCTGGGCGAGGCGTACATCCACGGCATGAACGGCATCGCCGAGGGCGTGCGCCAGCTGCGGGGGGACTCGGTCAACCAGGTGCCCGGAGCCGAGAAGCTGGTCGTGACCGCCGGCACCGGTGTGCCGACCTCGGGCCTGGTCCTCACCGTGGCGGGATGACCTCCGTCACCCGCACCGCGGACGGGCCGACCCTGCGCGACGTCGTTCGCGACGCCTCGTTCCTCGCCGGCGCGCCGCGGCGTTTCCTCATGGAGATCGCGCTCACCCCGGTGGGCCTGGGCGTGGCCGAGCACAGCCGCGCCCTGCGCGACCCGGTCGGGCGGTTCCGCAACACCACCGCGTACATCTACCTGGTGGCGTTCGGCACCCCGACCGAGCGCGAGGCGGTGATCCGGAGGGTCAACCGCGCCCACGGACCGGTCCGCTCGGGCCCCGACGCGCCGGTGGCCTACAGCGCCTTCGACCCGGCGCTCCAGCTGTGGGTGGCCGGCTGCATGTACTACGGCGGGCGCGACCTGTGGCAACGCGTGTTCGGGCCGATGGGCCCCGACGCGGCCGAGCGCCTGTACGAGCAGTTCCAGACCTACGGCACGTCGCTTCAGGTGCCCGCGGAGCTGTGGCCGGCCGACCGCGCGGCCTACGACGCGTACCTCGCGCGCACGCTCGACGGGATCGACCTCGACCCGCGGGTGCGCGAGTACGGTCACCGGCTGCTCGACCCGGCGTCGCACCCGCTGCCCGTCCGCCCGGTGCTGCGCCTCGTGCGGTTCGTCACCGTGGGCCTGCTGCCGGACCGGCTCCGCGACGCCTACGGGTTCCCGTGGAGCCCCGTCGACCGGCGGCGCTTCGACGCGCTCATGCGGGTCTCCGCGGCCGCGTATCGCCGCCTGCCCCGCGCCGCCCGGGAGCTGCCCACGGCGCTGGTGCTGCGGGCCTCGCGCAGGAGCGTGGCGCCCCGCGGCTAGTTCCCCCGCAGGCACCCGCGGACGAACGACCCGATGTCGCGCATGGCGATCTTGGCCTCGGGGACCACGGGGTGGAACACCTGGAAGACGTGGAACTGGTGCGGCCAGAGCTGGAACTCGTGGCGGACGCCGTGCTCGGCGAAGCGCTCGGCCAGCTGCTCGATCCCGCCGCAGAAGATCTCCCCGCCGCCGCACTGGATGAGGAACGGCGGCCAGTCGGGCGACGGGACGTAGTGGATCGGCGAGATCGCGGGGTCGCTGGGGTCGACCCCCGGCGCGTACTGGGCGCGGCACAGCTCGGCCAGGCCGACCGCCAGGAACGGGTCCTTCTTGGCCTTGTCGCGCTCGGTCATGTCGGTGAAGTCCAGGTCGACCCAGGGGGAGAGCAGCACGACGCCCGCCGGCATCGCGGCGCCCTGCGCCTCGAGGGCCGCCACCAGCTGGAGGGCGAGGTTGCCGCCGGCGGAGTCTCCGGACACGACGATGTTCTCCGGGGCGAAGCCCATGCTGATCAGCCAGTTCCAGCCGGCGAGGGCGTCCTCGGTGGCGGCGGGGTGCGGGTGCTCGGGCGCCAGCCGGTAGTCGGGGAGGAACACCGGGACTCCGGTCTCGCTGGCCATCCGGGAGGCGAGGGCCTTGTGCGACCAGGGCGAGCCGAAGGTGAATCCACCGCCGTGGATGTGGTAGATCACCCTGTCGGAGTCGAAGAACCGCTTGCGGCCCACCCACAGGCCCGGGACGGGCCCGTCGGAGGACCAGTCGTTGGTGGTCTCGAGGGCGGCCGCGCGCCCGGCGCCCGACGTCAACGCGCGCAGGCGACCGAGCGACGCGTGCGTCGGCGGCATCTTGTCCAGTGCCGGGCGGACGAACAGCCGCAGGCCGCCGGCCAGGCCGCGTGACCTCAGGGTGCCCTGGGAACGGGGGCCGTTGAGCACCGGCCGTCGTTCGGACGGACGGTCGGCCTGGGGGGCGGCCGACATCCGCCCGTCGTGGGGGACATCGCCCGACCCGGTGGCCTGGGGCAACATCAGTCCGTCGTCACGAGGCACGTCTGTAGGCACTGACCGCGTTCCGCTCATCACTAGAATGTAGGGCTTCCCACGGTCGGGGTCACGCCAATCCGCGGACGGGCGCCCAGCTCTTGGAAGAACCTGTTCTAGCTTTGCGCGGTATCGGCAGGTCAGCGGGGCGTCTGGACATGAGAACAAGTTCAGGTCACAATGTGAGGACAGCCACAGTTCGCACCCCCGCGCAAAGGATTCTCCGATGACCGACGCACCCGACCAGTCCACCGATCCGCTCGCCGGAACCAACCCGGAGATGAACCAGGCGGCGGTCTTCGAGGCCGTGGTCGACAAGATCCCGGACAATCTCCTTCTGACCATGGACGGGGTGGACTACACCTACCGGCAGGTCGAGGAGCTCGCCAACCGCATGGGTCACCTCCTCCGCGCGCACGGCGCCGAGCCGCGGACCCACGTCGCGCTGTACATGAAGAACAGCACCGAGCACATGGCGGCGATCGTCGCGGCCATGAAGATCCGGGTGGCCGGGATCAACGTCAACTACCGCTACACCCCGGCCGAGCTGGTCTACCTGTTCAACGACTCGCAGTCCGTCGCCGTGCTGGTCGACGCGGAGTTCGCGGAGACCATGGCGGCCGCCGTGCCGCAGCTGGAGACGGTGAGGTCCGTGCTCGTGGTGGGCGGGGTGCCCGAGGTGCTGGCCACGGCGTGCGCCGAGAAGGGCATCGCCGTGGTCGACGTCGACTCCGAGCTGCCCGCGCAGTCCGCCGCGCGGGACTTCGAGCCCGCCCGCGGCGACGACCACTGGATCGTCTACACCGGCGGCACCACCGGCTTCCCGAAGGGGGTCCAGTGGCACATGTCGGATTACTACTACGCCTGCCTGTCGGGCGGTAACCCCTACGGCGACAAGCGCCACAGCCCGGCCGAGGTCGCCGAGCACGTCTCGCCCGAGGGTGGCTTCAAGATCGTCATCTCGGCCCCTCTCATGCACGGCGCCGGCCTGTTCACCCTGCTGACCTTCGTCAACCTGGGTGGCCACCTCGTCATGTTCCGCGACTTCGACCCGCAGGTGATCGTGGACTCGACGGCCGAGTACAAGGCCCAGCTGCTGATGTTCGTCGGCGACGGCATGGCGGTCCCGATCACGGATGCGTTGCTCGAGGCCAAGGACACCAAGGACTTCAGCGCGCTGTTCATGGTCGCCTCGGGCGGCGGCATCTGGTCCAAGACCTCGCGCGACCGGCTGGTCGCGGAGTTCCCGAACGTCATCATCCGCGACAACTTCGGTGCCTCCGAATCCGGCAACGACGGCGAGATGAGCCTGAACGAGGAGGGGGAGATGCTCCTGCCGCCGGGCCCGCGGCTCGGCCTCATCGACGAGTCCAACGCGCCGATCGCCCCCGGTTCCGACGAGATCGGCTACATCGTCCGCCGCGGCCACGTGCCGATGGGGTACTGGAACGACCCGGAGAAGACGGCCAAGACCTTCCCCGAGGTCGACGGTCGGCGCGTCTCGGTGCTCGGCGACATGGGCCGGGTCCGGGAGGACGGCACGATCGTCTTCCTCGGCCGCGGCTCGGGGTGCATCAACACCGGCGGCGAGAAGGTGTTCCCGGAGGAGGTCGAGCAGGCGCTCAAGGCGCACCCGGCCGTCCACGACGCCCTGGTCGCGGGCGCCCCGGACGAGCGGTTCGGGCAGAAGGTCGCCGCGGTGGTCTCCTTCCGCGAGGGCATGTCCGCGGAGCCCGAGGAGCTCTCGGAGTTCCTGCGGCAGTCCCTGGCCAACTACAAGGTGCCCAAGGTGATCGTCGACGTGCCCGAGATCCGCCGGTCGCCCGCGGGCAAGGCCGACTACAAGTGGGCCAAGGAGCGGATCGCGTCCAACTGACGCGAGGTCCGGTCAGGCGGTCCCGAGGATGCGCTCGACGGCACCCATCGGGACCGCCACCCAGCCGGGCCGGTTGCGGGACTCGTACACCACCTCGTACACGGCCTTGTCGAGCACGTACGCCCGCAGCAGCGCGCCCGTCTCGCGCGGGTCGGCGTCGCTGACCTCGGCGTAGCCAGTGCAGAACGCGTCCACGTTGCGGTCCCGCCACTCCCGCGCCCGGAAGCGCAGCTGACGGTCGGTGACCCCCACGAGCGTGTGCTGCGCGGCGTAGTCGAGGCTGCGCAGGATCCCCGCCACGTCCCGGGCGGGGGAGTCGGGGACCCGGCGCTCCTCGAGCGGCGCCGCGGGCTCGCCCTCGAAGTCGATGACGATCCAGCGGTCCGGCGCGCGGAGGGTCTGGCCCAGGTGCAGGTCCCCGTGGATGCGGTGGACGGGCACCGGCCCGGAGCCGGCCACCTCGTCGAAGACGGCCCGGGCGGCGTCGGCGAACGGCGCGAGCCCGGGGACCTCGGCCACCGCCGCGTCGAGCCGCGCCCGCATGGACGCCACGATCTCGGTGCCGTCCCGGGTGGTGGTGCCGGTCGCGGCCGCGAGGTCGTCGTGGACCTGGGCGACGGCCGCCCCGAGCCGGCGGGACTCGTCGGCGAAATCGGTGCCCACCTCCTCGGCCAGCAGGTCGGCCTCGGCGAACAGGTCGCGGACGCTCGCCGTGGCCATCGCCCACCCGTCCGCGGCGCCCGCCATGAACTCCTGGGCCATGGCCAGGGTGGTGGGGCCGCCGCCTGGCTCGTCGTCGTCGTCCGCGCCGCCCAGTTCCACCCACCCCCGCAGCGCCGCGACGGCCGGGCAGTCCCGCCGGGCCAGCGCGGCGTGGAGTTCCACGTCGGGGTTGACGCCCGGCTGGACCAGGCGGAACACCTTGACCATGAGGTCGTCGCCGAACACCAGTGACGAGTTGGACTGCTCGCCCTCGAGGAGCCGCCCGCGGACGGGGGCCGGGGCCGGGGCGCCCTCGACCAGGCGGAACCTCAGCCCCCCCACCTCGTCCCTCCCGGCGAGGTGGGTCACGAGCGACTCGGTGCCCCGGGGGTCCCGGAGGCCGTCGTAGACCACCGGGTCGGCGCCCTCGGCGGTCAGCGGGAAGGCCCGCCGGTCGTCGGGCAGGGTGTGCGCGGTGGCCAGCGGCACCTGGTAGCGCTGCGGCAGGCCGCCCGCCAGGACGTCGACCAGCAGGTGTTCCACCAGCACCTCGGGGTGGTCGAGCAGCACGGCCCGCCGGGCGATCCGCACCCCGGACAGCTCCCGGCCCTTGCCCGCGAACCACCGCTGCTCGGGCAGCCAGGCCGCGAGGAGCGCGGTCAGGGTCGCCTCGTCCACGGCGGGGATGCCCGTCATTTCGGGGCCTCGTCCGGGTGGCGCAGTTCGAGCCAGTAGAAGCCATACCCGGGCAGGGTCAGCTGGTAGGGGTCCGCGTCGATGTCGGGGAAGGGCACCCCGCCGGTGAGCTCGACGGGCCGACGGCCGGCGTGCTCCGCCAGGTCCAGGCGCACGGCCTGCGGGAACCGGGAG
The DNA here is from genome assembly GCA_002415925.1 of Dietzia sp. UBA5065. GTDB lineage: Bacteria > Actinomycetota > Actinomycetes > Mycobacteriales > Mycobacteriaceae > Dietzia. Next base: position 7,864 of record DIAZ01000185.1, on the reverse strand, counting down.
AGGTTGTTGACGCAGAGGATCACGTCGCCGCCGCGCGTGCGGAGGAAGGCCAGGATCGACGGGTTGGACCCGCCGAGGTCGGTGAACTCGCCCCGGCCGAACGCGGGATGGTCCTTGCGGACGTGGATCATCCGCCGGGTCCAGTGGAGCAGGCTCGCGGTGGAGTTGAGCTGCGCCTCCACGTTGACGGCCTGGTAGCCGTACTGCGGGTCCATGATCACCGGGAGGTAGAGGCGGCCCGGGTCGGCGCGGGAGAAGCCGGCGTTGCGGTCGGGGCTCCACTGCATGGGGGTCCGGACGCCGTCGCGGTCGCCCAGCCAGATGTTGTCGCCCATGCCGATCTCGTCGCCGTAGTACAGCATCGGCGAGCCCGGCAGGCTCAGCAGCAGCGCGGTGAACAGCTCCAACTGGTTGGTGTCGCCGTCGAGCAGGGGGGCCAGGCGGCGGCGGATGCCGATGTTGGCCTTCATCCGCGGATCCTTGGCGTACTCCGCGTACATGTAGTCGCGTTCCTCGTCGGTCACCATCTCGAGCGTCAGCTCGTCGTGGTTGCGCAGGAAGATCGCCCACTGCGCCGAGGACGGGATGGCGGGGGTGTGGGCCAGGATCTCGGTGACGGGGAAGCGGGACTGCCGTCGCACGGCCATGAAGATCCGCGGCATCAGCGGGAAGTGGAACGCCATGTGGCACTCGTCGCCCACTTCGGGCTCGCCGTAGTAGTCCACCACGTCCTCGGGCCACTGGTTGGCCTCGGCCAGCAGCACGCGCCCGGGGTACTCCTGCTCGACCACCGCGCGGCACCTGCGCAGGAACTCGTGCGTCTCGGGCAGGTTCTCGCAGTTGGTGCCGTCGCGTTCGAACAGATACGGCACGGCGTCCAGGCGGAAGCCGTCGATCCCCAGGTCCAGCCAGAACCGGAGGACGTCGATCATCGCCTCCTGGACCTCGGGGTTGTCGTAGTTGAGGTCGGGCTGGTGGGAGAAGAAGCGGTGCCAGTAGAACTGGCCGCGCCCCGGGTCGTAGGTCCAGTTGGAGGACTCGGTGTCCACAAAGATGATGCGGGCCCCGGGGTAGCGGGTGTCGTCGTCGGACCACACGTAGAAGTCGCCGTACGGGCCGTCCGGGTCGGAGCGGGACTCGGTGAACCACGCGTGGGTGTCCGAGGTGTGGTTCATGACCAGGTCGGTGATGACGCGGATCCCGCGCCGGTGGGCCTGGTCGAGGAACTCCACGAAGTCCTCGACGGTGCCGAACTCCGGCAGCACCGCCCGGAAGTCGCGGATGTCGTAGCCGCCGTCGCGCAGCGGCGAATCGTAGAACGGGGGCAGCCACAGGCAGTCGACGCCCAGCCACTGGAGGTAGTCGAGCTTCTCGGTGAGTCCCCGCAGGTCGCCGGTCCCGTTGCCGTCGGAATCGTTGAACGCCCGGACCAGGACCTCGTAGAAGACGGCCGATTTGTACCACTCGCGGTCCACCTCGAGCTCGGCCGCGTGACGGTAGCTGTCGGCGCTGGGTTCCACCACGTGGCCGTCGTCGGTCAGCTCGGGTTCGGCCGGCCGGGGGCCGGGGGGATGCGGTTCGGACTTCTGGCGCGACGTCGGGGCCATGGCCGCGAGCCTACGGCCCCGTACCATCCGGTGCATGGGGAAATTCGACCCGGCCGCGCGGGTGCGCGGCCTCGCCCTCGCGTTCCAGGACCGGCACGGCCGCCGCGCCCGGGCGCTGGCGGCGCGGTTGGAGGAATACGACGACGACGAGCTGGTCATCCGCCCGTGGGAGTTCCGGCTTCCCCGGGTGGTGATCCTGGCCGCGGCCCGGGCCAGGGGCCTCGAGCCCGTCGGGGGCGTGGAGGCGCTGGTCGGGGTCGGGCCGTGGACGGAGCCGATGCGGTTCACCCGGGCGGCGGACCGGTGAGCCCCGGCTGGGTGCTGCTGCTGGTGGCGCTGCTGCCCGCGGCCCTGTGGCCGGTGGCGCTCGCGGCGGTGGCGGCGCGTCGGGCGCTGCGCCGCCGGGGTGACGTCCGGGTGCGCCGCCTGCGGCTGGCCCGGATGCTGGGGACCGCCGACCTCGTCGCTGTCCCCACCTCGGACGTCGACCTGCCCGAGCCCACGGTCCTGGCCGTGGCCGCGGACGCCGGGTTCCGATTCCTGGGGTACGAGCGGGGCGACACCCTGCTGCGGCGGCGGGTCGGCGTGTTTGTCCGCGTGGGGGGAGAGGTCGACGCGGTGACCCGCGGAATCCGGGTGCCGGCCCCCCGGTAGTGTCGCGCACATGCGCATCGGAATGGCTCTGAACTACAGCGGCGGGTTCGCCGAGACGGCGGCGGAGGCCGCGGACCTCGAGCGGGCGGGGCTGGACATCGCCTTTGTCCCCGAGGCCTACTCCTTCGACGCCGTGAGCCAGCTCGGGTTCCTCGCGGCCAAGACCACGCGCATGGAGCTGGCCTCCGGCATCCTGCAGATCTACACGCGCACGCCCACGCTCACCGCCATGACGGCGGCGGGCCTGGACTACGTGTCCGACGGGCGCTTCACCCTGGGCCTCGGGGCCTCCGGGCCGCAGGTGGTCGAGGGCTTCCACGGCGTGAAGTACGACGCGCCGCTGGCCCGGACCCGCGAGATCATCGAGATCTGCCGTCAGGTGTGGCGCCGCGAGAAGGTCGTGCACAACGGTGCCAAGTACCAGATCCCGCTGCCCGCGGACCAGGGCACGGGCCTGGGCAAGCCGCTCAAGCTCATCAACCAGCCGGTGCGGGAGAACATCCCGATCGTGCTGGCCGCGCTGGGGCCCAAGAACGTGGAGCTGGCGGCCGAGGTCGCCGACGGCTGGCAGCCGATCTTCTTCCACCCGGAGAAGGCCGGCCTCGCCTGGGGCGACGCGCTGGCCAAGGGCCGCGCCAAGCGGGACCCGTCGCTCGGGGAGCTCGAGGTGTACGCGGGCCCGCCGCTGGCCATCTGCGAGGAGCACGAGGTCCCCGGCTACCTGGACTTCGTCCGCCCGCACCTGGCCCTCTACATCGGTGGCATGGGCGCGCGCGGCAAGAACTTCTACAACGAGCTCGCCTGCCGGTACGGCTACGAGGCCGAGGCCGCGCGCATCCAGGACCTGTACCTGGACGGGAAGAAGGACGAGGCCGCCGCGGCCGTACCCGACGAGCTGGTCCGCTCGGTCTCGCTCATCGGGCCCGCGTCCTACGTGGCCGAGCGGGTCGAGGCGTTCCGCGAGGCCGGGGCCACCACGCTCACCGTGACGCCGATGGCCCTCGACGCCGACGGCCGCATCCGGCTGGTGGAGCAGTTCCGCGACCTCTGCTGACCCGGGCGGCGGATCAGCTGTCGTCGCCGCCCTCGTCGCCCTCATCGCCGCCGTCGTCGCCCTGGTCCCCGGACCCCTCGTCCCCGGACCCCTCGTCCTGCTGGAGCGACGTGCCCGGCGAGTCGGTGGACGGGTCGCCCTCCTCCTCCGAACCGCCGCCGACGAGGTTGCAGCCGGTCAATGCGAGTGCGGCGGAGGCGGCCAGGGCGAGGAGGGTCAGACGCGGACGCGTGGGGGTGGTCATTCCTCCATGGTGCGGCGCGGGGCGCGCCGGGGGGGCGGGAATCGCCGACTTCCCGCTCACCGGGCGTGCCCGTCAGGCGAGCGAGACCACCACGTTCTTGAGCACGGGCGCGTCGTCGCGCTCGGCGACCGTGGCCGCCACGAGCAGCCGGGAGTCGTCCTCCCACACGCGGATCCGCATGGTCTCGCCCGGGAAGAAGATCCCGCCGAAGGTCACGCCGTAGCCGTGGACGCGGGTGACGTCGCCGCCCAGCACCGTGTCGACCACCGCACGCAGCACCAGCCCGTACGAGCACAGCCCGTGGAGGATCGGACGCGGGAAGCCCGCGGCCTCGGCGAACGCGGGATCGGAGTGCAGCGGGTTGCGGTCACCGCACAGGCGGTAGAGCAGTGCCTGCTGCGGCAAGGACGCGACCTCGATGGTGTGGTCGGGCTCCCGCTCGGGGTACTCGACCTTCTCGGAGGTGCCGCGTTCGCCGCCGAAGCCGCCCTCGTCGCGGGCGAAGATGCCGGACCGGGAGGTCCACAGCTTCTCGCCGTCGGCGGACACGGTCTCGGACTCCTGGATGATCACCGCGGCGGAGCCCTTGTCCTGGATCTCGGCGATCGTCGTCGTCGTCGTCGCGGTTCCGTCGGCCGGGATCGGCCGGTGCAGGCGCACGGACTGGCTGCCGTGCACCACCTTGGCCAGGTCGATCTCCACGCCGGGGAAGGACACCCGCGGCGCCTCGGTGACGTTCATCGTGGCCGCGACGGTCGCGAACGACGGCAGCACCTTGGGCGCGGCGTCGTGGACGTACTCGAGACCCTTCGTGTCCATCGGGTCGCCCGCGGCACCCACGGCGAGCGCGTACAGCGCCACGTCGGAGGCGGACCAGGAGAACTCCTGCGGGGGCAGCTGCGCGCCGAGGGCCTTGCTCAGATCGATGGGCACGTCAGACTCCTGACTTCGGGGTGGTCGCGTCGTTGGCCAGCATGTTCTCCACGGCGAGGTAGCCGAAGACCAGGGCCGGGCCGATGGTGGCGCCGGGCCCGGCGTAGGTGTGACCCATGACCGGGGAGGAGGCGTTGCCGGCGGCGTAGAGGCCGTCGATGACGGAGCCGTCCTCGCGGAGGACGCGGCCGTGGACGTCGGTGTTCGCGCCGCCCTTGGTGCCGAGGTCGCCCGGGACCATCTTGACTGCGTAGAACGGCGCCTTGGCGACCGGGCCGAGGCTCGGGTTGGGCTTGTTGGTGGGGTCGCCGTAGTAGTGGTCGTAGCCGGAGACGCCGCGGTTGAAATCCTCGTCGCGGCCCGTGGCGGCGAAGCCGTTGAAGCGGGCGGCGGTCTTCTCGAGCGCCTCGGCCGGCACGTCGATCAGCGCGGCGAGCTCGGCGAGGGTGTCCGCCTTGTGGAAGTTCTCGGTCTCGAGCCACTTGCGCGGCAGCGGCTGCTTGGCCTGCAGGCCGGCGAAGAGGTACCGGTTCTTGTACTCCTGGTCGAACACGATCCAGGCCGGCACGTTCTCGCCCTCGCCCTCGCCCTGCCCGAACTCGCCGCCGTACATCCTGTGGCCGGCCTCGACGTAGGGCAGCGACTCGTTCATGAACCGCTCGCCCTTCTGGTTGACCATGAAGGAGCAGGGGAGCGACCGCTCGGCCAGCGCGAACCAGGGGCCGCGCGGCATGAGGATCGTCGGACCCCACCAGGCGTCCTCCATGAAGGACAGGGCGGCCCCGGCCTTCTCCATGTACTCGATGCCCTCGCCGGTGTTGCCCTTGGCGCCCACGGTCCACGAGGTGGGGATGGGCTGACGCTGGTACTTGTCGCGCATCTCCTGGTTGTGCTCGAACCCGCCGGATCCCATGACCACGCCGCGCCGGGCACGGAGGGTCATCTCCTCGCCGTTCCGGGTGACGGTGATGCCCACCACCCGCTCGTCCCGGCCGGAGCCCTCCGTGACCAGTCCGGTCATGGGGGTCTCGAGCCAGACCGGCACGCCGGCGTCGAGCAGTCCCTTGCGCATGGCGGCGATGAGCGCCCGGCCCATGCCCACCGAGTTCTGCTTGCGGGCCTTGGCGAGGAACATGCGGGCGGCGACCCGGATCGACCTGCGGACGCCCTTGGTGTGCGGACGCTGGAGGAGGTTGAGCCAGCGGTAGTCGGACTGCATGACCACCATGTTCACCGGCGCCTTGGCGTACGGCGGCTCGAGCTTCTCGGCCTCGGACCCGAGCTGGCGCAGGTCGAACGGCTTGGGTTCGACGGAGCGTCCCCCGAGGCGGCCGCCGGGGGCCTCCGGGTAGTAGTCGGAGTAGTCCACGACCCACTCCAGCCTGAGGGGCGTGTTGGCCAGGATGAAGTCGAGGACCTCGGGCCCGCGGTCGATATAGGTGTCGATCCGCTCGGGCGCGACCACGTCCCCGATGATCGACATGAGGTAGGTGCGGGCCGCCTCGGGGGTGTCGAGCACCCCGTCCCTCTGGAGCACCGAGTTGCCCGGGATCCACACGCCTCCGCCGGACCGGGCGGTGGAGCCGCCGTAGTGCGGGGCCTTCTCCACGAGGACCACGCTGAGGCCCTTCTTCGCTGCTGCGAGGGCGGCCGTCATGCCTGCTCCACCGCTACCGACGACGACGACGTCGAATTCCTGGTCTGCCATGTAGAACACGTTATAGAACCGAGGGCCGTCACGCCAGACGGCCCAGGTAGCATCCTCGTCATGCTCAACGATGAGACCCGCGCCACGCTCGCCCGGCGGCTCTGGGATGCCGAGGCGGACGTCGCGCCCATCGCGCCGCTGACCGCCGACCACCCCGAGATGACCCCGGACGACGCCTTTGAGATCCAGCTCGTCAACATCCGGCGCAAGCTCGACGCCGGGGCCGTGGTGACCGGCCACAAGGTGGGGCTGGCCTCCAAGGCGATGCAGGAGATGATGGGCGTCGACGAGCCCGACTACGGGCACCTCCTCGACACCATGGAGTACCCGGAGGGCTCGCCGGTCGAGGCCGCGCGCTTCTGCTTCCCGCGGGTCGAGGTGGAGGTGGGCTTCATCCTGGGCGCCGACATCCCGCCTGAGGGCTGCTCGCAGGAGGAGGCGGCCGCCGCGATCGAGTGGGTGGTGCCGTCGATCGAGCTCATCGATTCGCGGATCAGGGACTGGAAGATCACGCTCCCCGACAC
>DIAZ01000185.1:0-1022 GCA_002415925.1 Dietzia sp. UBA5065 | reverse complement strand
AACCCGCTCAACTCCGTCGGCTGGCTCGCGGCGACGGTCGCCAAGTTCGGCGTCCGGCTCCGGAAGGGCGACGTGATCCTGCCCGGCACCGCGATCCGCGCCATGGATGCCGCGCCCGGGGACACCTTCCGGGCCGAGTTCGCGGGTCTGGGCGACGTGACGATGGAGTTCTCCTAGCGGTCACCGCCCAGCGCGCGTCCGGCGGCCGCCGCGATCCGGGTGACCAGCGGTTCCAGGCGGGCGAGCGCGCCCTCCTCCGCCGCGCTCGCGGACAGCGCGGCGACCGCCCGCGTGCCGCCCGCGCCCTGCTCGTCGTCGTCGAACACCGGCGCCGCCACGCAGAACAGCCCCGGCGTGAGCTCGGCCCGGTCCAGGGCGCGCCGCCGCCGCCGGATCTCGGCGAGCTCCACGGCCAGTGCGTCGGCCGAGGTGAGCGTGGTGTCCGTCCACGCCACCAGGGGGCCCCGCGCGACGCGGTCGGCGGCCTGGTCGTCAAAGGCGAGCATCGCCTTGCCCACCCCCGTGCAGTAGGCCGGCAGTCCGCCGCCGATCCGCGACGGTGACGGTATCGGGCGCGGCCCGTGCAGCTTGTTGAGGTACACCACCTCGTCGCCGTGCAGCGTGGCCAGGTGCACCGTCGCGCGCGTGGCCTCGAAGAGGTGCGCGAGGAACGGCGTGAGCACCCTCCGGATCCGCTCGTACTCCGGAGAGGTCGGGATCGGGTCGAGTTCGTGGACGAGCGGACCGAGCCTGTAGCGCTGGCCGATCCGCGTGACGGCGTCGTTGCGTTCCAGCGCGCCGAGCAGGCGCAGCGTCGTGGACTTGGCCAGGCCGGTCTCGCGCGCGATCTCGCTCAGCGTGAGCCCCGTGCCGGCCGCGGTCGCACGAAGGACGTCGAAGGCTCGGTCGACGGGGGACGCGGGGGGCTCTGCCATGCCGGGAGTCTAGCGGGGAGGGCGGCGGAAGCGGGGGCGCTATTCGAACTCTTGCGCTACCGTCGGGGTGGCGGTAGACTCGTACAC
>DIAZ01000020.1 GCA_002415925.1 Dietzia sp. UBA5065 | reverse complement strand
CGCTGGGCGTCGTTGAAGTAGGCGGGGACGGTGATCACCGCGTCGGTGACGTCCTCACCGAGGTAGGACTCCGCGTCGCGCTTGAGCTTCTGCAGCGTCCGGGCGCTGATCTCCTGCGGGGTGTAGTTCTTGTCGTCGATGTCCGGCGACTTCCACTCGGTGCCGATGTGGCGCTTGACCGAGCGGATGGTGCGGTCGACGTTGGTGACCGCCTGGTTCTTGGCGGGCTGGCCCACGAGGACCTCGCCGTTCTTGGCGAACGCCACCACCGACGGGGTCGTGCGCGACCCCTCGGCGTTGGCGATCACGTTGGCCTCGCCGCCCTCGAGGACGGCGACGCACGAGTTGGTGGTTCCGAGGTCGATACCGACTGCACGTCCCATGGTGAACTCCTTCTCTCCGCGACGAGTCCGCGCGGACGGGGTGTGGACTGGAAGATCCTGTTGTTCAGCAGACCCGGCTCAAGGCTGGGACCGTTACCTCCACCCTGCCTTCCGGGGGAGCGCGAGTCAAGCCAACTTGAGTCTGATCCGCTGAGGTTTGACGCCCTGTACAACTCGCGGCGGGCCGGATGGATTCCCGGCGTGACGCGGATCACGCCCCATCCTGCGCGCGCCCGACTCAACCGGAAAGGGCGCTCCGGTCACCGGCCCGCAGGCGGGGGTGACCGGAACGCCCTTGGAGTGGTGGACCGGGAGGGGACGACGACGACGAGGCGCGCCGCCGGCCGGGATCGGGTCAGATGACGCCCTGGGCGAGCATGGCGTCGGCGACCCGGCGGAAGCCCGCGATGTTGGCGCCCGCGATGAGGTCGCCCGGGGCGCCGTACTCCTCGGCGGTCGCGGCCGAGGTGGCGTAGATGTTGGTCATGATCCGGTCGAGCTCGGAGTCGACCCGCTCGAAGTCCCACTGCAGGCGACCGGCGTTCTGCCGCATCTCCAGGCCGCTGGTGGCCACGCCGCCCGCGTTGGCCGCCTTGGCGGGGCCGAAGAGGATGCCCTTCTCGTGGATGACCTCGATCGCCTCCTCGGTGCAGGGCATGTTGGCACCCTCGGCGACCAGGCGGCAGCCGTTCTCCGCGAGCGTGCGCGCGTCGTCACCGTGGAGCTCGTTCTGGGTGGCGCAGGGCAGCGCGATGTCGCACTCGACCCCCCACACCGACCCGCCCTCGACGTACGTGCAGTTGCCCCGCTCGCGGGCGTACGCCGAGAGCCGCTCGCGGCGGACGTCCTTGACGTCGGCGAGCAGCTCCAGGTCGAGCCCGTCCTCGTCCACCACGTACCCGGAGCTGTCGGAGCAGGCCACGACCGTGGCGCCGAGCTGCGCCGCCTTCTTGGCGGCGTAGAGGGCCACGTTGCCCGAGCCGGAGACCACCACGCGGGATCCCTCGAGGCTGATGTCGGTGTCGCGCAGCATCTCGCGGACGAAGTAGACGAGTCCGTACCCGGTGGCCTCGGTGCGGGCCCACGAGCCCCCGTAGCCGACGCCCTTACCGGTGATGACCCCGGCCTCGTTCCGGCCGGTCACCTTCCGGTACTGCCCGTACAGGTAGCCGATCTCCCGGCCGCCCACGCCGATGTCGCCGGCCGGCACGTCGAGGTCGGCGCCGATGTAATGGGCGAGCTCGCCCATGAACGACTGGCAGAAGCGCATGACCTCGCCGTCGCTCTTCCCGTGGGGGTCGAAGTCCGAGCCGCCCTTACCGCCGCCCAGCCCGAGCCCGGTGAGCGCGTTCTTGAACACCTGCTCGAAGCCGAGGAACTTCAGCGTGTCCTCGTCCACGGACTTGTGGAACCGCAGCCCGCCCTTGTAGGGGCCGAGGTCCGAGCTGAACTGCACGCGGTAGCCGCGCTGGACCTGGATGGTCCCGGAGTCGTCCACCCACGGCACCCGAAAGGAGATCACGCGCTCGGGCTCGATGATCCTCTTGAGGATCCCGCCCTCGATGTACTCGGGGTGCTGCCTGACCACAGGGACGAGCGATTCCAGCACCTCGTGGACGGCCTGCAGGTAGAGCGGCTGCCCCGGGTTGCGTCGCACCACGGTGGCAAGCGCATCATGCAGTGCGGCGTCGGCGTCGGACATGGGACCTCCGGTCTACGGGCAACTCGAACTGGGCGACACCTCGAGCCGCCGGTGCGGAGAACCCGACACTGCTGGGACTGTGTAATCGCCGTGGCGCAGCCTAGCGGCTGCACCCCCGGATCTCCGAGTCAGCCCGACCGGGATCGTCGCCCGCCCCCGCTTTCCTCCCGCCCGCGCCGACCCGGCACTACGCTCGACATCCGCACCTCGGGGCCCGCCCCGCCCCCGCCCACAGGAACGGACATCCCCATGCGCCACCCCAACCGCACCCGATTCCGGTGGGTCGGTGCCGTGGCCGCGATCGCGGTCGTCACGGCGCCCGTCGCGGCCCTGGCCCAACCCGCGGACGGCGCCCCTCCGGCGGACGATTCCCGGACGTCGGAGGTCGTCGCACACGATTCCCTCGACGGTGCGCTCGTCGCGGCCGGGACGACCCGCGAGGGTTTCCGGTCGGACTCGGCGCTCGCGGAGCGGCTCGCCGCGGCGTCCGAGGAGTACGCCGCGAGGTTCCCGGCCGCCTTCGCCGGGGTGCGGATCGACGGCGGCGCCGGCCAGGTCGCGGTGGTGCGCGACGGCCACGACGCCGACGCGCTCGCGGCGGATGCACGTGCCCGCGGCTTCGTGGTCCTCGCAGCCCCGGCCGCCGCCCGGGACCTGGACGACACGGCGGGACGGGTCCAGGCCTGGGCCGACTCCCTGCCGACCGAGCAGCGCGAGGCCATCACCACCGTCGACGTGGATCCGTTGAGCGGCGATGTGACGGTCCTCGTCGACGGCTCGCCGGCGGCGCCCGTCCCCCCCGCCGACCTGGGAACGGGCGTGCGGGCGGCGGGGTTCCTGCCCGCCCAGGGTTCGCTCGGGTCCGCCGCCCCGCCCGACGCCCCGCCGGTGACGCCTCCCCCCTCTCCCCCGGCCCCGGGTTCCATGGCCGGGGGAACCCGCGTCCTCATCACCTCCCCCGCCGGCGACATCGCCAACTGGTGCTCCCTCGGGTTCAACGGACTCCGCGGCGGCCGGGTCGTCAACATCACCGCCGCGCACTGCAGCACCTTCCCCGACCGCGTGACGTCCCGCACCGTCTTCCGCCCCGGGACGGTGTCGGAGGGCCCGTCGTCGCCGCGCCTGGGCGCGTTCACCGCCGCCGAGGTCGACGAGGGGCTCGACGCGGCCCTGGTCTCCATCGACCCCGCCGCGGAGACCCGCTTCCGCAACTCCCACGTCCTGGCCGCCGACGCCCAGCCCCTCGCGCTGTCCGGCTCCCAGCGGCCCGTCGTGGGGCAGCTCCTCTGCAAATACGGCCAACGGACCGGGTACACCTGCGGAAAGGTGTCCGGCGTCGACTCCGCCTCGCCCGGCGGCACCACGAACGTCGAGGTCGACCTGTGCGCCATCGCGGGCGACAGCGGCGGCGTCGTGTTCTCCAGCACCCGGGCGGTCGCCGTCACGAGCCTGTCCAACGCGTTCGACCAGTACGGGGTGCCCTATGAGGACTGCGCCACCGCCCGGGACGCCCTCGCCCGCTGGCGCACCGTCCCCATGATCGTCGGGGTGACGGTCGGAGCCATCGAGAACCGCTTCCCCGGCCTCCAGGTGGGCGCCTCCTGACACATCAATCACACAAACCACACGTGTCACACTGGACCCGCTAATCACACTTCCGTAATCTGGGCCGCAACTGGACCACCTCGTCGTCCGCCCGTGCACCACGGAAGGCCATCATGCGCACCACCTCCACGCTCACCGCCCTCGTCGCCGCCGCGGCGCTGGTCGTCTCCGCGACCCCCGCCGGAGCCGCACCCGCCCCCGCGACCCCGTCGCCCTCTGTCGTCACGACGCTGCCGGCCCTCGCCGAGGCCCTCGGGCCGCAGCTGACCTCCCTGGTCGACGCCCTCCAGCGGGATCTGGGCCTGACCCCCGAGCAGTTCCTCGCCCAGGCCGGCGTGGGCGACCGCCTCGCCCAGGCCCGGCCCCGCTGGGAGCAGCAGTTCCGCGAGGCGTTCGGGGGCGTCTGGCTCGACGACGCCGGCACGGGCCGGGTCGGCGTCGTCCCCGGGGAGGTGGGCGAGAGGCTGCGCACCGAGGCCTCCGCCGCCGGATTCCTCGTGCAGGACGTGGCGCTGACCGCCGACGAGCTCTCGGCCCGCGAGCGCCAGGTGGCCACCATCGTCGAGGGGCTCCCCGCGGAGATGCGGGCCCTGGTCACCGGCGTGCGCGTCGATCCCACCCGGAACGCGGTGGTGGTCACCACCCGTGGCGGCGAGGCCTCCCAGCTGGGGAACCTCACCGCGCGGCTGAAGGACCTCGCCGTCATCGACATGACCGAGGCCCCGGACCCCGCGTGGGACACCGCCCCGTTCGGTAGCGAGGGCGGGGGCGGGACCCAGTCCGACGGCGGGCCGACCGTGGACGGGCTCGAGCCCGCCACCACCCGCGCCGGCGCGCAGGCCGAGCCCGGACCGGCCACCGCCGGCGAGGCCGGCTCCCTCGCCAGCCTCGCGCTCCTCGGCGAGGCCGGGCTCATCCCCGAGGGGCCCGCGCGGACCATCATCGACCTGCTCGCCGGTCTCACCCCGGGAACCGGCTCCGTCATCGACGGGATGAACGAGATCGTCCCCAACCCCGTCACCCCGGCCCCCGCCTCCGACCGTCGGACCCAGCAGCCCGCGCCGGGCGGGCCCGTCGTGGGCGGCACGGCCTACGTCGTCGCCGTCCCCGGTGGGGTCCTGGAATGCTCCACCGGTTTCAACGGCGAGCTCGCCGGCACGCCCGTCGTCATCACCGCCGCGCACTGCGCCGGCGCCGACGGCGCCCGGGCCGCGCTGGCCGACGGCCAGGAGTTCGGCACCACGACCGGCGTCCGCAAGGACGCGATCGACACCGCCCTCATCGCCGTGGACCCCGCGCTCGCCAACCGCTTCCGCACCAACCTGGTCGGGACCGGGCCCGACACCACGCAGGCCATCACCGGCACCGCGAACCCCGTCGTGGGCCAGAAGGCGTGCAAGACCGGCTTCCGCACCGGCTTCTCCTGCGGGACCGTCACCGAGGTGGGCGCGACGGTCGACGTGGCCGGCTCCCGCACCATCGCCAACGCCTTCAAGGTGGACCTGTGCGCCCTGCCCGGCGACAGCGGCGGAGTGGTGTTCTCGGGCGACAAGGCCCTGGGGGTCTCGAGCGCGTCCAACGTCGCCGATACCGGTACCTGCGCCAATGCCCGGGCGGTGGCACGGGCGGCCGGGTTCACCCCGACCCTGTCCGTGGTCCCGATCTCCGACGTCCTGGCCGCGCACCCCGGACTGACGCTGCGCACCAACTGAATCCAGTCCCACACGCGGGCCCCGTACCCGAGTGGAGAGCGCCCGGTAAGGGCGACCTCAACTCGTGGAACGGGGCCCGCGTGGCCTACCTTTAACGCAAGACCGTCGACGGGCACACGCAGTGTTTCCTGGTGCCCGTGCGTCGAGAAGAGCGACGAAAGGCCGCGAACCATGTCAGGCGTGACCATCACTCTCGGGACGATCGGTGTCCTGCTCAGTCTCTTCTGCTGGGCCTCCTTCATCGGGGGCGTCACCACGATGGTGCGGAGCATCCGTCTGGGCCAGAAGGACGGCTTCGACCGCGTCGGCCCGGTGGTCGCGCGCGCGAAGAACGTCATCGTGGAGGTGGCCGCACACACGCGGATGGCCAGGAAGAAGTCGGTGGGCGCCTTCCACTGGCTCGTCATGGTCGGGTTCCTGCTGGGTTCCTTCGTCTGGTTCGAGGCCTACATCCAGACGTTCAACCCGCGCGGCGGCTGGCCCTGGGTCTCCGACCAGGGCTGGTACCACCTCATCGACGAGATCCTGGGCCTGGGCACGGTCATCGGCATCACGGCGCTGATCATCATCCGCCAACGCAACATGCGCCGCGGGCTCAACCGGTTCGAGGGCTCGGACCGCAAGTCCGCCTACTTCGTCGAGACGGTCGTGCTGCTCGAGGGCCTGGGCATGATGTTCGTCAAGGCCGGCAAGCTCTCGCTGCAGGCCGCCGACGGCGAGCACTTCCACTGGAGCACCGACTTCGTCACCGGTCCCCTCTCGACGCTCCTGCCCGCCAACGAGCTCATGGTCTCGATCTTCGCGCTGGTCAAGCTGCTCACCGGCATGATCTGGCTGTACGTCGTGGGCCGCAACATCACCTGGGGCGTCGCGTGGCACCGCTTCGCGGCGTTCTTCAACATCTACTTCAAGCGTGAGGCCGACGGCCGGACCGCGCTGGGCGCCCTCAAGCCCATGACCATGGACGGCCAGGCGCTGACCATGGCCAAGATCGAGGAGCTCACCGAGGCGGACGAGAGCTTCGAGCCGATCCTCGGTGTGGGCGCGATCGAGGACTTCTCCTGGAAGGGCTGGCTGGACTTCTCCACCTGCACCGAGTGCGGCCGCTGCCAGGAGCAGTGCCCCGCCTGGAACACCGGCAAGCCGCTGAGCCCCAAGCTCATGATGATGTCCCTGCGCGATCACGGCGCCGCCAAGGCCCCGTACCTGCTCGCCGGGGGCAAGACCACCATGGGCGAGGAGACGGGTCTGGTCGACGCGGACGGCAACCCGGACGAGAAGAAGCTGGCCAGGATCCCCGAGGCCGCCCGCCTCGAGGCCCAGCGTCCGCTCGTCGGCCACACCACCGCCGACGTCTCCGACGATCCGACGCTCGCCGGCATCATCGACCCCGAGGCCCTGTGGTCCTGCACCACCTGCGGCGCCTGCGTGGAGCAGTGCCCCGTGGACATCGAGCACGTGGACCACTTCATCGACATGCGCCGCTACCAGGTGCTCATCGAGTCGGAGTTCCCCACCGAGCTCGCGGGCCTGTTCAAGAACCTCGAGAACAAGGGCAACCCCTGGGGCCAGAACAACTCGGGCCGCGACGACTGGATGAAGGCCCTCGACTTCCAGATCCCGGTCATCGGCTCGGACCTCGAGGACTTCTCCGACACCGAGTACCTGTTCTGGGTGGGCTGCGCCGGCGCGTTCGAGGACCGCGCCAAGAAGACCACCCAGGCCGTGGCCACGCTGCTGCACACCGCCGGCGTGAAGTTCGCCGTCCTGGGCCAGGGCGAGACCTGTACCGGCGACTCCGCCCGCCGCGCGGGCAACGAGTTCCTGTTCCAGATGCTCGCGGAGCAGAACATCGAGACCATGAACAACGCCTTCGACGGCGTGCCCACCGCGCAGCGCAAGGTCGTCGTGACCTGTGCCCACTGCCTCAACGCGCTGAAGAACGAGTACGGCGAACTGGGCGGCGACTACCAGGTGGTCCACCACACCCAGCTGCTCAACCGGCTCGTGCGGGAGAAGCGCCTCGTGCCCGTCGCGCCGATCGACGGCACCGTGACCTACCACGACCCGTGCTACCTGGGCCGACACAACCAGGTCTACGAGGCCCCACGTGAGCTCATGGACGGCTCGGGCGTGACGCTCAAGGAGATGCCGCGTCACGGTCAGCGGTCCATGTGCTGCGGCGCCGGTGGCGCGCGCATGTGGATGGAGGAGACGGTCGGCAAGCGCATCAACGTCGACCGCGTGGACGAGGCGCTGTCGACCTCGGCGACCAAGATCGCGACGGGCTGCCCGTTCTGCCGCGTGATGCTCTCCGACGGCACCACCGCCCAGACCGACGGCACCGAGCTGGAGGGCAAGGTCGAGGTCGTGGACGTCTCCCAGCTGCTGCTGGAGTCCGTCTCCCGCGACGGCCTGCCCGAGCCCCGCGAGGCCGCGTGGCTCGAGCAGCCGGTCCGCGAGAAGACCACGGCCGAGCAGGAGGCCGAGCAGGCCGAGCGCGACGCCGCCGAAGCCGCGAAGGCCGAGGCCGCCGCTCCCGCCGAGGCAACCGCTCCTGCCGAGGCCGCCCCGGGCACCGAGGTGACCGACAAGGGCGAGGGCACCGAGG
>DIAZ01000092.1 GCA_002415925.1 Dietzia sp. UBA5065 | reverse complement strand
GTCGCGGTCGCCGCCGATCCACGACCCGGGCCGGACGACGGCGCGGTCACCGGTGCCCAGGCGGTCGGCGATCTCGGCGTTGAGCGGCGGGATCACCTCGAGCAGGGTGGCCTCGTGGTACTGCAACCCGGACAGGACCTCGTCCTGGATGCGCGGGCGCTCGCTGCGGATGATCGCCGTCTGCCACAGGGTGAGCACCTGCCGGCGGAGGTCCAGCTCGATCTCCGCGAGCTCGGCCCGCGCCACGCGGTCCTGCCGACCGGTGTGCAGCGCGTCCCGGCGGCGCATGAGCTCGTGGACGCGGCGGGTGACCTCGAAGACCGTGCGGCGGCGGGTCTCGGTGGGGTGGGCGGTGAGCACGGGCGAGACGCGGGCCGTGGCGCGGACGGCCTCCAGCTTCCCCGGCGCGGGATCGGCGCTCTCCAGCCGCGACCAGGTGGCCTCGAGGTCGCCGTCCGGGGGCGGTTCGCCCGCCGCGGTGTGGATCCTGCGACGGCGCTCCTGGTGCAGGTCCTCGGCCACGTTGGCCAGGAGCGCGAAGAGGGAGAACGCGCGGATCACCGGGATCACGTCCCCGGTGCCGACGTCGGTGAACAACGCGGCCACCTCGTCGCGGTCGGCCTGCGAGCGCCGCACGGCGAAGGCGGTGCGGCGGGCGGTCTCCACCAGGTCGAAGATCCGCTCGCCCGACTGCTCGCGCACGGTGTCCCCGAGCAGCGCGCCGAGGAAGCGGACGTCGTCGCGCAGCGGCGCGACGGCCTGCTCGAGCGGGTCGGGCTCGAGCGGCTCGGACTGGGTGGGGTCGGCCATGGGCGCCAGGGTAGGCGCGGCATGTGACATGTGGGTGAAGCCGAACCCGGCCGTCGTAGGTCGTCGGCGTGGGCCGGGAAACCGGGGATGTCCCCGATGCCCG
Source organism: Dietzia sp. UBA5065 (assembly GCA_002415925.1). Lineage (GTDB taxonomy): Bacteria > Actinomycetota > Actinomycetes > Mycobacteriales > Mycobacteriaceae > Dietzia. Next base: position 2,633 of record DIAZ01000092.1, on the reverse strand, counting down.
CCCGTCGCGAGGGGAGGACACTGGGGGCATGACCCAGCAACCCGAGTTCGCACAGCCCGTCGTCGGACCCGAGGACCGCACCCCCGCGGCGCTCGCCCACGCCTCGAGCCTCATCGCGATGGCCCTGTCCGCCGGGTGGCTGTCCTTCGTCGGCCCGCTCGTGATGTGGCTGATCTACAAGGACCGCAGCGCGTTCGTCCGGCAGGCCGCGGCGGGGTCCTTCAACTTCAACCTGGGCCTGTGGATCATGAACATCGTCGGGTGGATCCTCATCCTCACGGTGATCGGGATCCCGATCGGCCTGGTCCTGCTCGCGATCTCGTTCATCGCGCAGATCGTCGGCCACGCCATCGGCACCGTGCGGGCCACGCAGGGGCGGTCCATCGACTACCCCTTCCAGCTGCGCGTCCTGAGCTGACCCGCGGCCCCGGATCTGTCCGGAACGCTCCGAGATTCGGCGAGGGAGAAGGAGAATGGCGCTGATCCCTCCGCCGTGAGGGCCGCCCGACCAGGACGCGCGCCGTGAACACCCATCGAGAGCAGTCCCGGCCCCCGTGGGGCACGCGGCTCCTCGGCGCGGTTGTCGAGCCGCCGCGCTACCGGAAGCGGCGGGTCCAGCGGGTGCTCACCACGACCCTGCTGATCACCCACACCCTCGGGATCCTGGGGGTGATCGGCTTCCAGTGGCTGCTGTTGCCGGTCGACGAGCTCGTGTCCGGCCGCTACCGGACCGCGGCGCTCGTCGTGACGCCCGTGGTGGTGGGGGTGACCGTGGTGTCCGGGTTGGCGGGTCTGACCGTGGTGGTCCGTCGTTGGTTGCGGTGGCCCGACGAGGGCAGGCCGCCGACCCGGGAGGAGCAGGAGCTCTGCCTGCTGGTCCCGTTGCGGCTGACCCTGCTCACGGCGGCGCTGTGGCTGGTGGGCGGGGGTGTGACGACGGCCGCGTACGGGGTCCAGGACCCGGCGGTCCTGCCCGTGCTGGTCATCACGACGATCGCGTGCGGGGCCATGGCCTGCGGGCTCGGGTACATCGTCGCGGAGATCTCCCTGCGGCCGCTCACCGCGATCGCGTTCAAGGCCGGCGCGGTCCGGGACCGCCCGATCGTGGGCATCCGGGCCCGCGTGTACGGGATCTGGACCGTCACCGTGGGACTGCCCGTGACGGGCTTCGTGGTCCTGGCCTTCTACGCCGTGTCCGGCGACGACCTCCCCGTGTCCCGGCTCGCGGCGATCCTCGGCTTCATCGGGGTGGGGGGACTGGTGGTGAGCGTCGCGGCGACCTGGCTGCTCGTGACCGCGATGATCGCCCCCATCCGCTCGGTCCGCTGGGCCATGGACGAACTCGCGGGCGGGCGCCTCGACACCCGCGTCGACGTGTTCGACGCCACCGAACTCGGCCAGCTCCAGCGGGGCTTCAACGACATGGCGGAGATGGTGGGCGAACGCCAGCGGCTCCGCGACCTGTTCGTGCTCCACGTGGGCAATCAGGTCGCGCGGGCCGCGGAACTGCAGGAGCCGCACCTCGGGGGCGATACCACCCACGTCGGTGTCCTCTTCGTGGACCTGGTCGGCTCCACCACGCTCGCCGCGACGCGACCCGCCCTGGAGGTCGTCGAGGTGCTCAACGCCTTCTTCGAGGTGGTGGTGGAGCAGGTCGAGGCGAACGGGGGGTTCATCGACCAGTTCCAGGGTGACGCCGCGCTCGCCGTGTTCGGCGCCCCCGCGCCTCTCGCCGACCCGGCCACGGCGGCCCTGGCGGCCGCGCGTGGCCTGGCCGCGGCGCTGGTCGACCAACTGCCCGACTGCGGGACCGGGATCGGCGTCTCCTACGGGGAGGTGGTGGCCGGCTATGTCGGGTCCGCGACCCGCTTCGAGTACACGGTGATCGGTGACCCGGTGAACGAGGCCGCCAGGCTGTGCGAGATGGCCAAGCAGCACCCCGCGCGCGTGCTCGCGGCGGGTCCGGCGCTCGGCGCCGCGACACGGGCGGAGTCCGGCTTGTGGACCACGGGGCATGACGTGGAGCTGCGCGGCCGGATCGAGCGGACGACCCTGGCATGGCCCGCGGGTGCCTAGGTCGTCGCGATGTGCCGGGTGGACCCGTCGGCCGAGGTCACAAAGAGGTCGGTGGGCCCGAATCCGCCGAACCCCTCGGCCACCCGCACGCTCGTCGGCGCCGGTATGCCGCCGGCGAGCACGCACGCGGCGCCGGAGGCGCGATCGATGCGCAGCACCTCGCCCCCGGTGAAGGCGACCGCGTAGATCGCGCGATCGGTGACGGCGAGGTCGTCCAGCCCGCGGGGGAGCGCCGGCGGGCGGGTGAGCGCGGTGGCGCGGCTCGCGGCCGGGTCGTCCAGCGGCACCTCGTGCACGGCCGTGTCGACGGAGGTGGTGACGGTGACGAAGGCGGTCCGGTCGCGGATGGCGATCCCGTTGGATCCGACGATCGCCGCCCGCGCGGACCACTCCTCGTCGATCGACCCGTCGGGCCGGACCTTGATGACCGTCGGGGCGAGCACACCGGTGGTGTACATGTTGCCGTCGGCGTCCACGGCGAGGCCGTTCTTCCCGGCGGGCACCGTGGCGACCAGCCTCGGGATGGGGTCGGCGGCGTCCGGATCGAACGCGACGAT
>DIAZ01000066.1:4148-5540 GCA_002415925.1 Dietzia sp. UBA5065 | reverse complement strand
TCCCGGGAGCGCGGCCACGCCGAGACCGGCCAGGACGAGGACCGGCACCCCGGGTGCCGCCAGCGGGTACAGCGGCACGGACAGCGAGGAGGGATCGAGGTGAGCGGCCACGGCGGTGGCGGCGAGGGCCACCGCCCCGCAGGCGACCGTGACCCACTCGGGCCGGGCCCACGGGTCGCGCCGGTAGGTCGTGACGGTACGGCGGCGACCGGCCAGCGCGAGCCCCCCGGCGGCGGCGGCGAGTCCGGCACACAGGAGCGGGATCCCCACCTCGGCGGGCAGGGTCCCGTCGAGGACCACGTAGGTCCCCACGCAGGCGCCGCACAGCCCGGTGAGGGTGAGCGCCGCGGTGAGACGGCGTTCGGCGGCGGGCGTCCGGGCGCGGCGCCCGTAGCCGCGGGCATCCATGGAGGCGGCCAGTCGGAGCGAACGGTCGAGGGTGTCCTGAAGGACGGGAAGGGCGGTGCGCCCGAACGCGCGGGGGCCCCGCGCCGGTTCCCCGCGCAGCGCCCGGGCGTGGCGGACCCGGAACACCGACTCGACCAGCTGCGGCGCGACCGACACGGCGATGACCAGGGCGGTACCGACCTCGCCGAGGGCCGACGGGAGGGACCGGACGAGGCGGCGCGGGTTGGCCAGGGAGTTGGCCGCACCGACCGCCACGAGAATGACGGCGAGACGGGCCCCCGCGAGAGCCGCCCCGACCAGCCCCTCGAGCATGACGGGCCCGAGGACCGTGATCCCCGCCGCCCAGTCCGGGAGCTCGACCTCGGGCAGCGGGAGGACCAGGATCTCCCCGGTCTTGAGTCCCACCAGGACGTGCATGACCACGCGGATGGCGATCACGACGCCGGCCAGGACCAGATAGAGCCGAAACGCCCGCGCCCACGGGGTGTCGAGGCGGCGGGCCGCCACCACGTAGCCGAGCACCGCGACGATCGTCGCCAGGACGACGGGGTTGGTGGTCATCCCGGCGATCCCGGCCAGGGACAGAGCCCAGATCCACCAGGCCCAGGGGTGGAGCGCCCGGCGCCGCGAGGTGCGGTGCCGGGCGCCCACGATCCCCGACGGGGTCGCGTTCACTGCCGGGATCGGCGTGCCGCCACCGCGCCGGCCGCGACCAGCGCCGCCAGGAACCCGGCCGCACCCACGTACGGCCACGGGGAGATCCCGCCGCCGTCCGCGTTCTGCGCGAGGACCTCCTGGCCGACGGTGTCGGTCCCCGCGCCGGGGGCGGCGGCGAGCGCGTCCCCGCCGGGGGCGCCGCTCTCGTCGGTGACCTCGGCGGCGTCCGGGGCGGCGGGCAGGTCCGCGGGGACCGGCGTGTCCGGGCCGGCCGGTTGGCCCGGACGGGCAGGTTCGGCCGGACCGGCCGGTGACCCCGCGTCGGCG
>DIAZ01000066.1:466-4055 GCA_002415925.1 Dietzia sp. UBA5065 | reverse complement strand
CCCGCGTCGGCGACCGGCGGCGCGCCGGTGCCCGCGTCGTCGGGGGGAGAGGCCGCGGCCCCGGCGTCCGGTCCTGCCGGCGCGCCTGCGAACCCGGCCCCGGGTCCGGGACCGGCCGGGGGGCCGGCGTCCACCGCCGTCGGGGCCGGCGGCCGTGTCGTCGCCCTGGTGACCTGGTTGCCGCCGGACGGCGTGGTGGTCCGCGGCGGCGTCGACGAGCTGGACGGCCTCGTCGTGGCGACCTGGGTCCTCGGTGCGGTGGGAACGGACCCGGGACGGGCGCCGTCGCCGAACGCCCACCCCTCGACCGTGCCGGCGGCCGCCGTGCGTGCGGAGGCCCCGAGGGTGCTGTACTGCCAGGTCCCCCCGAGTGGGGCGTGATAATAGGCCCAGTACGAGTCGGCCGGGGGGGTCGTCACGCACGGGTCGGACGCCGGTGTGCCGTTGATGCGGCAGATGAACCCGGGCTGGGTCTGCACCATCGTCACGGAGAAGCCGGCACGCCGGAGGGTCGTCAGACCGTCCAGGCCCGCCGGCGCGCAACCCGTGCCCTGACCGGCCACGACCACCGTCACCTCGGTCACCGCGCAGGGGGTGGCCTGCGCCCGCGCCTGAGGCGCCGGGGCGACCACCCCGCAGAGGACCGCCACGGCGCCCGCCGCGAGCGCGGCGACGGGGACCTGTGAGAGGCGACGACGACGAGCGCCGCCACTGCTGACCGTCATCACAGACCCAGCGATCCCAGCGAGCCGGTCCCGGACGGGCCGCCCGCGCCCGCGCAGTCCAGCGCACCGGGAGCGGCGGCGTTCCCGGCCGCCGAGACGGTGACGTACGACTGGCCGGACAGGCCGACGGCGGCCTGCGCGGTGGTGCGCCGGACCTGGTCCGACGACTCGGTGGCGGCCAGGGCGGCGGCGTCGTAGGCGATCCCGCCCCGCAGCGCGGCGGGGGAGTCGCAGCCGAAGAACAGGGAGCCCAGGAACGAGCGGGCGCGGCCCGCGCGGGCCGTGTCGCCCGCGGCGGCGAACGCCGCGGCGGCCAGGCCCGTGCTGTTGCCGTTGGGGGCCGAGGTCGGGCCCGCGCCGCCGACGCCGCCGTCGGCGCCCATCCGGTCGCCGAGGTAGGCGACGGCCTCGGCCACGTCGGGGTCGGTCCGGTCGGACGCGGCGACCAGCGCCTGGACGGCCATGGCGGTGGCGTCCGGATCGGAGACACACGGTGTGGTGCCACCGAGGTCCAAGCGGAACCCGCCGTCCTGGCACTGCTGATCGCGCAGGAAGTCGACCGCGGACGCGGCGGGGCCGCGGTCGACCCGGCTCAGGCCGATGATCGCCCACGACTGGCCGAGGGTGTTGGAGTAGTCGCCCCACTCGGAGACGTCGCTGAACCTGCCCGACGGGGTGAGGGTCGAGTCGAGGCGGGCCACCAGGTCCACGCCGCCGAACGAGGTCGGCGGCACGCCCTGCGAGGCGGCCACGACGAGCAGCTTGCCCGTGGCACCGGCGTAGGTCTCGCCCCCGGCGCCGATGTAGCCGCCGACGTTCTGCTGCAGGTAGGCCGTCGTGGCGTCCGCCTGGGCGCGGCCCGCGCCGATCGCGTTGAGCGCCAGCACGGCGTCCGCGGACAACCCGTGATCCGGGTAGTCGATGCCGTCGAAGGTCGTGGAGAAGTGGTCGCCGCCCGAGGCGAGTTGGGCGGAGAGGAACCCGGAGACCGAGGAGAGCTCGCCGGCGTCCAGCGGGGCGGCGGCGGAGGTGGCGACGCCGGTCGACAGGGCGACGCCCACGGTGACGAGGACCGCGCTCGTCCGTGAGAGCAGCGCCCGGCGACGGGGTGCGTGGGTCAGGGTGGTCATGAGCCGTGAGGGCCTTTCGCAAGGCGGACGCCCACGGCACGACCGATCGCCCCCGACGGGGATCCCGGAAGCTCCGTACCGTGTCATCCGACGGTGTGGAGCCGAAACGTCGTTCCTCGGGCATTCCGACTCGTCGCGTCGAGCGCGACCTACGGTTGCGGGCCAGTGCCGGGTTTTGACCGGCTTCCCCCGATGGAGAACGTGCGGCGTGGCCTGATGGCCACATCCGGAGAGTAGATCATGGCGGGGCGCGGCGGCCGGGCAGGTCTCGGCCGCCGGCGATCCGGCGTACGTTCGGTGCCATGAGCGACCCCTCCGCCGGAGCGTCCCCGACCGCCCTCGACGACCTGCGCGCCCGCCTCGGCGGCGCGAGCGTGGTCACCGACCCCGACGTGCTCCAGGGCTACCGCCAGGACTGGGCCAAGGCGCCCGACCCGGGAATGCCGCTGGCGGTGGTGAGGGCCCGCACCACGGAGGACGTCCAGGAGGTCATGCGCTGGGCGAGCGAGCACGGCGTCCCGGTGGTGCCCCGCGGCGCGGGCTCCGGCCTGTCCGGGGGCGCAACGGCCGTAGAGAGCGGGATCGTGCTCTCCACCGAGCTCATGCGCGACGTCGTCGTCGACCCCGTCACCCGCACCGCGACCGTCCAGCCTGGGCTGCTCAACGCCGAGGTCAAGCGCGCCGTCGCCGAGCACGGGCTCTGGTACCCGCCGGATCCGTCGTCGTACGAGATCTGCTCGATCGGCGGCAACATCGCCACCAACGCCGGCGGCCTGTGCTGCGTGAAATACGGGGTGACCACCGACTACGTGCTCGGGCTGACGGTGGTGCTGGCCGACGGCACCGCGGTCCGGCTCGGCGGCGCCAGGCTCAAGGACACCGCCGGGCTGAGCCTGACCAAGCTGTTCGTCGGAAGCGAGGGCACGCTCGGCATCGTCACCGAGATCATCCTCCGGCTCCTGCCGGAGCAGCCCCCGCGCTCCACCGTCGTGGGCATCTTCCCCGACGTGGTGGCGTGCAGCGAGGCGGTGCTCGCGATCACGCGCCGGATCCGCCCGGCGATGCTCGAGTTCATGGACACCGTCTCCATCCGCGCCGTCGAGGCGGACCTGCGGATGGGCCTGGACACCACCGCCGGGGCGATGCTGCTGGCGCAGTCCGACCTCACCGGCGCCGACCGGCAGGCAGAGACGGAGTTCATGGCCGAGGCGTTCCGCGCGCACGGCGCCACGGAGGTCGTGTCCACCGACGACCCCGACGAGGGCGAGCAGTTCACGGTCGCGCGTCGGGCCGCGTTCACGAGCCTGGGCAAGATCGGCTCGCTGCTGCTCGAGGACGTGGGCGTCCCGCTGCCCGCCCTGCCGCGGCTGGTCGCGGGCATCGAGGAGATCTCCGCGCGGCTCGACGTCCCGATCGCGCTGGTCGCCCACGCCGGGGACGGCAACACCCACCCCATCATCGTGCTGTCCGACGACGACCCCGACCTCGCCGCCCGCGCCCAGCAGGCGTTCGGCGAGGTGATGGACCTGGCCATCTCGATGGGCGGGACGATCACCGGGGAGCACGGCGTCGGCAGGCTCAAGGCCCCGTGGCTGCCGGCCCAGCTCGGGCAGGACGTCATGGCCCTGAGCCGCCGGATCAAGGACGCGATCGACCCCCAGGGGATCCTCAACCCCGGCGCGATGTTCTAGCCCGGGCCCACGGCGGGGTCAGGCCACCTCGTCGTCGTCGTCC
>DIAZ01000066.1:0-134 GCA_002415925.1 Dietzia sp. UBA5065 | reverse complement strand
GGGGGACGTCGCCGAGCGGATCGACGCGCCCGTCGCGCGTGGGGATGGGGTCGCCGTGGGGGTCGCGGCGCGGATGGCCGAGGAAGGTGTCGAGCGCGTCGACGAACCGATCCGAGACCACGTGCTCGAGGGCG
>DIAZ01000043.1:9530-11350 GCA_002415925.1 Dietzia sp. UBA5065 | reverse complement strand
GGCGCGCTTCTTGGACAGGATCAGACGGCCGTCCTTGTCCTCCTTGGTGAGGACCAGGGCCTCGACCTCGTCGCCCACCTTGACGACCTCACCGGGGTCGACATCGTGCTTGATGGAAAGTTCACGCGAGGGGATGACGCCCTCGGTCTTGTATCCGATGTCGAGCAGGACCTCGTCGCGGTCGACCTTGACGATCGTGCCCTCGACGATGTCGCCATCGTTGAAGTACTTGATCGTGGCGTCGATGGCGGCGAGGAAGTCCTCCGCGGAGCCGATGTCGTTGACGGCTACCTGCGGCGAGGTGGTTTTGGTGGTCATAGGGTGGGGTGCTCCGGAGTGGATAGGAATCGTAGGTGGACAGGTTTTCGCGGGCGTGTACGCACGCGACGGTCAACTGTACCCTTCCACCGTGACGTCCACAAACCCCCCTGATCATGGTGAATCCGTCCGCGCCTCCCGGAGGTGGTGGGACGCCGAAGCGGTCGACTACCACGACGAACACGGCGAGTTCCTCGGCGCACACGCCCCCGACGGCGAGTTCCTGTGGTGCCCCGAGGGCCTGCACGAGGGCGACTGGAACCTCCTCGGCGACGTGGCGGGCCGCGACGTGCTCGAGATCGGGTGCGGCTCCGCGCCGTGTGCCCGGTGGATCGCCGGCCGGGGGGCGCGCGCCGTCGCCGTCGACCTCTCCGTCGGGATGCTCCGCGTGGGCGCCGAGGCCGCGAGCCGCTCGACGGGCCCCGCCGCAACGGTCCCGCTCATCCAGGCCGACGCCGGCCGCCTGCCCTTCACCGACAACAGCTTCGACGTCGCGTTCTCCGCCTTCGGCGCCATCCCCTTCGTCGCGGACACGTCGGGCGTCATGGCGGAGGTCGCGCGCGTGCTCCGCCCCGGCGGCCGGTTCGTCTTCTCCGTCAACCACCCCATGCGGTGGATCTTCCGCGACGACCCCGGCCAGGAGGGGCTCGTGGCGGCGTTCCCGTACTTCGACCGGACCCCCTACACCGAGTACGACGAGGAGGGCCGCCTGACGTACGTCGAGCACCACCGCACGGTCGGCGACCGGATCCGCGAGCTGGTCGGTGCCGGGTTCGTCCTGCAGGACCTGATCGAGCCGGAGTGGCCGGAGTGGCTGGACCGGGAGTGGGGGCAGTGGAGCCCGCTGCGCGGCAGCATCTTCCCCGGCACCGCGATCTTCGTGTCGACCCTCGCCTGAGCCCGGCTACAGGATCTTGGAGAGGAAGTCCTTGGTGCGCTGATGGGTGGGTGCCGTGAGCACCTCGGCGGGCCGGCCCGCCTCCACCACCACTCCGTCGTCCATGAACGCGATCGTGTCGGCGACCTCTCGCGCGAAGCCCATCTCGTGGGTCACCACGACCATGGTCATCCCCGCGTCGGCCAGGTCCCGCATGACGCCCAGCACCTCCCCGACCAGCTCGGGGTCGAGGGCCGAGGTGGGCTCGTCGAACAGCATGAGCTTCGGCTCCATCGCCAACGCGCGGGCGATGGCCACTCGCTGCTGCTGGCCTCCGGACAGCTGCGCCGGATAGGCGTCCGCCTTGGCCGACAGTCCCACCTTGTCCAGCAGTTCGCGGCCGCGCTCGGTGGCCTTCGCCCTGGACTCGCCCTTGACGAGCATCGGCGCCTCGATCACGTTCTCGAGGGCGGTGCGGTGGAGGAACAGGTTGAAGTGCTGGAACACCATCCCGATGTCGCGTCGCTGGCGGGCCGCCTGCCGGGGCGAGATCTCGTAGAGCTTGTCGCCCTTCTCCCGGTAGCCCACGAGGTCACCGTCGATGTAGAGCCGACCCGCGTCGACC
>DIAZ01000043.1:1461-9407 GCA_002415925.1 Dietzia sp. UBA5065 | reverse complement strand
GATGCCCTTGAGCACCTCCAGGGAGCCGAACCTCTTACAGACCTGCTCGGCCCTGACCATCGGCGTCATGCTGTCCCTCCGGATGGATCCGCGGCCCTGGCGGCGGCGAGAGACGACGGGGTCATCCCGTCCGCCGCCGCCAACGCGCGCAACTGCTTGCCGGTCAACTGCCGGGTGGCGCCCCGCGAGAACTTCTTTTCCAGGAAGTGCTGACCCACCATGAGGACGCTGGTGATGACCAGGTACCAGGTGGCGGCCACCAGCAGCAGCGGGATCGGCTGGAAGTTGACGCCCGAGATGTCGCGGGCCTGACCGTAGAGCTCACCGGAGAACGGGATGGCCACGACGAGCGAGGTGGTCTTGAGCATCGAGATCAGCTCGTTGCCGGTGGGCGGGATGATCACGCGCATCGCCTGGGGCAGGACGGTGCGCCGCATGGTCTGCCCCCACGTCATGCCGAGCGCGGTGGACGCCTCGGCCTGCCCCTCCGGGACGGACGAGATGCCCGCCCGAACGATCTCGGCCATGTACGCGGCCTCGTTCATGGCCAGGCCGATGACGGCCAGCCAGAACGCGGAGTACAGCGCCATCGTGTCGTCGAAGCGGACCACCTGGAAGTCGGTGAAGGGGATGCCGAACTGGATCTGCCGGTACAGCGTGAAGATCAGGCCCCAGAACAGCAGCTGCACGTAGATCGGGGTCCCGCGGAAGATCCACAGGTACACCCACGCCACGGCCTTGAGTACCGGGTTGCTGCTCATCCGCATCACCGAGAGGATGACCCCCAGGATCACGGCGAGGATCATCGACAGCAGGGTCAGCGCGATGGTGTAGAACACCGCCATGCCGAACCGTGTGTCGAAGAGGTACCGGCCGTACGTGCCCCAGCCGTAGGCCGAGTTGGTCGCCGCGCCCCAGAGGAAGAGGAACGCGAGCACCAGGACGATCGACGCCGACACCCACCGCCACGGGTGCCGCAGCGGCACCGCCTTGATGGGCTCCGGGGCGTCCGCCCGGGGGGGTGTGGCCCCCTTCTCCGCGGTACTCACCGACCGGTCACTCAGCCCTTCCGGATCTCGGCGCGGTCGATGAGCCCGGACTCGAGGCCCCAGTTCTGGGCGATCTTCTCGAAGTCACCGGTCTCGATCAGCTTGTTGGCGGCGGCCGCGAGGGCCACGGCCAGGTCCGCGTCCTTGCGCACGGGCCAGCCGTAGGGGGCGGAGTCGAACACGTCGCCGGCCAGCTGCATCTTTCCGTCGGACTGCTTGACGGCGTAGGCCGAGATGGGCGAGTCCGCGGACATCGCGTCGACCTTGCCCAGGGCCACGGCGGTGGACGCCTCGTCCTGGGAGTCGAACTGGACCTTCTCGATCGCCGGCTTCCCGGCGTCGGTGCAGGCCTTGCTCCGGGCGGGCACGTCCTCCTGGTCCGAGACCGTGGTGCGCTGGACGGCGACGCTCAGTCCACAGGCGTTGTCCGGGTCCACGTCGGTCCCGACCGCGGAGGCCCACTGGATGCCGGCCTCGAAGTAGGTGACGAAGTCGACGGTCTGGAGCCGCTCCTCGTTGACGGTGAACGAGGAGGCACCCATGTCCATGGTGCCGCCCTCGATGGCCGGGATGATCTTCTCGAAATCGGACTCACGGAACTCGGCGGTCAGACCCATCAGCTGGGCGGCGGCGTTGACCACGTCGATGTCGAACCCGACGATCTCGCCCTTCTCGTTCTTGAACTCGTTGGGCGCGTACGGCGGGTTGGTTCCCACCACGATGACACCCTTGTCGCGGATATCGGCCGGCACCAGGGCGGCGATCTCCTCGTCGACCTGGAGCGCGACCTCCTGCCGGGGCTCCCCGGAGTCCTCCGGCCCCTCGGTGTTGGTGGTGCAGCCGGTGAGCGCGAGGGCCGCGGTGGCGGTCAGTGCCAGGACGGCGCGAAGACCGCGCCGGGGGGTGAGGGTCATAGGAGTGCCCTTTCAGGCGTCGTTGAGCCGAATCTGCACTGAACCTAGGGCATGCGGCGACCGCCACAAAGCACATCGCCCGCGAGTGGTGCCGGTGGTTACCCAGTGGTTACACCCGGTGACCACTCAGTGAGCTGCCGAGTCCCAGTCGGGCCCGGTTCCCGTGGAGACGTCCAGGGGCACGTCGAGCTCGATCGCCGAGTACATGCGATCCACCACGAGGTCGCGGACCTCGTCCAGCTCGCCCCCCGCCACCTCGAGCACCAACTCGTCGTGGACCTGGAGCAACAGGCGGCTCCGCAGTCCCCGCTCGGCGAGGTCGGCGTGGACCCCGAGCATCGCCGCCTTGATGATGTCCGCGGCGGTGCCCTGGATGGGCGCGTTGAGGGCGGCACGCTCGGCGTTCTCCCGCTTGAGCCGGTTGTCCGAGTTGAGCTCGGGCAGGTAACGCCGGCGCCCGAAGAGGGTCTCGGTGTAGCCGTCCCGGCGGGCCTGGTCCACCACCGCGTGCAGGTAGTCGCGGACCCCGCCGAAGCGCGCGAAGTACGCGTCCATCTGCTCGCGGGCCTCGTTCTGGCCGATCCCGAGCTGCGCGGCCAGCCCGAACGCGCTGAGCCCGTAGGCGAGGCCGTAGCTCATGGCCTTGACGCGGCGCCGCAGCTCCGGGGTGACCTCGTCGATGGGCACGCCGAAGGCCCGCGAGCCGACGAACGAGTGCAGGTCCTCCCCCGTCCGGAACGCCTCGATGAGTCCGGCGTCCCCGGACAGGTGCGCCATCACCCGCATCTCGATCTGGCTGTAGTCGGCGGTGAGGAGGCAGTCGTAGCCCTCGCCCACGACGAAGGACCGGCGGATCCGCCGGCCGTCCTCGGTGCGGACCGGGATGTTCTGCAGGTTCGGGTCGGTCGAGGAGAGCCGGCCGGTGGCGGCGACGGTCTGGTTGAAGGTGGTGTGGATGCGCCCGTCGTCGCCGATGGTCTTGATCAGGCCCTCGACGGTGGTGCGCATCTTGGTGGCCTCGCGGTGCAGGAGCAGCGCCTCGAGGAAGGCGCGCCCCGGGGTGTCCCCCGTCTCCTTGAGGAGAAGCTCCTCCAGCGCCTTGGCGTCCGTGGTGTACCCGGTCTTGGTCTTCTTGGTCTTGGGCATGCCCAGGGTCTCGAACAGCACCACCTGGAGCTGCTTGGGCGAACCGAGGTTGATCTGCTCGCCCCCGATCGCGTCGTACGCGGCCTCCGCGGCGTCACGCCCGCGGTCGGCGAACCCGTCGCGCAGCTCGTCCAGCGCGGCGCCGTCCACCGCGATGCCGATCGATTCCATCCGCGCGAGCACCGGCACGAGCGGCAGCTCCATCTCGGCGAGGAGCCGGGCCCCGTGCACCTGCTCGAGTTCCACGTCGAGCCGCTCGGCCAGATCCACCACGGCGCGGGCCCGGGTCGCCGCCGCGTCGGCGTTCTGTTGCTCCACCTCGGCCTCGTCGACCTCGTCCAGCAGCGAGAGCTGCTTCTCCCCCGACTCCACCTCGGGCAGTTCCCTCTGCAGGTGCCGCTGGAACAGCTCGGCGAGCCCGTAGCTGCGCTGACCGGGCCGCACGAGGTACGCGGCGAGCGCGACGTCCATGGCGACCCCGCCCAGCTCGAGGCCCCGGCCCATCAGGGCGTGGGTCGCCGCCTTGGAATCATGGACCGCCTTCGCCACCGCGTCGTCCGCCAACCACGCCTGTAGAGCCCGCTCGTCGGCCGGATCGATGCGGGCGAGATCGATGTGCGCCGACGCCCCGCCCGCGGCAGCGACGGTGACGGTGTGCGCGTCCCCGGCGCCGGGACGGGAGGATCCGACGACGACGAGGCCGTGCCGTCTCCCGGCCGGCGCGTGCGCTGCCAGCCAGTCCGAGACCTCGCCGGCGTGCAGGACCGCCGCCCGCTCGAGCTCGATCTCCGCCACCTGCTCGGGTGCGCCCTCGGGCAGGAATGCGGTGAGGAACCGGTCGCGGGCCTGCGGTCCGAACTCGAGCCGGTCGAACAGCGCGTTGACATCGGCCCGCTCGGGGAGGTCGCGGGCGAGATCGCCGATCTCGACCCCTAGGTCGAGATCCCGGGCGAGTTCGGTGATGCGGCGGTTGAGCTGCACCTGCGGGAGGTGCTCCCGGAAGCTCTCGCCGACCTTCCCCTTGATCTCGTCGGCGTGCGCGATGAGCTCGGACAGCGTGCCGTACTGGACGATCCACTTGGCGGCGGTCTTGTCCCCCACCTTGGGCACTCCCGGGAGGTTGTCGGAGGTGTCACCCCGCAGCGCGGCGACGTCCGGGTACTGCGCCGGGGTGACGCCGTACTTCGCCTCGACCGACTCCGGGGTGTAGCGCGCGAGTTCCGAGACTCCCTTAACCGGGTAGAGGACGGTCACCGAGTCGGTCACGAGCTGCAGTGCGTCGCGGTCGCCGGTGCAGATGAGGGTATGCGTGCCGCCTGCCCGCGTGGCCAGGGTCGCGATGATGTCGTCCGCCTCATGCCCCTCCAGCGAGAGCGTCCGGACGCCCAGCGCGACCAGCGCCTCCTGGATCAGCTCGACCTGTCCCTTGAACTCCTCGGGCGCCGCCGACCTCGTGGACTTGTACTCGGGGTACTCCGCGGTCCGGTGCAACGTCGCGCGCGAGACGTCGAAGGCCACCGCGATGTGGGTGGGCTCCTCGGTGGTGACCAGGTTGGCGACCATGGACAGGAAGCCGTACACCGCGTTGGTGTGCTGCCCGGATGCGGTGGAGAAGTTCTCCGCCGGCAGCGCGTAGAACGCGCGGAACGCCAGCGAGTGCCCGTCCAGCAGGAGCAGTCGGCTGGGACCGGGCCCCCTGCCGGTGTCGGACGACGTGGTGCTGGCTGCGGAACTGGCTTCTGCGGTCTGGCTCGTGGTGCTCACACGGCCACTCTAGGGCGGGCATCGGACAGCCGCTCACCGGTCGTCGGTTAGACTTCCCGACCAGCGGCCCGCCGCGACCGCCCCCGTAGCCCAATTGGCAGAGGCAACGGATTCAAAACCCGTCCAGTGTCGGTTCGAGTCCGACCGGGGGCACGCATCATACAAATCTCGTCAGCCGCGCGACGCGCCATTCAGTGGGGCCGCGCCCCGTCGAGGAACAGACGCACCACCGCGACCGCGGCCTCGTCCCCTCCGGAGCGATCCACTGCCCGCGCCAGGTGGAAGAACGCGTTGGTGAGGAACCACGGCTCGCCGGCGATCTCGCCGCGTCCGACGGCGCGGGCGAAGACGTCGACGACGGGGTCCAGCACAGCCGACACGTACTGGCCGGACACCGCGCTCCTGGATTCCTCCGAGACGAGTTCGAGAGTGTCGTAGACCCTCTGCTCGAACGAGATCGACCGGGCGTCCTGGTCGGCGACGGCAGCCACGAGCTCGCCCAGTTGCCGTTCGAATCCCCCGGTGGCGGCGAGCGCCGTCTCGATCCGTGTACTGAGGCGGGCGGTGAACCGGAGCGCGACCTCCTTGTACAGCTCCTCCTTCCCACCTGGGAAGTGGTGGTAGATGGACGGCTTGCGAATCCCTACCGACCGGGCGACGCCGACCAGGGAGATTCCCGTGTAACCCCCTGCCGCCAGCTGACCTGCGAAGGCGTCCATGATTTCAGAGCGGGTGTCAGTCGGCACGGCCATCGGGTCCTCTACGGGTGACTTCGTCATGCCGTCAGCCTACCTATCGGTAGGCAGGGCCAGCCAATTTCCGGCGCCGTCCCCCGCGCACTTGCCGAAGGCCACCCTCGCAGCCTATATTTGCTTGCTGCAAGCAACCGAATCGAGCTGGGAGGTTACGAGTGTCCGTCGACATCGACCAGAGCGCCCGGCTCGTCGTGGATCTCTCACGCGTGGTCAAGCTGCTGCGCGCGGTCAACGTCTGCGTGCCCCGCTTCCACGAGTCGCTCGAGCCGTCCGCCCATCCCCTGCTCTTCGCCGTCCACGACGAGCCCGCCCGGGTGACCGACCTGGCCGACCGGGTCCACACCGACGTCTCGGTGGTGAGCCGGCAGGTCCGTCACCTCGAGTCGCTGGGCCTGGTGACCAAGGTCCCGGACCCGGACGACGGGCGCGCGAGCCTGGTCACCCTCACCGCCGAGGGCTCCGACCTGGTGGCCCGCGTGTTCGACGGCCGCGGCCAGTGGATGGCCGACGTGCTGTCCGACTGGACACCCGAGCAGGCGGCGTCCCTCGGCGAGAGCCTGAACCACCTCGCGGAGTCCCTTCGCTCCGAACTCGACTCCCTCACATCCGCCAAGGAGAACCGATGACCACCCCCACGCCCGCCGCCGCGCGGGCAGGCGAGGACGGCGAGCTCACGCACCGTCAGATCCTCGTGATCCTCGCCGGCCTCATGTCGGCCATGTTCCTCGCCAGCCTCGATCAGACGATCGTCTCGACCGCCATCAGGACGATCGCCGACGACCTGCAGGGCCTGGACGCGCAGGCGTGGGTCACCACGGCCTACCTCATGACGTCGACCATCTCGACGCCGCTGTACGGCAAGCTCTCCGACATCTACGGCCGCAAGCCGTTCTTCGTCATCGGCATCGTGATCTTCGTGTTCGGATCCCTGCTGTGCACGCTCGCGGACTCGATGTACACCCTCGCGGTGTACCGCGGCATCCAGGGACTGGGCGCGGGTGCCCTGATGTCCCTCGCGCTGGCGATCATCGGAGACATCATCCCTCCCCGCGACCGCGCGAAATACCAGGGCTACATGCTGGCCGTGTTCGCCTCGTCGTCGGTCATCGGGCCGGTCGTCGGCGGCTTCTTCGCCGGCATGGACACGATCCTCGGCATCGACGGCTGGCGCTGGATCTTCCTGCTCAACGTCCCCATCGGCGCCCTCGCGCTGACGATGGTGATCCTCACCCTCAACGTCAAGAACGTCCGCGTGGACCACCGGGTGGACTGGGCGGGCGCGGCCGCGATCGTCGTCGGGCTGGTGCCGCTCCTGCTGGTGGCCGAACAGGGCCGCATCTGGGGCTGGGGCTCCCCGGCCGCGCTCGGCTGCTACCTCGTCGGCCTGGCCGGCATCGGCCTCTTCCTCATCGTCGAGGCCCGCGCGGGCGACGAGGCCCTCATCCCCCTGCGCCTGTTCCGCGACCGCACCTTCGCGATCGTCACCGCCGGCGGCGTGATCGTGGGCATGGCCATGTTCGGCGGGATGATGACGCTGCCGCTGTACATGCAGATCGTCCACGGCGCCGACCCCATGGAGTCCGGCCTCATGATGCTCCCGCTGGTCGCGGGCATGATGGGTGCCTCGATCGTCACGGGTCAGCTCATCTCAAGGACCGGCCGGATCCGCGAGTTCCCGATCCTCGGCACCGCCATCGCCGCCCTGGGCCTCTTCCTGCTGTGGACCATCGACGCCAACACCTCGCTGACGCTGGTCATGTTCTACATGCTCATCCTGGGCATCGGCCTGGGCAACTGCATGCAGCCGCTCACCCTGATCGTGCAGAACGCCGTCAGCCCGCGGGAGATCGGCGTGGCCACCGCGTCGGCCACCTTCTTCCGGCAGCTCGGCGGCACGGTCGGCGTGGCCGTGTTCTTGTCGATCCTGTTCAGCCGCGTCGGCGGCGCGATCACCACGCAGCTGGAGGAGGCGACCGCCAACGGCAGCCTCGCCCGCGGCATCCAGGACGGCCTGGCCGACCCGGCGCTGCGGCAGGACCCGCAGGCCTACGGGATCGTGCAGGCCCTGGCCGACCCCGCCACGGGGGCGGGTGCGCTCGAGTCCATCACCAAGGACTCCTCGGTCATCAACCGCCTGCCCCAGCTCGTCGCCTACCCCTTCGAGCAGGGCTTCGCGCTGAGCATGTCGGAGATCTACCTGGTGGCCGGCATCCTCGCCGTGGCCGCCACCGTGGTCCTGGCGTTCCTGCCGCCGATCGTGCTGCGCACCGGGTCCGCGCAGGCGGAGGCCGCCCGTGACGCGGCGGCGGAGGCCGCCG
>DIAZ01000043.1:0-1236 GCA_002415925.1 Dietzia sp. UBA5065 | reverse complement strand
GGGGCTACCCCTCGACGTCGGCCTTGAGGTTGGACAGCAGCTCGTGCTGGATCCGCTTGAGCCCGGCCGGCGCGAAGGTGCGCTCGAAGAAGCCGCCCACTCCCCCGGCGCCGTCCCACGAGGTGGTCATCTCCACGAGCGACCCGCCGGTCGCCTCGCGCACGGTGTACGTGGTGGCCATCGACGAGTTGGCGTCCTCCTCGACGAGCGACCAGTGGGCGGCGGCGTCCTCCACGGTCACGGTGGCCCTGACGTCGCGGCTGCGCTTCTTGGTGGCCTGCAGGTTCCAGGCCGCGACGGTGCCCTGGCCCCGGCCGCCCTCGATCAGCCGGTACGCGCTGAACTGCTCGGGCTGGATTCGGGGACGGACCTGGGCGTAGTCGGCGATCGCCGCGGTGACGGCGGCGACGGGCGCCTCGATGACGATGGTGTTGCTGGCGGTGACCCTGCCCATGACTGTGGTGTCCTCCTCGTCGGTCCGACCGTGTCGCGCCGACCGCGGCCCGCGGTGGCGGCGCCCTCCAGGAGTGCGCGTCAGACCACGTCCATCCTGCCCGATCCGCTCTCCCGCCGAGCGCGCCACCTCGCCCCGACCTTGCGGAGCTCCTCCAGCCACAGGATCGACGAGCCCACCGCCGCGGCCAGCAGCCACTCGTCGCCGTGCAGCGAGGTGGTGTCGAAGATCCCCTGCAGGAACGGCACCTCGACCACCGTCACGAGCAGCACCGGGACCGCGACCAGCGCCACCCAGATCGGCGCGTTCCGGGCCATCTCCCGGGAGAACACCGAGCCGGTGGTGGATCGGACGTTCATCAGGTTGAACACCTGGAAGAAGACGAAGGTGGCGTACGCCAGCGTGGTGGCGAACAGCGGCACGCCCGCGCGCTCGGGGAACACCCGGTCCGCGAACCCCAGGACGAGCAGCGTCCCGGCCGCCATCACCACGCCGAGCCACAGGATGCGCACCAGCCGTGCCGGTGTGAGGATCTGCTCCCCGGCCGGCCGGGGACGCCGACGCATGGCATCCTTCTCCACGGGCTCCACGCCCAGGGCCATGGCCGGCGGGCCGTCCATGACGATGTTGACGAGCAGGACCTGCAGAGCGGAGAACGGCACGGCCGCCAAACCGAACAGCCCGCTGGCCAGGAAGACCAGGACGAACGCCCACGCGGTGGTGAGCTGGAACTTGACGAACTTGACGATGTTGTCGTAGATCCCCCGTCCCTGACGCACCGC
>DIAZ01000085.1:11236-27107 GCA_002415925.1 Dietzia sp. UBA5065 | reverse complement strand
ACGACCGAGCCGACGACCCCAGCGTGGTCGCCGGAGCACTGAGTTCGGTCGACGCTGCGCAGGTGCTCCGGCGGATCGACGCGAATCCCGTCGACCAAACTCGGTGGGGCGTCGACCAAACTCACGGGTCGGCGGGGTCGGCGGGGTCGGTGGGGTCGGCGGGGTCGGCGGGGTCGGTGGGGGCGGCGGGCCGCCCCGTCACGACCCGGGCGAGGAGGTCGGCCAGGCGCTCATCGATGCCCTCGCGCCGCTCCTCGGGGATGTCCAGGGCGTCGAGCAGCGCGCCCCGCAGGACCGGCCAGCCGTAGACGGCGGTGAAGACCAGGAGCAGCTCCACGTCCCCGGCCGGCGGGGGGGAGGTCATGCGCCGCAGGGCCGCGGCCGGGCGCTCGGAGGGGTCGACCATCGGCGGGAACGCGGCCTCGCGGTCGAGGGCCAGCCACGCCAGGAGCCTGCTGATCTCCGGGTGGGCGGTGGCGCCGAGCAGCATGCCGCGGACGGCCTCGCCGGCGTCGTCGAGGTTCTCCAGGCGGGTGGCGCCGTAGCGCACGGCCTCCTGCATCACCGTGGTGAGCAGGGCGTCCTTGCGCCCGACGTGCCGGTGGATCAGTCCGAGGTTCACCCCGGCGGCGTCCGCGATGTCGCGCAGGGGAACGCGGGGCCCCCGCTCGGACAGCAGCCGCCGGGCCTCGCGCAGGACCGCGGATCGGACCTCGTCGCGGCCGGTCGGGCGGGGTCGCGGGGGGTCGGCCTCGCGGCCGGTCGGGCGGGCTCGCGGGGGGTCGGCCGCACGGGCGGGCGCGGCGTCGGGCGGGGTCGGGTCGGGGTGGCCGCCCTCGTCGTCGTCGTTCCCGGAGGGGTTCCCGCGTTCCATTCCCAAACTGTACACACTTGACTACAGTCGCAGCAGAGGACGCGGAACCCGCGCACTCCCTGCGAAAGGCCCGACCATGACCACACCCGACCGCCGCGACGACATCGACGCGATCAAGGCCCTCAAGTACCGCTACCTGCGCTGCGTCGACCTGCGGCTGTGGGACGAGCTCGCCGGGACGCTCGCGGAGGACGTCTCCGCCTCGTACGGCAAGCGGCTGTCCTACACCGGCCGGGACCAGGTGGTGGCCGGGCTCCGCGAGCAGATGACCGATGACGTGATCACCGAGCATCAGGCCCACCACCCGGAGATCGAGGTGGACGGCGACACCGCCACCGGCCGCTGGTACCTGCAGGACCGCGTGATCGTCCCGGCCTTCGACACGATGATCTTCGGCAGCGCGTTCTACGAGGACACCTACCGGCGGACCGACGGCCGCTGGGTCATCTCGAGCACCGGCTACAAGCGCACCTACGAGGCGATGGTCGACCTCAAGGACGTGCCCAGCTTCCAGCTCACCGACAACCACCTCGCGCCCGCCGCGGAGTGAGCCCCCCGTACCGCCCGACACCGATCGAGAACCGGAGAACCACATGAGTGAGCCCACCCCGCAGACCCCCGGCACCGCGCGCGACGACCGACTGGCCGGCAAGGTCGCGATCGTCACGGGAGGCGGTCAGGGCGTCGGCCGCGGGATCTCCCTGGGGCTGGCCGAGTCGGGCGCCGCGGTGCTGCTGGTCGGGCGCACGCTCCACAAGCTGGAGAGCGTCGCCGAGGAGATCCGCGCCGCCGGCGGCACCGCCGAGTGCCTGGCGGTGGACATCATCACCGACGGCGCTCCCGAGGCGATCATCGCCGCGGCCGTCGAGCGCCTGGGCGGGGTGGACATCCTGGTCAACAACGCCAACATGGCCATGCCGCTCCCGCTGTCGGACTACCCGGACGACGCCTTCCGCACGGCCTTCGAGGGCGGGCCCCGCGTCACTTTCTCCCTGATGAAGCTGGCCCGGCCGGAGTTGGCCAAGCGCGGCGGCGGCACCATCATCAACCTCGTCACCTCCGCCGCGGTGCGCTGGGACGCGGCCAACTACGGCGTCTACTCGGCGGTCAAGGAGGCCATCCGCGCCCTCACCCGCGCGGCCGCGTACGAGTGGGCCGCCGAGGGGACCCGGGCGCTCAACGTGGCGCCGCACGCCCACAGCCCCGGCCTGGACTGGTGGATGGAGAACAACCCGGAGGAGGCCGCCGCGTTTGTCGCCGGCATCCCCGCGGGGCGCGTGGGCGACCCGCTGGTCGACGTCGGCCGCCCCGTCGCCTGGCTCTGCTCGGCCGAGGCCTCGTACCTGTCCGGCGCGACAATCCCCCTGGACGGCGGCCAGTCCCGCTGGGGCTGACCCCACCCGGCGCGCCAGACGAAAGGTTCCCACGACACCGTGACCGGACACCGCGACCTCTCGAGCAGGCACAACCCGGCCGACACGGACCGTCCCGCGGCCGTGGGGCGGCGCGATGCCCTGTCGCTGGCCGCGGACATCCGCGCCGGGGCCACCGACCCCGCCGCGGTCCTCGAGCGGGCGATCGACCGGATCGCGACCCTGAACCCCCGGCTCAACGCCGTGGTGTCGACCCGGTTCGACGCCGCGCGCGCCGAGGTGGAGGCCGGACTGCCCGACGGCCCGCTGCGCGGGGTGCCGATCGTCATCAAGAACCTGGGCACCGACGTGGCCGGGCAGCCCGCCACCGACGGGTCCCGGCTGTTCGCCGACGTCGTGGCGACCGTGGACAGCGCGATCGTCCAGCGCTACAGGGCGGCCGGCATGGTGGTGCTGGGCACGACCAACGTGCCCGAGCTGGGCAAGTCCACCACCACGGAGTCGGTGCTCTACGGGTCGTGCCGCAACCCGTGGAACCCCGACTACTCCACCGGCGGCTCGAGCGGTGGGTCGGCGGCCGCGGTCGCCGCGGGGATGGTGCCGGTCGCGCACGCCACGGACGGCGGCGGATCCATCCGGATCCCGGCCGCCATGTGCGGATTGGTCGGCCTCAAACCCAGCCGTGGCCGGGTGCCCACCTGGCCCCACCCGGCGGCGCTGGCGGCCCCGATCTCGTATCACCACGCGGTGACCACGACCGTGCGCGACAGTGCGGCGCTGCTGGACGCGGTGGCGGGCCACGTGCCCGGCGACGCGTACGGGGCCCCGACCCCCACGCGACCGTTCCTCGACGAGGCCGCGATCGATCCCGGGCGGCTGCGGGTCGGCGTGATGCGCACGGCGCCAGGGCCGTTCCCGACCGACCCGGACTGTTCGGCGGCGGTGGACCGCACCGCCGCGCTGCTGGACGGGCTCGGGCACGAGGTGATCGAGGTCGGGCTGGGCCTCGACGTGATCGAGGCGATGATCGCCCTCGGCGACATCATGGGCGCGCAGCTGCACGCGAAGATCGAGGACCGGCTCGCCCGCCTCGGCCGCGAGCTGCGCGAGGACGACCTGGAGCCGTGGACCCTGAGGATCCTCGACAACTCCCGGAGCCTGACCGCGCCGCGGCTGTCCCGGGCGTTGGAGACCGCGCAGCGCACCGGCTGGCGGGTGGCGGAGCTGTTCGCGGGTGCCGGGATCGACGCGCTGCTGCTGCCGACCGTGCCCGCCACCACCCCGGAGCTGGGATTCCTCGACGTGACGGACCCCGAGTCCATGTGGACCCGGTCGTCGTCGTTCTCGGCCGCCACCAGCCTGTTCAACCTCTCCGGCCAGCCGGCGATCTCCCTGCCGCTGGGCACCGATCGCCGGGGGCTGCCGGTGGGCGTGCAACTGGTCGCCGACTACGCGCGCGAGGACCTGCTGCTCCGGCTGTCCGGGCAGCTCGAGTCGGCGGCGCCCTGGTCGACGGTGGCCCCGGGCTTCGACGGCTGGTGACGGCCGGGCCGCGGTGACGACCGGCTGCGAGGCCCGCTGACCGGGCGTACCGTCGCGGACACGCCACCACACCTCAGGATGTGATCCCGCATGACCACGTACCGGACCCACAACCCGTCCACCGGCCGGACCGTCGCCGAGTACCCAGGCCTGGACGACGACCACGTCGACGCGGTCCTCGCCCGCGTCACCGACGGCTTCGCGCACTGGCGCGCCACCCCGCCCGCCGAGCGGTCCTCGGTGCTCGCCGCGATCGCCGGCGGGTTCGAGGCCCGCAGCGACGAGCTGGCCGCCGCGATCTCGGAGGAGATGGGCAAGCCCCTTCGCCAGGCGGAGGGGGAGGTGGCGCTGGCCGCCTCGATCTACCGCTGGTACTCGGAGCACGGCCCCGCGCTGCTGCGCCCGGAGACGCTCGACGTGCCCGGTGCCAGGGAGAGCACCGTCAGCGTCGAGGCGGTGGGCCCGCTCGTGGGCGTGATGCCGTGGAACTACCCCTACTACCAGGTCGCCCGGTTTGCCGCGCCCAACCTCATGACCGGCAACACGGTGATCCTCAAGCACGCGTCGATCTGCGCCAGGAGCTCGGCGCTGGTGGAGCTGATCCAGCGCGAGGCCGGACTGCCGGAGGACGCCTACGTCAACGTCTACGCCTCGTCGGGCCAGGTGGCGACGATGATCGCCGATCCCCGCGTCCGCGGGGTCTCGCTCACCGGCAGCGAGGCCGCCGGCGCGGCGGTGGCCGAGGTCGCCGCCAAGAACCTCAAGAAGAGCGTCCTGGAGCTCGGCGGCTCCGACCCGCTCATCATCCTGGACACCGAGGACGTGGACCGGCTGGTCGGCGCCGTCGGTCGGGCCCGGCTGTCCAACGCGGGGCAGGCGTGCAACTCGCCCAAGCGGATGTTCGTCCCCGAGGGGATCTACGACGAGTTCGTCACCGGCCTCACCGACCTGTACTCCACGATCACGGTCGGGCCGGCCGAAGACCCGACCACCGAGATGGGCCCGTTGTCCAGCGAGGAGGCCCGCGACGGCGTGGTCGAGCAGGTCCGCACGGCGGTCGAGCAGGGCGCCAAGCTCCGGGTGGGCGGCGACTCGATCGACCGGCCCGGGGCCTTCATGGAGCCGACCGTCCTCACCGACATCACCCCGGAGATGGACGTCTACCACGAGGAGGTCTTCGGCCCGGTCGCGATGGTCTACCGGTACTCCGACCTCGACGAGGCCCTGCGGATCGCCAACGACACCCGCTTCGGGCTCTCCGGCTCCGTCTGGGGCACCGACCCCGAGGAGGCGGCGCGGGTGGCGGACCGGATCGAGGCCGGGATGGTGTACGTCAACGAGCACGGCACCACCCGGGCCGGGCTGCCCTTCGGCGGGGTCAAGGCGTCCGGCTACGGCCGGGAGCTGGGCCGCTGGGGGATGGGCGAGTTCGTCAACACCAAGCTGCGCCGGGTGAGATGAGAACGGGACGGCCCCGGGCCCCCGCCGGTGAGCGGGGGCCCGGGGCCGTGGTCTGCGGACCAGCGCGCCCGCGGGTTACGCCGGGTCACTTCTCCAGGTAGGCGCCGTCGTAGAGGACGGTCGAGGACAGCGTGGGCGTGAGGCCGTGGACCGAGTCCGCGACGGCCACGTACTGCTCACCGTTGGCCACCACGGCGAACGGCTGGAGCTTGTTGTAGACCTCCTGGAGCCGCGTGAGCGCCTCCTTCTGGGCGTCGACGTCGGGGGCGGCCTTGAACGCCTCGATCGCCGCGGTGAGCTCCGGATCGTTGATCCCGGACAGGTTGGTCGCGCCGGTGGGGAGCATCGCGCTGGCGAAGCCGGAGGCCAGGTCGGCGTCGGAGGTGGACAGCCCGCTGATCACGATCTCGTAGTCGCCGGTGAACTGGCGGGCGGCGACCTGCGAGATCGGCGTGTTCTCGATGGTCACGTCGAAGCCGGCCGCGTCGAGGAGCGCCTTGGTCACCACGCCGGCGTCGACGTTCTCGGGTGCGTCGGAGATCAGGAGGGACAGCTTGCCGTCCCAGCCCGGGCGGTCCGCCTTGAGCTGCTGCACGAGCGACTTGGCCTGCTCGATGTCGAAGGCCGGCCCCTCCTGGCCGGCGAACAGACGCGAGGACTCGGCCACGAGGGCGGAGGTGGGCTGCCCGATGCCGTCGGTGAGGCGCTGGTTCCACAGCTCGCGGTCCAGGGCGGCGCCGACGGCCTGGCGGGCCCGGACGTCGGTGAGGACGCCGTTGTAGCCCGCCTTCCCGGCGTTCATGTTGACGACGGATCCGGAGCTGATGATCTCCTCGAAGCCGCGAACGCCGGCGTCCTTGGCCTCGAGGATGAAGCTCGAGCCGCGCAGGAAGCCGACCTGGACCTCGCCGGTCTGGAACGCGTCGAAGGTGCCCTGGGAGCCGGGGATGCGGATGAAGCGCAGGGTCGGGCAGACCGGTCCGCCGTAGTAGTTCGGGTTGGGCTCCAGCACGACCTCCTGGTCGGGCGTGTACTTGGCGAGTGTGAACGCGCCGGCGCCGATCGGGTTGCTCGCCCACGCCTGCGGATCCGCGGCCTCGTAGGCCTTCTTGGGGATGACCTCACCGACGGTGCCGGCGAACATGGCCGGGAACCCGGCCCACGGGCTGACGAGGGTGATCTCCAGGGTGAGCGGGTCCACCACCCGGGTCTCGGCGACCTGCATGGCGTCGGTCATGGCCACCGACCGGGTGGCCGGGTTCTTGTGCAGACCCAGGGTGAAGGCGACGTCCTCGGCGGTGAGCGGGTCACCGTTGGAGAAGGTCACGCCGTCGCGCAGCTTGAGGGTCCAGACGGAGTTGTCCGCGTTGGCCTTCAGGGACTCGGCGAGCTTGGGCTCGAACACCTCCGCCACCGGGTTCCACACCATCAGCCGGTCGTAGATGGCCGCCGACTGGGCGCCGCCCCGCACGCCGTACTGGCCCTGGCCCGGCGCGAAGGTGGGCAGCATGACGTACTCGCCCACGGTGATCGTCCCGCCGGCCCGGTCCTCGGTGCACCGCTCGGAGGTGTCGGGCATCAGGCCCTCGCCGCCGGCGGCGGAGGTCGAGTCGTCCCCGCCTCCGCCACACGCGGTCAGGGTCAGGGTCGCGGCCGCGAGTACGGCCAGCGCGCTGGTGGTGCGGTTCATCTGTTCTCCTCGAGAGGGTGGTGACACGCGACCTGATGGCCGGGTGCGATGTCGACTAGCTGGGGACGGTCGGTCGTGCAGATCGCGGTGGCCCGGGGGCACCGGGTCCGGAACCTGCAGCCCGACGGGGGGTTCAGGGGGGAGGGCAGCTCCGAGCTCGTGGCGGCGATCGGCGTCTCCCCGAGGGTGTCGGCCAGGGTGCCGCCGAGCGTGGGGGCCGACGAGAGGAGCAGCATCGTGTACGGGTGCGCGGGCGCCCGGTAGAGCGCCGTGGTGTCGGCGACCTCGCACACCGTGCCCAGGTACATCACCGCCACGCGGTCGGCGATGTTGTGCACCACCGACAGGTCGTGGGAGATGAACACCATGGTCAGCCGGTACCGCGCCTTCATGTCCTCGAGCAGGTTGAGGATCTGCGCCTGCACCGAGACGTCGAGCGCGGACACCGGCTCGTCGCACACCAGCACCTCCGGCTCGAGCACCAGGGCCCGGGCCAGGGCGATGCGCTGGCACTGTCCGCCCGAGAACTCCGCCGGTCGCCGGTCGCCGGCGGAGGCGGGGTCCAGGCCCACCGCCTCCATCGCGGCGTCGACCCGGCGCCGCAGCTCGGCCCCGTCGCCCTCGATGCCCTGGATCTCCAGGCCCTCCGCCACGATGTCCCGGACCCTGCGGCGCGGGTTGAGGGAGGAGACGGGGTCCTGGAACACCATCTGGATGGACTTGCGGGCCCGCTTGAGCGCCGCGCCGGACAGGGAACACAGGTCGGTGCCGTCCACCATCACCCGCCCCGAGGTGGGGCGGGGGAGCTGGAGCATCGCCCGGCCGAGGCTGGACTTGCCGCACCCGGACTCGCCCACCAGGGCGAGCGTGGTGCCGCGGGGGACGTCGAGGGAGACGTCGGTGACGGCGTGGACCGTGCCCTTCCGGGTCCGGTACTCCACCGTGACGTTCTCCACGACGAGTCTGGCGTCGGGGGCTCGGCCGGGCCCCGTGCCGGTCGGCTCCGACGGGGACGCGGCGACGTCCGGGGTCGCGCCGGTCATGACGCCTCACCGCCGGGCAGGGGGAGGGCGGGGACGGTGGGGTGGAGGCAGCCGACGCGGTGGACCGGACCGGGGACGGTGCCGGGGTCGGTGTCGGTGGCGCGGTCGGTGTCGGTGGCGCGGTCCAGGTCCGCGAGAGGGGGGTCGACGACGAGGCAGTCCTCGGCCACCCGTGGGCACCTGGGGGCGAAGCGGCATCCCGGCGGCATCGCCCGCAGGTCCGGCGGGCGCCCCTCGATCACGGTGAGCATGGTGTGCGGGGGCAGGTCGGGCCGCGGGATGGAGTCCAGCAGCGCCCCGGTGTACGGGTGCGCGGGCTCGTCGAGCAGGGCGCGCGTGTCGCCCACCTCGAGGAAGCGGCCGGCGTACATGACCCCGATCCGGTCCGTGTGCTGCGAGACCACCGCGAGGTCGTGGCTCACGAGGATCATCGCCATGTCGCCGTCGGCCTGCAGCGCGTGCAGCAGGTCCAGGATCTCGTGCTGCACCGTCACGTCCAGGGCGGTGGTGGGCTCGTCGGCGATCAGCAGCTTGGGCGAGCAGGACAGCGCGATCGCGATGCCGACCCGCTGGCGCATGCCGCCCGAGAGCTGGTGCGGGTACTCGCCCAGGCGGCTGCGGGGCGACGGGATCCGGACCCGCTCGAGCAGTTCGACAGCCCGGTCCGCGGCCGCCCGCCGGTTCAGTCCCAGGTGGTGCCGCAGCGGGTCCGTGATCTGGCGCCCGATGGTCCGGATGGGGTTGAGGGAGGTGAGCGGGTCCTGGAAGACCATGGCGATCTCGCGGCCCCAGAAGCCCTGCGCCTCGCGCTGGGACAGGCTCAGGACGTCCCGGCCGTCGAACCGGACGGACGAGGTGGGATCCACCCGGGCGGTGGTGGGGGCGATCCCCATGATCGACCGCACGAGCATCGACTTGCCGGAACCGGACTCGCCGACGATGCCGATGGTCTCGCCGCGGCGCACGGTCATGTCGACACCGTCGACCGGGGTGATCCGACCGGAGGGCGTGTCGATGTGCGTGCGGAGGTCCCGGACCTCGAGCAGTGCGGCGGCGATGCTGGCCTCCTGGCGGTAGTCATCCGGGCTAAGTCATCTACTTAATCCCTCTTGCTGTGACGAGTATCACGGCATAGTGTGGCCACGTCAAGACTTTTAAGTAACCGCCTCATGCGGTTTGTCACAGTCCGTGTGTTCTCACAGTCCGCGTCCCAGACGGAGGGTCCCCTACGTGCTCAGGTTCATTGGCGAACGCGCACTCCACGCGCTCGTCGTCGTCGTCCTCGCCGCGACCGGCGCCTTCTTCCTCATGGAGGCGGTGCCGGGGGACTCCGCGGCGTCGGCTGTCGGCCCGGGGGCCACCGCCGAGCAGTACCAGTTGGCCCGGGAGGAGATGGGCCTGGACGAGCCCGTGGCCAGCCGGTTCGCCGACTGGGCCGGCGGGCTGGCGTCCGGCGACCTGGGGAACTCGCTCATCCCGCCCAACCAGCCCGTGATCGAGATGATCGGCAACGCGCTGCCCGTGACCATGCAGCTCGCGTTCCTGTCGATCATCCTGTCGCTGGCGATCGCGGTGCCCGTCGCGGTGTGGTCGGCCTACCGGCGCGGCGGCGTGTTCGACCAGGTCGCCTCGCTCGTGGCGTTCGCGTTCATCTCGGTGCCCAGCTTCGTGGCCGGGCTGCTGCTGATCTACCTCTTCGTGTTCAACCACTCGCTGGCGCAGCAGCTGATCCTGGGGGCCGCGGTGGTGATCGGACTGCTCGTGGCCCTGTCCCCGATCGGACGGCGCGGCAACCGAGGTTCGCCCGGGGTGATGTGGGGCCGGGCCCTGCTCAGCGGGCTCGCCGTGGGCGCGGTCCTGGCCCTGGCGGCGCTGTTCCTGCCCGAGTTCCCGCGGCAGGGATACGCGCCGCTGGCCGAGGGGCTGGGGGAGAACCTGCGCAGCATCGCGCTGCCGGCGATCACGCTCGCGCTCATGGAGGTGGCGATCTTCACCCGCGTCCTGCGGACCGACATGATCGCCACCCTGCAGCAGGACTTCGTCCTCTCGGCCCGCGCCAAGGGCATGCCCACCGGCCACGTCCTGGTCGCGGAGGCGCTGCGGCCGTCGACCATCTCCATCATCACGCTCGCCGGGATCAGCCTCGGCCGGCTCATCGGCGGGACCGTGGTGGTCGAGCGCCTGTTCAACCTCCCCGGCATGGGCAGCATGATCGTCGACGCCGTGCAGAACGACAACCTGCCCGTGGTCCTGGGCGGGGTCCTGGTGATCGCCGTCTTCTACGTCCTGGTCAACATGATCGTGGACGTCACCTACGCTCTGATCGACCCGAGGATCCGCCGTGGCTGACATCGCTCCGACCCGCCCCGCAACCCCGGACTCCGCGGCCGCCCCCGCCGACCCCGCCGCACGGCGCCGACGCCCCCGGCTGCCGCGGCTGGCCGGGCTCGGCACCGCCCTGGCCCTCGCGTGGACGATCCTCATCGTGCTGGGCGCGCTCGTCGTGGACTTCCTGCCGCTCGGCGAGGCCCGCGACCCGTCCCTCTCGCTGACGACAGCGTCGACCCTCCCGCCCGACCTCTTCTCGGCCCACCCCCTCGGCACCGACGGACAGGGCCTGGACATCCTGGGCGGACTGCTCTACGGGGCGCGGGTCTCGCTGGTGGTGGGCATCGGCGGGGTGCTGGTCGGCGCGCTGATCGGCGGCGCGCTCGGGCTGGTGGCCGGGTACCGGGGCGGCTGGACCGACCGGGTCGTCTCGATCCTCACCGACACCCTGCTGGCGTTCCCCTCGCTCATCCTGCTCATCGCGATCGTCACCGTGCTCGACCCGACGCTCCCCAACGTCACGCTGGCGCTGGGGATCATGGTGGTGCCGTCCTACACGCGGCTCGTGCGGGCCAACGCGATGGGCTTCGCGGGCCGGGAGTTCGTCACCGCGGCCCGCTCGCTCGGGGCCGGGGAGCTGCGGATCATGCTCCGCGAGGTCACCCCGAACATCGTCCAGCCGGTCTTCTCCTACAGCTTCATGCTCATCGCCGTGCTCATCGTGGCGGAGGCCTCGCTGAGCTACCTGGGGCTGAGCATTCCGAGGCCGGAACCGACATGGGGCAACATGATCAGTGCCGGGCAGTCCAACTTCCAGCGGGACCCGCAGCTCGTCGGGATCCCGGCGTTCGTGCTGTTCCTGACCGTGCTCAGCCTCAACCAGTTGGGCGAGGCGGCGGGCCGGAAGTGGAGCCCCGGCACGGCCAAGATCTGACGCGGACGAGGAGGACCGGGTGGACACGACGAACGCGGGAGCACGGGACGCGACGGCGTCCGGTGGGACGGCGTCCGGCGAGAGCAGGGACCCCAAGTCCGCGATGATCGAGATCGCCGAGCGGCTGATCGGCGAGCGGGGCCTGGACGCGGTGTCGATGCGCGACGTCGCGACGGCCGCCGGGCAGCGCAACAACTCGGCCGTCCAGTACCACTTCGGCAGCCGGGACGGGCTCATCCTGCAGGTGCTGCGCCGCCGGCTGGTGCAGCTCGACGCGGACCGCAGGGAGCGGCTGGTGAGGATCGACGAGGAGGGCCTGGGCGCCGATCAGGCCACGCTCGTGTGGGTGCTCTTCGAGCCGATCGTCGACCTCCTCCGCTCCCAGCCCGACGCCAGGCACTACGCGCGCTTCCTGCAGCGGGTGGGGCCGGTCATGGCTCCCGGGATCCCGGAGGCCAAGCTGCGGACCGCCATGGACGACGTGGTGGTGCGCCTGATCGACGTGCTCTCACACCTCCCGCGGCGGGTCGCCTTTGAGCGCATCGACCTGGCCACCCAGATGTTCACCGGGGCGCTGGCCGTGTACGAGGACCGCCGGGACGCCGGCAACGCCGTGGTCAACGCGGATTTCGAGCAGGTGGTGGCGCACCTGTACGTCATGATCGAGGCCGCGCTGCGCGGGCCGGCGGATCAGACCCGCCCGCGCAGCAGCCTGCGGAAGTAGACCACCGGGAGCACGTACCGGTCGAACGCGTAGGTCGCGCGCCGCGGCACGGTCAGGTCGAGCCCGCGGACCGTCGGGGCGGGCAGCCCGTCCCGGTCGTGCTCGGCCAGCATCAGCCGGTCACGGCTCACCGCGATCGGGATGACCGTGTAGCCGTCGTATGGTGCGGACGCTCCCCCCGCGCGCAGGTCGTCGGCCACCACCCCGACCTGCGCGCGCAGGGCGCCGCCCGACGGGCGGGTGCCCACGGTCGCCGCGTCGCCCAGGCCCCACACCGAGTCGGCGCGGGTGTGGCGCAGGGTCCCGGGGTCCACCCCGACGAGCCCGGCGTGGCCCCCGTCGGACAATCCGGACTCGGCCACGAACCGCGGCGCGCGGCTCGGCGGGGGGACGTAGGCCAGGTCCACGTGGGCGATCGCCGCGGTGCCCGGGCCGTCCAGCCGGACGGTGCGGGCGCGGTGATCCACCGCGGAGACCCGGGACCGCTCGTGGACCGTGATGCCGTACTCGTCGACGAACGGCCGCAGCCGGGAGTCCGCCGGTTCCAGGCCGAGCAGCCCGCGGAACGGGGTCACCAGGTGCACGTCGATGCGGTCGAGCACCCCCGCCCGTCGCCACGAATCGCACGCCAGGAACGCCGCCTTGAGCACGGTGCCGCCGCACGACGCGGGCTCGGGCGGGATCGAGAACACCACGGTCCCCTCGCGCTCGCGGACCAGCGCGGCGCACGCGCGACCGGCGTATTCGGGGACGTGCGCCGAGACCGCCCAGCCGTCCCGGTAGGCCTCGTCCAGGCCGGGGATCGCGTCCCAGCGCGGCACGAGGCCGGGGCACAGCACCAGGGAGCGGTAGCCGACGGTGTCGGAGCCGCCGGGCCCGCCGGTGCCGCGCGGGTCGATCGTGACGGTCCGGGCGCCGGGGTCCACCGCCGTCGCCGCGTACGGGAGGTACTCGACCCCGTCGGGGACGACGCTGTGCATCGACCGCTCGTACCGGCCCATCCGCGCCGCGCCGGCCGCGGCGTAGTTGAGCATCGGCCGGTAGCGGTGGACCGGGCTCGGGTCGATCAGCGCGATGCCCTCCAGGCCGTCCCGGCGCAGGCGCGCCGCCAGGGAGACGCCGGCGTTGCCGCCGCCGACGATCACGGTGTCGAACGCGGTGTCGAACGCGGTGGACACCGTTCAGCCGATCTCGACGAGGTAGCCCACGAGTCCGGCCACGAGGAGGAGGACGACGACGGCGATGACGACGATCCACACCACCGGCCCCACGCTGGAGTTCTTCCGGGTCGGGCTCTGACGCTCGGTCGGGCTGAGCGTGCGCGGCCCGCTGTCGGACTGCATGGAGGTCGAGTCGGAGTCGGGGGTCTGCGGGCCGATCGGCGAGCCGCCGCCGTCGAGGTCCGGGCTGCCGGCGGGGTCGGGATCGGACGGTCGTGCGTGCGTCATGGGACACCTCTCGGGTCGTCGGGGTCCACACGCTAGGCCCCGGCGGTGCGACCTTCCACCGGTCCGGCCGCGCCCACGACCACCACGCCGGGGCCGACCCCCGCGCTCATCGCGGCCAGGACCCCGGCCACCGACCACGCGGTGATCGCCGACGTCCGGCCGCCGGAATCGGGGTCGAGGGAGTTCTCGAAGCGCAGGTGGTAGCTGCCGACCGGGGACCGCCACTCCACCACGTGGCGGGTGCGCCGCACCTCGGGATCGGCCACCACGACCACCTCGGTGCGGTCCAGCCCGAGGGTCGCCAGGGCCAGCGCGACCGACGCGTTGGAGGTGAGGGGAAAGTCGAGCGCCGCCTCGCGCGCGGAGCCCCGGAAGACCTCGCGGGGACCCTCGAGCGGACCGTCGACGCCGAGGGCCGACGGGCTCTTGGTGGTGACGTGGCGGAGGGTGGCGCCGTCGGTCCCGGCCCGGGCCGCCGCCGCGAGGACGTCCAGCCCGCCCACGGCGCCGGCGGGGACCAGGACGCGGCCGGTGCCGGTCCCCACGAGGTCGCCCGGGTCGCGGTATCGGGCGAACACGCCGCACGAGCAGACGATCACGTCCGTGCCCGCCCCGGTGACGCGCGGGATGAGCTCCTCGGCGGCGGCGACCCCGGCGGCCTCGACCACCACGTCGGCGGCGGCGATGGCCGCGCCGACCTCCGCGGGCGTGCTGCTCGAGCGCAGCACCGCGCTCAGCCGCGCGCGGGGGACGTCGCCGCGGCGGAGGGCCTGCGCCACCGCGCCGCCGATCGCGCCTGCGCCGAACACGGCGACCGCCAGGGGGCCGGCTCGGGAGGGGGACGGTGGCGGGGGCATGGTGGGCTCACCGTACCCACGGCCGCGGGCCGCAGGCCGTCGTTGGGCCGACCCGGTTCGCGGCCCCCGGCTCTCGCCCCCGGTTGCGCCCCCGGTTGCGCCCCCCGCTCGAGCCCCCGGGTTGCGCTGGCTCTCGGTACGGAAAACCCCGGCTTGAGCTGGGCGAATGGACCATTCTGCTAGCGCAAGCCGGGGTTTCCGCGCATGGCGGGGTTTCAGCGCAAGCCGGGGTTTCCGCGCACGGCGGGGTTTCGGCGCGAGCCGGGGGCGGGTCGGGCTGCTACTCGGTGGAGCCCACGAGCATCTTGGGAGTCACGCCGAGGTTCGCGACGTCCGCCGCCAGGGCCTGGCCCTCGTCGGTGGACATGGCCGCTCCCATCGCATCGGCGTCGGCGAAGGACAGCTGGGCCATCAGGTGGTACTCCGCGGCGGAGCCGTCGGGGCCGGGCAGGAAACGCGTGACCCTGACGTCGTCGAGACCCGGCACCGCACGGGCCAGGGGGATGTGCGTCTCCGAGTAGTAGGCGTCGAACTTCTCGACGTCATCGGGGGTTCCGTAGAGGACGGTGAGCGTGATCAAGGTGGGTCCTTTCGAGGGGAGCCCGGTCGGGTCGACCGGACGGTGTCGCAGTCGCGATGGTGCCGCACATCGCCGTCTGGGGTGGCGGGTCCGGCCATTGCGCTCGAGGACTACCGTCGGACGCATGAGGTCACACGCGGCGGGACCGCTGGTCGGAATGGGGCTCATCTACGGGGCCGGCGTCGGCACCGTCCTCGGCCTCGCCCTCGCCGGCCCCCCGGGCCTGGCCACCTGGGTGGTCATGGGTGCGGGGGTCGGGGTGGTCATCGGGAGCGTCGCCGAGTTGTGGCGGGACGTGGAACGGCGATCGGCGCACTGACGGCCCCGCGGCACCGTCATACTCGACCCGTACACCGCCTTGCACGACCGTCGAGAGGACACCTCCACCCATGACCGCAGTGACCACCGTCGATCGCGGACCCGGCGTCGTCGCCCGCCGCGTGACCGTCAACGCCCCGGCCGAGGAGCTGTTCGCGCTCGTCAACGACCCCCGCAAGCACGGGCTCCTCGACGGGTCCGGAACGGTCCGCGACACCGTCAAGGGGCCGACCGCCCTCTCGAAGGGGGCCAAGTTCACCACCGGGATGCGCATGTACGGGGTCCCGTACCGCATCACCTCCACGGTGACCGAGCACGTGGACACCCCCGAGCTCAAGGTCGTGGAATGGGCGCACCCGGCGGGCCACCGCTGGCGCTGGGAGTTCACCCCGATCACCGCCGACACGACCGAGGTGACCGAGGTCTTCGACAACCGCCCGTCCAAGCTCGGGAAGGTCTTCGAGCTCGTCGGGGTGGCGGATCAGAACGCCGCCGGGATCACCAGGACGCTGTCCGGATTGGCCGCCAGGTACGAGCCCGCGCCCTAGCCGCGACTCAGCCCGCCTTAGCCGCGACCTAGCCGCGCGTGAGCAGCAGCGGGGCCGCGGCGATTCGCGACCACCGGCCGCCGACGAAGGTCAACCCCAGCAGCCGCCGGTCGTCGAGGGCGCGGAACTCGTCCCGCACCCAGCGCCACGG
>DIAZ01000085.1:9177-11131 GCA_002415925.1 Dietzia sp. UBA5065 | reverse complement strand
CACCCGCATCGGCAGCGCCTCGCGGGAGGCGCCGTGGCCGTCGTCGAGCAGGTTGACCGCGGTGCCGTCGGCGCCGAAGCGCTTGCCCTGCCAGCCCGGCATGCCGCCGAGCGCGATCGCCCGCGGCGCCGCGACC
This sequence comes from Dietzia sp. UBA5065, assembly GCA_002415925.1. Lineage (GTDB taxonomy): Bacteria > Actinomycetota > Actinomycetes > Mycobacteriales > Mycobacteriaceae > Dietzia. The sequence continues at coordinate 10,995 of DIAZ01000085.1, read as the reverse complement.
CTCAGCGCGGCCGGGCCGACGAAGGAGATGCGGTAGTCGCCGGGCGCGGGCGGGGTCGCGGCCGGCGTCGCCCGGGTGAACTGTGCCCGCAGCGCGCTGAGTGAGGTGGGGAGGGGCCCGGTCGGGGTGGGCCCGGCGGGGGAGGGCTCTGTCATGGGGTTCCGATCGTCGTGGTGGGCGTGGGTGAGGACGCGGCGGCGCGGCGGGCGCGGTAGCGGGCGGCAAACCGTTCGGCCATCGCCGTGATGGTCAGGCTCGGGTTGACGCCGACGTTGGCCGGGATGGCCGAGCCGTCCACCACGTACAGGCCGGGATGGCCGAAGACCTGGTGGTCGGTGTCGATCACGCCCTGCGAGCCGTCCGCGCCGATGGCCGCGCCGCCCAGCACGTGCGCGGTGATGGACTTGCCGCCCACCGTCTCCAGCAGCAGGTTGAGCGGCCGCCCGCCCACCGACTCGGCGAACCGCCGCGCGACCTCGTTGGCCTGCGGCAGGTAGCTCGGGGCCTGCGCGCCCGCGGCGGCCTGCGAGCGCAGCACCCGCCGCCACGGGCGCACCGGCGAGCGGTCGAAGACCAGGCGGATCTCGTTCTCCACGTTCTGCATCACCGTGAAGACGCTCAGGCGCTCGATGAAGTTGCGGGCGGTCATCAGGCGCACCTGCTGCCACGGCGCCCGCGCGAGGCGGGCCAGCGCGGCCCGTCGGCGCGCGGCGGGGTCCTCGCCGTCGACGAGGGGGCCCAGCTGGAACCGCATGTGCCACCCGCCGACGTACCGGTTCTGCGTGACGTGCGTGGCGGGGTCCGGGTAGAACTCGCTGGAGATGGTGGGGCCGCGGGTGAGGTCGGCGGCGGGGTCGTGGGCCAGGACCGCGGTGATGGCCTCCGAGTTGGTGCGCACGCCCTCGCCGAGCCGCCGCGAGACGCGGGGGAGCAGGCCGAGGTCGCGGGAGCGGAACAGCAGCTCCACCGTGCCCAGGACGCCCGCGGCCAGCACCACCTCGGCGGCGCGGATGGTCTGGCCGCCGCCGGTCCGGACCGCGTAGCCGCCGCCCGGGAGCTCGGCGATCGTGTCCACGCGCGTCTCGGGGCGCACCTCGACCCCGCGCTTCTCCGCCAGCCACAGGTAGTTGAGGTCCAGGGCGTTCTTGCTGCCGTAGGGGCAGCCGATGAGGCACGCCCCGCAGAGGCGGCACCCGGTGCGGTCGGGCCCCTCGCCGTCGAAGAACGGGTCCGGCACGGTGACCCCCTCCTCGCCGGGTGCGCCGAACCAGATGGCCATCGGCGTCGGACCGTACGTCTGGCCGGCGCCCATCGCGTGCGCGGTGGCCTCAAGGTGGCGGTCCATCTCGCCGACGAAGCGGGTGGTCTCGCGGCCGAGCATGCGCGCGGCGGTGCGGTAGTGCTCGGCGAGTTCGGCGCGCCAACCGGCGGGCGTCGCGGGCCAGGCGGGGTCGGTGAAGAACTCGTCCTTGGGCTCCAGCAGCACCCCGGCCCAGACGATGCTGCCGCCGCCCACGCCCGCGCCGCCGATGATGCCCACGTGCCTGAGCACCCGCTGCCAGAAGAAGCCCCTGAGCCCGAGTTCGGGCATCCACAGGTATTTGCGTGGGTCGGTGCGGGCCGCCAGGAGGTCGTCCGGGGAGTGACGACGCCCCTGCTCCAGCACCAGGACCCGGCGCCCCTGCTCGGCCAGCCGGAGTGCGGACACCGCGCCGCCGAACCCGCTGCCGATCACGAGGACGTCGGGATCGCTCGCCGACTGGGGGCTGGTGGTCATGGACGAAGCTTAGGACGCGCGCGGCCGGGCGACCCGGGAGG
>DIAZ01000085.1:2656-8994 GCA_002415925.1 Dietzia sp. UBA5065 | reverse complement strand
TTCTGCTCGAGGATCCCGCGCACTTGCTCGAGGCGAGCGCACGGGGCACGCCGGCGGCGCGTACCTGAGTACGAGCAACCGGGCCGGATGCTCGATCAAATGCGGCGACTTCTCGAGCAACCGCGCGGAGGGGTCCTCGCGGGGGCTGAGTGGCCCGCTGCGGGGTCCGATCCGCCGCCCTGCCCGAGGCCCGGGTCGAGCCCGACGGGGACGCAGCGGGCCGATGGGAGCGCCGCCGCCGAATCGCGCCGCCCGGGTGATCTACACTGGCCCGCGACACGGGGTGCCGCCCATCCGGGGGGCTGAGAACACACCCGTAGAACCTGAACTGGGTAGTTCCAGCGGAGGAATGTCGATGCGGCGCCGACGAGCGCCGGGCCCGGGTCGCCGCGCATCCCGTGGCGGCCGGACCGTCACGTATCGGTTCCGCGCCGGGCCTGCCGGGAAGCGAGCGGCAATGCGGATCGACGAGCAGATCGTCCTGGTGACCGGAGGGGCCCGCGGGCTCGGCGCGGAGATCGTCCGCGCATTCGCGCGTGAGGGTGCGCGCGTCGTCGTCGACTATCGGCGCAGCGAGGCCGCGGCGGCCGACCTCGTCCGCGAGATCGGCGAGGACCGCGCGGTGGCGCTGCGCGCGGACGTGACCGACGACGACGAGGTGCGCGCCCTCGTCGACGCCGCCCGCGCCCGGTTCGGCGCACCGATCACCACCGTGGTCAACAACGCGCTCGCCGACTTCCGGTTCAACGGTGACGCCCGCCCGCGCCCCGAGACCCTCACCTGGGCGGATTTCGACTCGCAGCTGCGGGGCACGGTCAAGGCGACGCTGGCCACCACCCAGGCCACGCTGCCGGGGATGCGCGAGGCGGGCTTCGGCCGGATCGTGAACATCGGCACCAACCTCTTCCAGCACCCGGTGGTGCCGTACCACGACTACACCGCCGCCAAGGCCGCCGCGCTCTCGCTGACCCGGACGCTGTCCAGCGACCTCGGGCCGGACGGCATCACGGTGAACATGGTCTCGGGCGGGCTGCTGCGGACCACCGACGCGAGCGCCGCTACACCTGACGAGGTCTTTGACCTCATCGCCTCGGGGACCCCGTTGCGCCGGGTGATCGCCCCCGCCGAGCTCGCCGACGCGGTGCTGTTCTTCGCCTCGCCGTGGGCGCGGGCGGTGACGGGGCAGAACCTCATCGTGGACGGCGGGCTGGTCAAGGGCTGACCTGGTGTCTCCCTCGGGGCCGGGCCCCGAGGGACCGGGTCAGGGGGTTCCCGTGCCGGGCTCGGCGGCGGGCGAGGTGTTGGTGCCGCCGTCGTTGCTCTCGAAGTGGGTCCACTCGCCGTCCATGTCGACCTGCATGGCGTAGCCGAGGGCGTCGTCCGGGACCTCGACCGTCTTGAACCAGTCGTAGGCCTTGGTGTCGTCGGCGAACTCCTTCTCGTCGATCACGTTCTGCTCGGGATCGATCACGCGGTACCGGGGCATGTCAGCTCCTTGGTCGAGGGGTGCGGGTCGTGGTGGAAGTGTGGGGGATCGGTCGCGGGTTCGCATCCGGTCGCATGGCCGGCGCCGGGGCGTACGGTCGGAGGCCCGACGACGCAGGAGGCCGCCCGTGACCGACGATTCCTCGACCGGATCCCCCGGTCGGCCCGCTGACCAGCCGCTCATCGATCCCACCTCCAAATACCCGGTGGAGATCCCCCTGCAGGCGCAGCCCGCGCCGGGGCTCGCCTCCGAGCTGACGCCGCCAGCCGACCACGGCGAGACGTCGTACGTCGGTCACGGGCGGCTGACCGGGCGGCGCGCGCTCGTCACCGGCGGCGACTCGGGGATCGGCCGGGCCGTGGCGATCGCGTACGCGCGCGAGGGCGCCGACGTGGCGATCGGCTACCTGCCCTCCGAGCAGTCCGACGCCGACGAGGTCGCCCGGTTGGTCCGCGAGGCCGGCCGGACATGCGTACTGCTGCCCGGCGATGTGGGGCAGGAGGCGGTGGCGCGGGGGATCGTCCGGGACGCCGTGGCCGGGCTCGGCGGGATCGACGTGCTGGTGCTCAACGCCGCTCGGCAGACCTACGTGGAGAACCTCGAGGACCTGACCTCCGAGCAGTGGGCGGAGACGATGAACGTCAACCTCTCGGCGCCGTTCTGGATGACCCAGGAAGCCCTCGGGCACCTGCGGCCCGGCGCGAGCGTCATCTTCACCTCGTCGGTGCAGGCCTACACCCCGTCGCCCGGCCTGGTGGACTACGCGACCTCGCGGGCGGGGGTGAACACCATGTCCAAGGCGTTGGCGCAGCAGCTCGCGCCGCGGGGGATCCGGGTGAACGCCGTCGCGCCCGGGCCCTTCTGGACCGCGCTGCAGGTCACCGGCGGGCAGAAGCCGGAGAAGCTGCCGTACTTCGGGCAGAAGAACCCGCTCGGTCGGCCGGGGCAGCCCGTGGAGATGGCCGGCGCCTACGTGTACCTGGCCTCCGAGGAGTCCTCGTACACCACCGGCAACACGCTCTCGGTGACCGGCGGCGCGCCGACTCCGTAGATCGGAGCCCGGCCCGTCCCCGCCCCACCGCCCCACCGCCACCTCGCTTCTGCGAATCCGCTACTCGGCCGCCTGATCCGCTACCCGGAATCAGGTAGCGGATCAGGCGGCTGCGTAGCGGTTGCGGGCTGGGCGGGCTGGCCGGCCGGCCGGCTGGCGGGCGGGCCGGGCTGCCGGGCGGGCGGATCAGCTGTCGTGGATGATCACGCCCCGCATGATCTTGCCGTCCTGCAGATCCTGGTAGCCCTGGTTGACCTGGTCGAGCGTGTACGTCGTGGTGATGAGCTCGTCCAGCTTGAGCTTGCCCTCGTCGTACAGGCGCAGCAGCTTGACGATGTCGTACTGCGGGTTGGCGGAGCCGAACAGGGTGCCCGTGATGGTCTTGCCGAACAGGGCCATCATCGTGCCGCTGACCTGCACCGTCTTGTCGGTCATGTTGCCCAGGCCGGTGATCACGACCCGGCCGCCCTTGCCGATCACGTCGAAGGCGCTGGAGACGACCTGCTCCTCGACGGTCCCGACCAGGATGAGGGCCTGGTCGGCCATCTGGCCCCAGGTGAGCTTCTCCACCTCGGCGTGGGCCTCGGCGGCGTCGGCAAAGGCGTGGGTGGCGCCGAACTTCAGGGCCTCGTCGCGCTTGAACTGGACGGGGTCCACCACCACCACGTGCCGGGCACCCGAGTGGACGGCGCCCTGCACGGCGTTGATGCCCAGGCCGCCGATGCCGTAGATCACCACGGTGTCGCCCTGGCGGACGTTGCCGGCGTAGGTGGCGGTGCCCCAGCCGGACGGCACACCGCAGCCCACCAGCACGGCCTTGTCCAGCGGCAGCCAGTCGTCGACCTTCACCACGGAGTGCTGCGAGATCACCGACCGCTCGGAGAACGTCCCGAGCATGCACATGGCGCCGAAGTCCTTGCCGCCCGAGTGGAAGCGGAAGGTCCCGTCGGGCATGTGGCCCTCGAGGATCGTCGCACCCATGTCGCACAGGTTCTGCCGCCCGGTCGAGCAGTAGCGGCAGGTGCCGCAGTTGGGGATGAAGGAGCAGACCACGTGGTCACCCGGCTTGACCTTGGTGACGCCCACGCCGACGGCCTCGATGATCCCGGCGCCCTCGTGCCCGCCCACGATCGGGAAGCGCGGGGGGAGGGAGCCGTCGGACAGGTGCAGGTCGGAGTGGCACAGGCCGGCGGCCGTGTACTTGATCAGGACCTCGCCGGGCCCGGGGTCGTCGAGGTCGAGTTCGATGATCTCGAACGGCTTGTGGAGGTCGAACAGCACTGCTGCCTTGGTCTTCACGGCGGAGTTCCTTTCGGAGAGGAGGGGGAGATCAGAGCTGGATGTTGACCGAGCGGGTCTGGGTGTAGAGGTCGAGCGCACCCCGGCCCAGTTCGCGGCCCCAGCCGGACTGCTTGAACCCGCCGAAGGGCATGGCGGTGTCGAAGCCGTTGTACTGGTTGACCCACACGGAGCCGGCCTGCAGCCGACTCGCCACCTTGTGGGCCTTGGAGATGTCCTTGGTCCAGACCCCGGCGGCGAGGCCGTACATCGAGTCGTTGGCCTGGCGGACGGCGTCGTCCATGTCGGAGAAGCGCAGGGCCGCCACGACGGGGCCGAAGATCTCCTCGGTCACCACGCGGTGGTCGGGTTCCACGTCCACGAACACGGTGGGCTGGATGAAGTAGCCGGTGTCGCCGTGACGTCCGCCCCCGGTCAGGGCCCGTCCGCCGTCCTCGATCCCGGCCCGCAGGTAGTAGGAGACCTTGTCGAACTGGTCCTGGTCGACCACCGGACCGAGCGTGGTGGCGGGGTCCAGGCCGTGCCCGATGGTGGCCTGGGCGGCGGCGTCGGCGACGGCCTGCGTGAACTCCTCGTAGATCGAGTCCTCCACGTAGAGCCGCGTGCCGGCGGTGCACGCCTGGCCGTGGTTGAACATCCAGGCGGCCACGGACCCGGCCACGGCGGCGTCCCAGTCGCAGTCGGCAAAGACGATGTTGGCGCTCTTGCCGCCCAGCTCCAGGGAGACCTTCTTGAGATTGCCCTTGGCGGCGTCGACGATCAGCTTGCCCACCTCGGTCGAGCCGGTGAAGGCCACCTTGTCCACGCCGTCATGGCCGGAGATCGCGGCACCGGCGTCGCCGAATCCGGTGATGATGTTCACCACGCCGTCCGGCACCCCGGCCTCGGCCATGATCTCGCCCAGCAGCAGCGCGGTCAGCGGCGTCTGCTCGGCCGGCTTGAGCACCAGCGTGTTGCCGGTGGCCAGGGCGGGCGCGAGCTTCCACGAGGCCATGAGGATCGGGAAGTTCCACGGGATGATCTGCCCGCACACGCCCACCGGCACGCGCTGGGTGTAGGCGTGGAACTGCGCGTCGCCGGCGAACGGCATGGACACGTTGACGGTGGAGCCCTCGATCTTGGTGGACCAGCCCGCGTAGTAGCGGAACACGTCGGCCGCCCACGCCACGTCGACGGCGGTGGCGATCGCCGCGGACTTGCCGTTGTCCAGGGCCTCGATCTGGCCGAGCATCTCCGCCTTGGCATCCAGCAGGTCGCCGATCCGCCAGAGGATCTGCTCGCGCTTGTTGGGCTTCATGGTGGCCCACGCGCCGTCGTCGAACGCGCGGCGGGCGGCGGCCACGGCGCGGTCGACGTCCTCGGGTCCGCCGTGCGCGACCTGGGCGATCTCGGCGCCGGTGGCGGGATCGTAGGTGCCGAACGTGCGGCCGTCGGCGGCGTCGACCCATTGTCCGTCGATGAACAGCCGGTGGGGGCGGGCGAGGAACTCGCGGGCCTCGGCGCCGAGCCGCTGGTCGACCTGGTTCGCCGTGTCGCCCTCGCGGGAGAGTGTGCCGGTCATGGAAATACCTCCGGGGTCGGAGACCGGCCCGATGTGAGGCCGGTCACAATCCATCATGGGGCCGGCGCCGGGGCTCGGAGTGTTCAGTTTCTGGACACCCTCTAGGACAGCCCGAACTCCCTCATACGGGCGTAGAGGGTGGTTCGGCTGATGCCCAGCCGTCGGGCTGCCCGGGACCGCACGCCGTCGCACTCCGCCAGTGCCGCGACGATCGCGTCGTACTCGCCGCGGGCCAACTCGCCGGCGCGGGGTGGCCGGGCGGAGCGGGCGCGGGAGGGGAGCGAGCCCACGTCGAGGGTCGCCCGGCCCGTCCCCGGTGGGACTCCCGGGATCCCGCCCAGGCACTCGAGGAGGATCGACCGGAGGGACACCAGCCCGTTGGGCAGGTCCGACGAGCAGACCGCGTCCACGAACCGCGCGGACACCGCCGGCTCGACGAGCCCGCGCTCGGCGGCCAGATCGGCGACCATCCGGCGGACGATCTCGCCGCCCTCGGCGCCGCGCTCGTGCAGCGGGCGCAGCACCGTCCGCGCCCCGCACGCGTCGAGCGCCTGCGCCACCGCCGCGCGGGGACCCTCGCGACTGGTGACGACGACGAGGCCGGCCCCCGCCGACCCCAGGCGCGCAGCCAGGCGGCGCAGGTCGGCGTCGTCGAGCAGGTCGATGTCGTCCAGGACCAGCGGCGTGCCCCGATCGCCCCGGTCGCGGAGGGCTGGGGCGGCCAGGTCCCGCCACGCCGCCTCCGCGCTGTCCGCCTCGGCGAGCCGGACGTGCAGGGCGTCCGGGCCGGCGATCGCCCTCGCCGTCGTCGTCCTCCCCGACCCCGGGGGCCCCTCCACGGCGTGCGCCAGCGCGGTCGTCGGGGCGCCCGTCGTCGGGGCGACCGTGGGCGCGGACTTCGCGACGGTGGGCACGCGGACGGTGGGCATGCTGACGGTGGG
>DIAZ01000085.1:0-2550 GCA_002415925.1 Dietzia sp. UBA5065 | reverse complement strand
CGGTGGGCATGCTGACGGTGGGCACGGACGGGTCCGGCGGCTCCGGGAACGTCAGGTCGAGCAGGTGCCCGCGGCGGCCGACCCGGCTCGCTAGCACGCCCACCGTGCCCATCGAGAGCTCCACGGCGTCGCTCACCTCTCCGCGCTCGACCAGCCGCCGGAGCGTCACGATGTCCCGGGAGTCCAGCCGCTCCAGGCTGTAGTGCGAGGCCAGCACCACCTCGTCGCCGAACGCGCAGGTCGCGGTGTCCGAGGAGCGGGTGCGTTCGACAAAGCGGTGCCAGAGCTCGCGGTCGTCGGCGCGGGCGGTGTCCACGTAGCGGGCCTCGATGTCCGCGACGATCTTGCGCACGAACGGGGCGAACATGCGGGAGGCGTCCGCGCTCATGCCGGTCAGGTCCACCGCCCCGACCAGCCGTCGGGTGAGCGGGTCGACGATCGGGTGCCCGTAGCAGACGAAGTCGCGCAGGACCTCCGCGAAGTGCTGTTCGCCGTGGATGAACACCCCGGCGCGGGTCTCCAGAGCCGTCCCGATCCCGTTGTTGCCCACGGCCTCCTCGGTGAGCGTGGCGCCGTCGTCGACCCCGCGCCGCAGCAGCATGCGGGAGATCCGTGCGTTGTCGCGGACGGTCCGGATGACCCGGCCGTCGCGGTCCGCCAGCAGGAGGGTGGCTCCCGTGTCGCGCAGGACGGGGTCCAGCGCGTCCATCACCGGGCGGGCGGCCTCGATCAGGCGGTGGGACCGGCTGGCGCGAGGGTGAGGGGCGCCCGGGCGTGCGCTCTTCGGGGTGAGCCCGGTCAGCGCCGACCGGCGCCACGACATCCCCAGCTGGTCCTCGCCGGGTCCCGACGGGGTGGGTGGTGAGGGCGGGGTCATGGACCACCTCCGGAGCGCGAGGGGAGTGTGACCGACACCATACCGATGCCGCGGCCGGCGCCGCGGATGCCCTGCGCCCGCTCCCGCTCCCGCGCCTGCGCCCGCTCCCGATCCCGCGGGTCAGGGGACGCGGGCGGCGTGCGCCGGGTGCACGAGGTGCGGCGGCAGGACGGCGGCGCGGGCCGGGCCGGGCCGGGAGGCCAGCCGGGCCGACACGTCGCCGGCGCACGCGGTGACCGCCTCCACCGCCCGCGCGACGGCCCGGCCGGTCATGCGCCGTCCCGGGGTGACGGCCACCGACCCCACGGCCCGGCCGTCCGCGCGCAGCACGGGGGCGGCCACCGAGGCCACCGCCAGGTCGGCGGTGCCGGCGAGTTCGGCGTCGGTCACGTCGATCTCGGACAGCTCCACGAAGAGCTCCGACACGCGGTCGCGCACCAGCGAACCGATTCCGGAGGCCTCCAGCGAGTCGGCCATCCGCAGTAGCTCGCGACGCCCGGGGGTGAGCCGCTCGACGGACCAGCCGCGGCGCGCGATCTGGGGCAGGACCAGCTCCAGGCGCTCGCGCGCCGCCGGGGTCAGGCCGCCGGACTCGGCCAGCCACCGCCGCTGCTCGACCATCGGCAGGCGGGCCGCGAGCTCGCGGGCGAAGGGTGCCCGGAGCGGCACCACGTGACCGACCGGCACGACCCCGCGGGACGCCGTGCGCATGCCCGACCCGGCCGAGTCCACGACCTCGGCCATCCCCTCGCGGACCTCGAAGACCACAGCCGCGATCCCGGTGGCCTCGGCCAGCGCCTCGAGCGGCTCCCGGGCGGCCCTCGCCAGATCGACCTCCGCGGCCAGCAGGGCGCCCACCGCCCGGAGGCGCGGTCCGGCCCGCCAGCCGCCCGCCACCTTCTCGGCCCACCCCTGCGCCCGCATCTCCGCCAGCACGGCGTGGAGGGTCGAGCGGCTGGCCTCGGCCTCGCGGGCGATCTCGGACAGGGGGAGGGGAGGACCGTCCGCGGCGAGCGCCTCCACCACGGAGAGCACGCGGTGTGTGGGTTCGTGTCGCATAGTCGACACCATACGTCGGAAAACGGACACTCCCGCGCGCATTGGCCTCACGGAGAGGGAAATCCCGCTTCCGGAGGCGCACGATGGTCCGGATGCCCGATGGCAGACAGATCTGTCTGCCCAGCGCCGGGCCGGGGGGACCCGGGCCGGCCCACGACACTGGAGGTCGCATGACACCGAGGACGGCGGTGACGCTCTCGCACCTCGACGCGCTCGAGGCCGAGTCCGTGCACATCTTCCGCGAGGTGGCCGCGCAGTTCGAGCGGCCGGGGATGCTCTTCTCCGGCGGCAAGGACTCCGTGGTGATGTTCCACCTGGCGCGCAAGGCGTTCTGGCCCGCGCCGATGCCGTTCCCGCTCATGCACGTCGACACCGGCCACAACTTCGACGAGGTGATCGAGTACCGGGACCGCGTGGTGGCCGAGACCGGCGTCCAGCTGATCGTGTCCTACGTCCAGGACGACATCGACGCCGGCCGCGTGGTCGAGGAGACCGGCGTGGGCACCAGCCGCAACCGCCTCCAGACCGCCGCCCTGCTGCGGGGCATCCAGGAGAACCGCTTCGACGCCGTGTTCGGCGGCGCCCGCCGGGACGAGGAGAAGGCCCGCGCCAAG
>DIAZ01000023.1:8565-9684 GCA_002415925.1 Dietzia sp. UBA5065 | reverse complement strand
AGATGTGTACGACCTCGGTCATCAACTCGTCCGCGGAGTCGACGATCTCGTCGGTCTCGAGCAGGACGGTGTCGGCGGCCATGGCGTAGAGGTCGTCGAAGTAGCCGTCGGCGCCGGTGAACGCGGCGTTGCCGTGCTTGTCGGCCTTGTCCAGGTGGAGGAGCGCGGCGTCCATGCGCAGCGCGGGCATCGCGACCAGGGTCTCGGTCCTGCCGTCCACGGGGTACGGCGAGTCGACCGTCTTGAGCTCGTCGCCCCAGAAGCGGAACACGTCCGAGCCCAGGCCCGCGCGGGTCGGCAGGAACGGCAGGCGCTGCGCGGCGGCGGTGAGGCCGGCGCGGACCATGCCCTCGTCCATCTCGCGGGAGATGATCGAGCCCTCGGTGCGCCGCTTGGCGAACCACGGGTCGTAGAACGGCGCCGAGTCCAGGGTGACGAAGCCGTAGTACGCCTTGGAGACCTTGCCGGCCGAGCACAGCAGGCCCAGGTCGGGGCCGCCGTAGGTGATGACGGTGAGGTCGGTCAGGTCCTCGCGGCGCAGGATCGCGCGCACCAGGGCCATCGGCTTGCGCCGGGAACCCCAGCCGCCGATTCCGATGGTCATGCCGCTCTCGAGGCGCGTGACCGCGTCGTCGAGGCTCGTGCGCTTGTCGCGCGGGGTGGGGGTCGTGCTCACTTGGTCTCGCCCGTCCTCTCGGAGCGCGTGTCGCGCTTGTCCAGATTCTTGCCACTCTTGACGAACTCGTCGCGGTGCTCGTCGGCCACGCCGGCCAGGTTGAGCTCGAAGGTGAAGCCCTGCTCGATGCGGTACGAGGTCTTCACGTCGATCGGGTCGATGTGGTTGATGGCCTCCTTGGCCGCGCGGATCACCCGGGTGTCCTTGGCGGCGATCGTCTCCGCGAGCGCGCGGGCGGCGGCGTCGAGCCGGTCGCGGTGGACCACCTCGTACACGGTCCCCCAGTTGTGCAGCTGCTGGGCGGTGACGTTGCGGGAGGTGAAGTACAGGGTGCGCATCATGTGCGGCGGGACCATGCGGGCCAGGTGGGTGGCGGCGCCGAGCGCTCCGCGGTCCACCTCGGGGAGGCCGAACACCGCGTCGTCGGAGGCGACGATGCAGTC
>DIAZ01000023.1:0-8291 GCA_002415925.1 Dietzia sp. UBA5065 | reverse complement strand
CTTGATGTCCACGCCGGCGTTGAACCCGCGGCCCTCGGCCCGGAGGATCACGACGTGGACCTCGGGGTCGCGCCCCGCGGCGAGGATCTGCTCGCCGAGTTCGAACCAGCCCGCGGAGGGGATGGCGTTGACGGGGGGATAGTCGACGGTGACGGTGGCGATGCCGTCTGCGCCCTTGTCGACGGTGATGCCCATGGTGCTCCCTTCGCACCCCGCCGCTGCTGGGAGCGGGCGGGTGACTAACCAAACGCTTGCTTGGTAGGCTAGCACGCATGAGTGACATCGATCTGGGTCTGGCGGGGAAGGTCGTGCTCGTCACCGGCGGCGTCCGCGGCGTGGGTGCGGGCATCAGCAGGGTCTTCCGCGAGGCGGGCGCCGTGGTGATCACCTGCGCCCGGCGCCCCGCCGACGAAGGCTCGGACGTCGCCGCGCTGGAGTTCCACCCCGTCGACCTCCGGGACCCCGCGGCCGTCGCCGCGATGGTGGACGCGATCGTCGAGCGACACGGCCGACTGGACGTGGTGGTCAACAACGCCGGCGGTGCGCCCTTCGCGCTGGCGGCCGACGCCAGCGCCAACTTCCACGCCAAGATCGTCGCGCTCAACCTGCTCTCCGCGCTCACCGTGGCGCAGGAGGCGCACCGCGTGATGACCGCCCCCGGTACCGCCGGCGGCGCGACCGGCGGGGTGATCGGCGGGGTGATCGTCAACATCTCGTCCGTCTCCGGCCACCGGCCCTCGCCCGGGACCGCCTCGTACGGCGCCGCCAAGGCGGGCATCGATTCGCTCACCGGGTCGCTTGCCGTGGAATGGGCCCCGGCGGTGCGCGTGAACTCCGTCGTCGTCGGCCCCGTCAAGACCGAGCTCGCCGAGCTGCACTACGGCGACGCCGACGGCGTGGCCGCCGTCGACGCCACCATCCCCATGGGGCGGATGGCGGACCCGCGGGACGTGGGTCTGGCGGCCGCCTTCCTCGCCTCGCCGCTGGCCGCCTACATCACCGGAGCCGAACTCCTGGTCCACGGCGGCGGCGAGAAGCCCGCGTTCCTCTCGGCGTCCACCGCCCAGAACGCGCACTGACGTTCACGTACCGACCACCTGGCTCGACCTTATGAAGGAGACACACATGGGAATCTGCGACGGACGCGTCGTGATCGTCACCGGCGCCGGCCGGGGCATCGGGCGTGAGCACGCGCTCGCCTTTGCCGCCGAGGGCGCCAGGGTCGTGGTCAACGACCTCGGCGCCGGGCTCGACGGCTCGGACGTGGGGGAGTCCCCGGCGGAGCAGGTCGTGGCCGAGATCCGGGCCGCCGGTGGCGAGGCCGTGGTCAACGGGAACGACATCTCCTCCTGGGAGGGCGCCCGCGAGCTGGTCCAGCAGGCCATCGAGACCTTTGGCGGGCTCGACGTGCTGGTCAACAACGCCGGCTTCCTCCGGGACAAGATGCTCGTCGGGATGGGCGAGGACGACTGGGACAACGTGATCGGCGTGCACCTCAAGGGGCACTTCGCGCCGCTGCGTCACGCGGCCGAGTACTGGCGCGCGGAGTCCAAGGCAGGCCGCCCCCGCGCGGCCCGGGTGATCAACACCTCGTCCGGCGCAGGGCTGTTCGGCTCCGTCGGTCAGGGCAACTACGCCACCGCCAAGGCGGGCATCGCGTTGCTCACCATCCAGACCGCGGCCGAGATGAAGGGCTACGGCGTCACCGCCAACGCGATCGCCCCCGCCGCGCGGACCCGGATGACCACCTCGGCGGGCGAGGGCATGGCCTCCCAGATGGCCGCGCCAGAAGACGGGTCCTTCGATGCCATGGATCCGGCCAACGTCTCGCCGCTCGTCGTGTGGCTCGGTTCCGAGCAGTCCGCCGAGGTCTCGGGCCGGGTGTTCGAGGTCGAGGGCGGGAAGGTCACCATCTGCGACGGATGGCAGCGCGCCGCATCCCAGGACAAGGGGGCGAAGTGGGAGCCCGCCGAACTCGGTGAGGTCGTCCCGCGTCTGCTGGCCGAGTCACCCACCCCGGTGCCGGTGTACGGCGCGCGCTGACCCGAGCCGTCCGGCGAGACGGTCAGAGCCCCGCACCTTCCTCGGTGCGGGGCTCTCGCCGTCAGTCCTGGCGGGTGCTGAGGGTCAGCCCCGGCCGTTGTCCGGGAGGACCGGCAACCCGGCGATCGGCATCGGCAGCGGGAACGGGAGCGGCGGAAGCACGATCGTCCCGTTGGCCACACCGGCAGCGAGCGCGGCGGCACCGGCAGAGGCGGTCAGAGCGACCACGGGGAGCAGGCTGCCCGCGCCACCCTCGCCGAGGCTCGCGAGGCTCTCCAGCGAGGCGCCGGTCCCCACCATCGATCCGGTGTTGGTGGACATGGTGCTCATCATCGAACCGTTCTCCAGCGAGCCGGTGAGCGCGGTGAGCGAGCCGTTGACTCCGGTCAGCTCCCCGAAGGACCCGGTGAGGACGTCGGCGCTGCCGCCGGTGGATCCGCTCTCGCCGGTGAGCGAGCCGTTGGTCCCGGTGATGGAACCCGCGACCGCCTCACAGATGCCGCACTCGGAGACCGAGCCGACGATCGGAGCGAGCGAGCCACCGTCGGTGATCGACCCGCCCAGCGGACCGGTGATGTCACCGGCAGAGCCGTTGGTCAGCGATCCGGAGACTCCCTCGCCGATGAGCTCGGCCGAGCCGCCGATGCCCTCGGTGGACCCGTCGGGGAAGTTGGAGGACAGGGCGGGAAGCTCGGCAGACCCGCCGAGCAGGTTGAGCTCGGTGGACAGCGGGGACATGCCATCCGAGCCGAAGCCGGAGGAACCCATGCCCTCGGACCCGGTGAGCGGGGCGAGATCGGAGGAGTCGAACGTCGCCGAGCCGCCGAGCAGGTTGGTGGACAGGGGTGCCATCTCCTCCGACCCGACCAGGGGGGCGAGATCGGAGGAGTCGAACGTCGCCGAGCCGCCGAGGGGATCGGAGCTGAGGGTGGGCAGGGCCGCTGAGCCGCCGAGGAGTTCGGAGCTCAGCGGGACCGTGCCGAGGGAGCCGGTGAGATCGGTGGGGAGCGCGGAGGAACCGGACAGCGGGTCAGAGCTGAGGGTGGACGAGCCCGCGAGGGGGCTGGTGCTGAGTTCCGGGAGCGTCGAGGATCCCCCGAGCGGCGAGAGGCTGAGCTCGGGGAGCTCGGCAGAATTGAAGGCCTCCGAGCCGGCGAGCGGGTTGAGGTCCCCAGATCCTCCGGCGAGTTCGCCGCCCGAGCCGGAGGCCTCGCCGGCGGATCCGGTGAGCGTCCCCAGAAGGCCTTGGACGAGCGCGCCGAGGTCGTCGACCCCGATCGCGTCGAGCACGCTGCCAAGGCTCACCCCGGTGGGCAACGAGCTGTCACCGCTCTGGGCGTTCGCCGTTCCGGTGGCCCCGGAGATGGCGATGGCCGCCGTTGCGGCGACCGCTGCGGCCCGTGTGTACTTCCTCATTGGGAGGTCCTTTCAATGTGAGCGATCCCCTCGGGCCACTGGGAGATCGTGACTTCCCCGACCCGGTGTGTTGACTGACATAAGAGTCCTCTCAGGCCCAGGAGGTGTCAAGGGTTTCCTCAGGTACGGGGACGCGTGGGGCGGACGTGGCGAAATGTGTCTCATGTGACCAGAATTTTCGACTTTGTTAGCCGAAAATAGTATCGATGAGATAGGTAGGCGAAGTAACTGGCGAGCTGGATGGCTCCGGCCGGACCGCGTCAGGCGCGGGGTTCGCAGATCACCACGGGGATGACCCGGCTCGTGTTGGCCTGATACGACGCGAAGTCGGAGTACCGCTCGACGAGCCTCGGCCAGAGCTCGGCACGCTCCCGGGGTGTCGCCTCCCTCGCCGTCATCTGGCGCGTCCGGCGACCCACCTGAACGGTGACGTTCGGGTCGGCCAGGACGTTCTTGTACCACTGCGGGTGGGAGGGGAGCCCGCCCTGGGACGCCACCAGCAGGACGCGGTCGCCCTCGGGAAGGTGGAGCAACGGGACGGTTCGCGGCTCGCCGGTCTTCCGCCCCGTCGTGGTCACCAGGCAGACCGGAACCGGCGCCCGCAGCGCCGACCCCACCCGCCACGAGCCACCCACCCGGCCGCCCGTCACGCGGTAGGCCCAGGTGTTGACCCGCGACATCACCTTGATCACCCCGACGACCCACGGCGCACCACGCCGCGGGTCGTCGACGCCCGTCTCCGGGCGGGGCTGCCCGTCGGTCACTTGTTGCCGGAGAGGGGGGCGCGGACGATCACGTGCTTGCCCGGGAAGAACGCCGCCAGCTCGCGCCGGATCTCCTTGAGCGACAGGAGGCCGAAGCCCTTCTTGCGTTCCTCCGGTCGGATCCAGATCGCGACGTCCACGTCGCCGTCGTCGACCTGCTCGCCGAAGACCAGTCCCACGTGCGCGTCGCGCGAGGTGTCGACCGCGACGAACCACATCGCGGACTCCGCCTCCATCCGCTTGAGGCCTTCCCGGCGTTCCTGCTCGGTCTTGTCCTGATCCCACGTGCCGCCGGTCGCCGAGGTCTCGTCCGTCGAGCGGGCGTGGAAGAGATCCTTGTGGTCCTCGGAGTCCCCGAACGGGTGCAGCGCGAAACCGCGCGACTCCTCGTAGGCGGGCTGGTCGGTGGCGTTGCCGACGAACGACTCCAGCGGGGCCCGGAGGACCTCGCGTGCCTGCTCGACGGGCACGTCCAGCAGCCGTGCGATCGCGTCGGCCGCGTCCCCGGCGCCGTTGGCGGACGCGATGGCCGCCAACACCTCGCGCCGCCGGCCGGCCGCCGCCTCGATGACGTCGTTGCTCATGTCAGATCCTCTCGATGATGCTCGCCGAGGCCTGGGCGCCGCCCGCGCACATCGTGATGAGGGCGCGTTCGCCGTCCGTGCGCTCGAGCTCGTGCAGGGCGGTGGTGATGAGCCTAGACCCGGTGCTGCCGACGGGATGACCGATCGCGATCGCGCCGCCGTTGACGTTGACCTTGTCCATGTCCGGCCCGTGGACCTGCGCCCAGCTGAGCAGGACGGAGGCAAAGGCCTCGTTGCACTCGAAGAGGTCGAAGTCGGCGATGGACATCCCCGAGCGGTCGAGCACGCGCTGGGTGGCCTGGACGGGGCCGTCGAGGTGGTACTCGGGCTCGCCGCCGACCAGGGCCTGGTGGACGATCCGAGCCCGGGGCTTGAGGCCGTGCGCCCTGGCGACGTCCTCGTCCATGAGCAGGACCGCGGCCGAGCCGTCGGACATCTGGCTGGAGGTGCCGGCGGTGTGCATGCCGCCCTCGATCACGGGCCTGAGGCCGGCCAGGGTCTCGGCGGTGGTGTCGCGCAGGCCCTGGTCGCGGGTGACGGTCACCGTCTCGCCGGTGTAGGTGCCGTCCTTGAGGCGTTCGGGGGCGACGACGGCAAAGGTTTCGCGATCGAACCGGCCCTCCTCCCACGCGCGCTTCGCATTGGCCTGGGACCGGACGCCCAGCTCCTCCAGGTCGGCGCGCGTGATGCCCCGGCGGTCGGCGATGCGATCGGCGGCCGTGAACTGGTCCGGGAGGTCGACGGTCCAGTCGTCCGGGCGGGGCATGCCGTTGGAGCCGTCGCCGACCGCGGCGCGCAGCGAGAGCCAGCTCATGGACTCGACGCCGCAGGCGATCCCGACGTCCATGGCGCCGGCGTGGATGAGGTTGGCGATGAAGTGGTTGGCCTGCTGCGCGGAGGAGCACTGGCAGTCGATGGTCGTGCACGCCGTCTGCCACGGCAATCCGGACGCGAGCCACGCGCCGCGGGTGACGTTGTTGCCCTGCGCCCCGGCCTGGGTCACGCAGCCGCCCACCACCTGCTCGACCAGCGAGGCGTCGATCCCCGCGCGGCGGATGACCTCTTTCTGGGAGGCGCCCAACAGATGTGCGGGATGAAGGCCGGACAGGGCGCCGCGTGCCTTGCCGATCGGGGTCCGCACTGCCTCGACGATGACGGGATTTCCCATGGTGGTCCTTCCGGAGAAGCGGGACTGAAGAAACAGGTGGCCCGGGGGTGAACGTGTTCTAGTATGCTCGGTGGAACGTGTTCTAGATTACCGCTCGGTTGCCGGGTTCGCAGTATCCCGGCCTCGTCGGTCGCCGAGCACGAGACGCAACCGACGCCGTCAAGGAGTGCCAGTGCAGACAGTCACCATCCCCGCGGGATTCGATTTCACGGACCCGGAGCTCTACGAGAAGCGGCTCCCGCATCCCGAGTGGGCGCACCTGCGGAAGACCGAGCCGATCTGGTGGTGCGCCAACGAGCCCGGGGCCGACGGGTTCGACGACCACGGCTACTGGGTGGTCACCAAGCACGAGGACGTCAAGGAGATCTCGCGGCGCACGAACGAGGTGTTCTCCACCTTCGAGAACACCGCCATCCCGCGCTTCGCTCCCGGGACCGAGCGCGAGATCGTGGAGCTGACCCGCCTGCTGTTCATCAACCAGGACGGCGACGAGCACAAGAAGTACCGCCGCACGATCTCCAAGGGCTTCACCCCGCGGAACATCGAGAAGATGCGTGACCATCTGGCGGAGAAGGCCAGGGTGATCGTGGAGACGGCCGCGGCAAAGGGGAGCGGCGACTTCATCACCGAGGTCGCCTCCGAGCTCCCGCTGCAGGCGATCGCCGAGCTCATCGGCATCCCGCTGGAGGACCGCCACCAGATCTTCGAGTGGTCCAACCAGATGACCAGCTACGACGTGCCGGGCAAGGTGGAGGAGTCGCAGATCGCCAACGCCATGGTCCTCTCCTACGCCCAGGAGCTCGCCACCAAGCGGCAGACGGACCCCCGGGACGACCTGGTGACCAAGCTCATCCAGGCCGACATCGACGGCGAGAAGCTCACCGCCGACGAGTTCGGCTGGTTCGTGGTCCTGCTGGCGGTCGCCGGCAACGAGACCACCCGCAACGCCACCACCCACGGGATGATCGCCTTCCTCGACAACCCGGACCAGTGGGAGCTGTTCAAGAAGGAGCGGCCCGAGACCGCGTACGACGAGATCCTCCGCTGGGCCTCGCCCATCTCCTCCTTCCAGCGCACCGCCACCGAGGACGTGGAGATCGGCGGCGTCACCATGAAGAAGGGTGACCGCGCCGCCATCATGTACGGCTCGGCGAACTTCGACGAGGACGTGTTCGAGGACCCCTTCACCTTCAACATCCTCCGGGACCCCAACCCGCACCTGAGCTTCGGTGGCAACGGGCCTCACTACTGCATCGGCGCCAACCTGGCCCGGCTGCAGATCGAGCTGATCTTCAACGCCATCGCCGACCACATGCCGAACCTCGAGGCGCTGGGCGACCACAAGCGGATCCGCTCCGGCTGGCTCAACGGCATCACCGAGTGGCCGGTCGACTTCAAGTGCCCCATGGGTCACAGCTGAGCCGGTTTCTCCCGGAAATCCATCGAGCGGACGAGTGAAGTGGGCAGGGTGGAACCATGACCGCGCATCGAGTCGTCCACAGGGACGGCGTCCGCCTCCACTACGTGGTGCAGGAGCCCCCCGGTGACGGCGCGCCGCTCGGCACCGTGGTCCTCCTCCACGGCTTCCCGCACTTCTGGTTCACCTGGCACCGGATGATCCCGGTGCTGGCCGAGGCCGGCTGGCGGGTGATCGCCCCGGACCTGCGGGGGATGGGGCACTCCGACGCCCCCGCCGAGGTCACGGCGTACGCGCCGCGGGAGGTCGTCGACGACGTGCTGGCCGTCTGCGACGACGCCGGCGCCGACCGCGTGGTCCTGGTCGGCTTCGACTTCGGGGCCGGCGTCGCCTACGACACCTGCCACCTCGAACCGGGGCGGGTCCGCGCGGTGATCGGCATGGAGAACCCGTTCATGGGCACGGCCGGGTCGGTCTCCCCGCTCGAGGGCTCGGCGGCGATGGCGGAGAAGCACTTCCTCCACCTGCACTACTTCGCCCAACCCGGCGTCGCGGAGGCCGACCTCGCCGGTCGCGAGCGCGAGTTCCTCACCCGCGTGTTCTGGGCCCTGTCCGCGGACTACCACTACCTCGACGTCTGGCAGCACCCCCCGGGGACGACCTACCTGGAGGCGCTTCCCCAGGCGCCGCCGCTGCCGTGGGCGTGGCTCTCGGTGGAGGAGATGGACATCTACGAGGCCGAGTACGCGCGCACCGGGTTCGCCGGGCCCCTGCAGTGGTACCGGGCGATGGACGTGTCGTGGGCCGCGCGCAAGGGCTTCGAGCGCCAGACCAACCCCGTGCCGTTCTACTTCCTCTACTCCGAGCACGACCCCGACCTCGAGGGCTTCCACGGCCGG
>DIAZ01000102.1:593-4551 GCA_002415925.1 Dietzia sp. UBA5065 | reverse complement strand
CAGGAGGGCCAGGTATGCCGCAGACCGTCAAGGGCGTCATCGCACGCGCCAAGGGTGCGCCGGTCGAGCTGGTCGACGTCATCGTCCCGGACCCCGGTCCCGGCGAGGCCGTCGTCGCCATACAGGCGTGCGGTGTCTGCCACACCGACCTGCACTACCGCGAGGGCGGCATCAACGACAGCTTCCCGTTCCTTCTGGGACACGAGGCAGCGGGGGTTGTCGAGGCGGTTGGGGCGGGGGTGAGCGAGGTCGCCCCGGGTGACTTCGTCATCCTCAACTGGCGCGCGGTCTGTGGTGCGTGCCGGGCCTGCCTCAAGGGCAAGCCGTGGTACTGCTTCGCCACGCACAACGCGAAGCAGAAGATGACCCTCACCGACGGGACCGAGCTCTCCCCGGCCCTCGGCATCGGGGCGTTCATCGAGAAGACCCTCGTCGCTGCTGGTCAGTGCACGAAGGTACCCGCCGCCGACGCGGCAGCTGTTGGCCTGCTCGGATGCGGCGTCATGGCCGGATTCGGCGCAGCCGTCAACACGGGGGGCGTCGGACGCGGGGACTCCATCGCGGTGATCGGCTGCGGTGGGGTCGGCAATGCCGCGATCGCGGGAGCGGTCGTGGCTGGGGCGACGACGGTGATCGCCGTCGACGTCGACGACCGGAAGCTGGAGATGGCGCGGGCGTTCGGGGCGACGCACACGATCAACTCTGCGGCAGGGGACCCGGTCCAGGGCATCCGTGCCCTCACCGGAGGCCACGGTGCCGATGTCGTCGTCGAGGCGGTGGGACGACCTGAGACGTACGAGCAGGCGTTCTACGCTCGCGACCTCGCCGGCACCGTGGTCCTCGTTGGTGTCCCCACCCCGGACAAGCAGGTGACCCTGCCGATGATCGAGATCTTCGGCCGCGGCGGCTCCCTGAAGTCCTCCTGGTATGGCGACTGCCTGCCGTCACGGGACTTCCCGATGCTCGTCGACCTCTACCGTCAGGGCCGCTTCCCGCTCGAGTCCTTCGTCTCGGAGCGGATCGGACTCGGTGACGTCGAGGCCGCCTTCGAGAAGATGCACCGTGGCGAGGTGCTGCGGTCGGTGGTCGAGCTGTGAGGACCTCCTTGGGTGGCGTCCGGGTCGGCCATCTGGTCACCTCGGGCACCTTCAGCCTCGACGGCGGCACCTGGGAGGTCGACAACAACGTCTGGATCATCGGCAACGAGCAGGAGTGCCTCGTCTTCGACGCCCCGCACGAGGCGGGGCCGATCCTCGAGGCGATCGGGGACCGCCGCCTCGTCGCGGTGGTCTGCACGCACGCGCACGACGACCACATCACGGCCGCTCGAGAGCTGACCCGCGCGACCGGGGCACCGGCATACCTTCATCCAGCGGACCGGGTCCTCTGGGACCGGGTCTACGACACCCCACCCGAGCGTGAGCTGGCCGATGGCGACACCCTTCGGGTCGGCGACGTCGACCTGCACGTCCTCCACACGCCGGGTCATGCGCCGGGGGCGTGCTGCTTCTACTCGCCCGACCTGGAGGTCGTCTTCAGCGGGGACACGCTCTTCCAGGGTGGGCCGGGGGCGACCGGGCGGTCGTTCAGCGACTTCGGGACGATCGTGGCGTCGATCTCCACCCGGCTGCTGACCCTGCCCCCGCAGACGCGGGTCCTCACCGGTCACGGCGACGCCACGACGATCGGGGCCGAGGCGCCGCACCTGCAGGAGTGGCTGGACCGCGGGCACTAGGTTTCTCCCTATGAGGCTTCCCCCGGTGTCCGACGCGCGCCGCCGCCGGGACCGTCTGGTCGGCTATAGCACCTACGCAGCCACCCTGCTCGTCTCGCTCCCGCTCGGAGCGATCACGCTCGCTCGGGCGCTGAACAACCCCAAGGACGCGTCGCTGATGCAGCTCGGCATCTCGATCGTCCTGATCGGCATCTTCCTCGCCCTGGTTTGGACGCCCTTCATCATGCTGTGGCGCCGGAACAAGCCCCGCCCGCGGCTCGCGTTCACGGCGTTCACCGGGCTGGCCATGACGCTGCTGAGCTACCTGGTCGGAACCTTCGTCGCTCTCCGTGGCATCACCGGCTGACCCCTTCTCTGCTCCGGATCTCGGCGCAGCTCCTCTCTGCTCCGGATCTCGGCGCATAACCCTTTTGCTCCGGATCTTGGCGCAACACCCCCGTGCTCCGGTTCTCGACGCAGCGAGACGCCCCGGCGTCAGCCCCTCGGGCCCGGCCGTCCTGCGTTGGTCGGCGAAATGTCGGGTATGTCGGGCGTGAGGTCGACCAAGGCATGTTCCGAGGATTCGGTGGTCGGGGCCCAGGTCGGTCTCCGGGGTGTCCCGCACACATTGGGTGGTGAATTGTCGGGTGTGTCGGGCCGGATCCCGAACAAGGCATGTCGCGGAGGTTCCGTCCGATGACGACGTTGCGCTGCGTCACGGGGTGGAGCACGGCATAGGGGCCAGAGAGATGAGGGCGTTCTGCGGGTGCGGTGTTGCGCTGCGTCGCAGGGGGGAGCACGGCATAGGGGCCCGATATATGAGGGCGTTCTGGGGGTGCGGAGCTGCGCTGCGCCACAGGGCGAGCACGCCATAGGGGCCGGGAGGGATCCCGGACCTCCACCCGCGGAATCTCGGGGACAAGGATGGCGCCGACACCGACGGCCGCACCCCTCGGCGTCGGCCTCCCGCACCCCTCGGCGCCGGCCCCCGCACCCCCGGCGTCCCGCACCCCTCGCCGCAGGCGTCCCGCATCGCTTCGCGTCGGCAGCCCGCATGCCCGGGCCGGTAAACTCGCCGGGTGAGCCTGCGCCTGTTCGACACTGCCACCCGCGAGGTCCGGGACTTCGTCCCGCTCACCCCTGGCAAGGTCGGGATGTACATCTGCGGTCTGACCACGCAGGGCGCCCCGCACATCGGCCACATCAGGTTCGCGGTCGCCTTCGACGTGCTACGCAGGTGGCTTGAGCGCGGTCACGGGTACGACGTCACCCTGATCCGCAATGTCACCGATATCGACGACAAGATCCTCGTCAAGGCGGCGGCGACGGGCACCCCCTGGTACGTCATCTCCTACACCAACGAGCGCGCGACCACCGCGGCCCTCGATGCGCTCGGCGTCCTCCCGGCCACCTATGAGCCCCGCGCCACCGGTCACGTCCCCGAGATGGTCCAGCTCATGGACACCTTGGTCGACAAGGGCCACGCGTATGCCGCCGCAGACGGCTCGGGCGACGTCTACTTCGACGTCAAGTCCTGGCCGGCATACGGCGAGCTCTCCCGGCAGGCGCTCGATGACATGGCCCCGGCAGAGGACGCCGACCCGCGCGGGAAGCGCGACCCGCGCGACTTCGCCCTGTGGAAGGGACGCAAGGCGAGTGAGCCGACGACCGCCTCCTGGCCGACCCCGTATGGCGCTGGGCGCCCCGGCTGGCACCTCGAGTGCTCGGCGATGGCGCGCAAGTACCTCGGCGACACCTTCGACATCCACGGCGGCGGCATCGACCTGCGCTTCCCGCACCACGAGAACGAACAGGCCCAGTCCCGCGCGGCCGGACTCGGGTTCGCCAACTACTGGCTCCACAACGCCTGGGTGACCGTGCGCGGCGAGAAGATGGGCAAGTCCCTCGGCAACGCCCTCGAGATGGACCGGGTCTTCGCGGTGGCCCGGCCGCTCGCTGTGCGCTACTACCTCACCGCCGCCCACTACCGCTCGATGATCGAGTACCACGAGGGCTCCCTCGCGGAGGCTTCGGCCGCGGTGGACCGCATCGAGGGCTTCCTCCGACGGGCCCTCGGGTCTCGAACGCAGGAGGCGCTTGCGGGCCTCGACGCCGTGAGCATCCCGGCGGACTTCCGCGCGGCCATGGACGACGACCTGGGCGTCTCCGGGGCGCTGGCCGTCGTCCACGAGGCGATCCGCGACGGGAACGTGGCTCTCGACGAGGACGAGCGTGACCAGGCTT
>DIAZ01000102.1:0-448 GCA_002415925.1 Dietzia sp. UBA5065 | reverse complement strand
GCGGGCGCGCATGCTGACACCGGGGCCGAGGAGGCACTCGACGCCCTGGTCCAGGTCCAGCTCCAGGCCCGTCAGGCCGCCCGGCTCGCGCGCGACTTCGCGGCGGCCGACACGATCCGGGACCAGCTCCAGGCCGCCGGCATCCAGATCGAGGACACCCCCACCGGGCCCCGGTGGTCACGACGACGTCGGGAGACCTGACATGGCCGGCAACACTCGACGTCCGGGCGCCACCCGCAAGGTGACGACCAAGAAGGGTCCGACCGTCGGCAGCGGCGGCCAGCGGCGCAAGGGGCTGGAGGGCCGCGGGCCGACCCCGAAGGCCGAGGACCGCCCGAACCACAAGGCGCACCGCTCGGGGTCCTCGGGCTCGTCGGGCTCCCCGGCAGGACAGGGGGGCCAGGCCTACGGCCGTGGTTCCGCGCCCGCCGGCCGCGGCGCCCCCGCC
>DIAZ01000016.1 GCA_002415925.1 Dietzia sp. UBA5065 | reverse complement strand
CTCGATCCTCATCGACGAGGCCCGCACGCCGCTCATCATCTCCGGCCCGGCCGACGGGTCGAGCAAGTGGTACGCCGAGTTCGCCCGCATCGCCCCCCTCCTCGAGGAGGGGACGCACTACGAGGTCGACCGCAAGAAGCGGACGATCGGGGTGTCCGAGCTGGGTGTCGAGTTCGTCGAGGACCAGCTCGGGATCGACAACCTGTACGAGGCCGCCAACTCGCCACTGGTGAGCTACCTGAACAACTCCATCAAGGCCAAGGAGCTGTTCGCCAAGGACAAGGACTACATCGTCCGCGACGGCGAGGTGATCATCGTCGACGAGTTCACCGGCCGCGTGCTGGACGGTCGCCGCTACAACGAGGGCATGCACCAGGCCATCGAGGCCAAGGAGAGGGTCGAGATCAAGGCGGAGAACCAGACCCTCGCCACCATCACGCTCCAGAACTACTTCCGGCTCTACGAGAAGCTGGCCGGCATGACGGGCACCGCCGAGACCGAGGCGGCCGAGCTGTACCAGATCTACAAGCTCGAGGTCATGCCCATCCCGACCAACCGGCCCATGGCGCGCGAGGACCAGGGCGACCTCATCTACAAGACCGAGGAGTCCAAGTTCAGCGCCGTCGTCGAGGACATCGCCGAGCGGGTCGAGAAGAAGCAGCCGGTGCTCGTGGGCACCGCCTCCGTCGAGCGCAGTGAGCACCTCTCCAAGCTGCTCACCCGCAAGGGCATCAAGCACCACGTGCTCAACGCCAAGTTCCACGCGTCCGAGGCGCAGATCATCGCCCAGGCCGGGCGGCCGGGCGCGGTCACGGTGGCGACCAACATGGCGGGACGTGGCACCGACATCGTGCTGGGTGGCAACCCGGACATCATCGCGGACCTCAACCTCCGCGAGCGCGGGCTCACCCCGGTGGACACGCCGGAGGAGTACGAGGAGGCGTGGGACGTCGAGATCGAGCGGATGCGCACGCTCACCAAGGAGGAGGGGGAGCGCGTGCGCGAGGCCGGCGGGCTCTACGTCCTCGGCACCGAGCGGCACGATTCCCGGCGCATCGACAACCAGCTCCGCGGCCGGTCGGGGCGTCAGGGTGACCCGGGCGAGTCCCGCTTCTACCTCTCCCTGGGCGACGAGTTGATGCGACGGTTCAACGGCGCGGCGGTCGAGGCGATCATGAACCGCCTCAACCTGCCGGACGACGTGCCGATCGAGGCGGGGATGGTCTCGCGGGCGGTGAAGAACGCGCAGACGCAGGTCGAGTCGCAGAACTTCGAGATCCGCAAGGACGTCCTCAAGTACGACGAGGTGATGAACCAGCAGCGGACCGTCATCTACGGCGAGCGCAAGCGGATCCTCGAGGGCGAGGACATCACCGACCAGGTCGAGTCGATGATCTACCAGGTCGTCAGCGCGTACATCGACGGGGCGACCGCCGAGGGGTACGTCGAGGACTGGGACCTGGACAAGCTGTGGGACGCCCTGCAGCAGCTCTACCCGGTCTCCATCACGGCCCAGGAGGTCGTGGACGGCGACGAGTACGGCGCACCCGGCGACCTGTCCGCCAAGAACCTCAAGGACGCGGTTCTCGACGACGTCTTTGCCCGGTACGACGACCGGGAGGCCGAGATCGAGGGCATCGGCGGCGAGGGCGCCATGCGGCAGCTCGAGCGCTCCATCATGCTCCAGGTCCTGGACCGCAAGTGGCGCGAGCACCTCTACGAGATGGACTACCTCAAGGAGGGCATCGGCCTGCGGGCGATGGCCCAGCGCGACCCGCTGGTCGAGTACCAGCGCGAGGGCTACGACATGTTCGCGGCGATGATGGACGGGGTGCGCGAGGAGACCGTCGCGTTCCTGTTCAACGTCAAGGTCGAGGCCACCCCACAGCAGAAGGCGATGGCGGCCCCCTCCGCGGCGCAGGCGGCGGCGCTGGCCGGCGCCAATCCCATCCTGCGGGCCGCGGGCACCGGTCGCGACGTCACCGACGATCAGATGCAGTTCTCGGGCCCGTCGGAGACAGGGGAGGCGCAACTCATCGACGAGGGGGCGCCGGCCAACCGTGCCGAGCGTCGCTCCCAGGAGCGCCAGGAGCGGCTCGAGCGGCGCGAGCGCGCGGCGAGGATCGCGGCCCGGGGGCGCAAGGACTGACGGCCGGAGGGCCTAGACCAACCGGAGGGCCGTGCAGGTCGCGCTCTTCTCGGTGACCCGGATGCGGGCCGCGACTGCGAACAGTCGCGGCCCGCGTGCGTAGGTCGCGCACACCTCGTACTCGGCTGCCGCCCGGCCCGACTCCGGCGCGTCGGGGGTTCCGGCGGCGGCATCGGCGGCATGGATGTGGATGCGGTGGACCCTGGCCGGTCCGAGTTGTTGCCCGGGGACGCCGACCCGGGCCAGGGTCCGGAGCATCTCGACGAGGTGCGGAGGGAACGCCCCCCGGGTGTGGTGAGGGGCCCGCTGCCGGTCGACGACCTCGAGGGCCATGAGCACCAGGGCGTGGGCCGCACGGCGTGCCGGCACGGGTACCCGGTGGTCCGCCGCCGGTTCTGGGCGTGGGTCCGGGGCGGTCACGGCGTCACCGTCCCGGACGCCCGGTCGGGGCTCCGTGCACGGCAGGGGGAGCACGCCGACGTCCTCGGGGGGCGTCCGCCCGGGTGGCTCGACGCGGCAGGTCGACGGTGGTGACACGGGTGTCGGGGCCATGTGCAGTTCAACTCCCTCCCGCGATGACCGGGTCCGGTCTCGCGTCCTCTACCCCCTACGACGGGCCGGGTCGCGTCCCGGTTCCACCTCCGCTACTGCGCTGTCGCCGGACGTTGCCTAGGCTGTCCCCATGCGAGGACTGATAGTCGACTACTTCGGGGTGCTGGACGGCACGGATGAGGACCGCGAGAGTTGGCGGGACATCCTCACCGGCGCGCGGGCCAACGATGTCCGGATGGCGGTCCTCAGCAACGAGCCCGAGGGGCCGGGAGCCGATCGCGTGCGCGAGGACGCGCTGGCGTACGGGATCGATCACGTGGTGCTCAGCGGCGTGATCGGGGTGGAGAAGCCCGAGCCGGAGGCGTTCCTCGAGGCCGCGAGGCGGCTCGAGCTCGAACCCCGGGAGTGCGTGATGGTCGACGACGCCATCGAGAACGTCCTCGGTGCCGTGCAGACCGGCATGATCGGGGTCTTCTACCAGGTCTTCGACCGTGCGGCCGTGGAGATCCGGGGACTCCTCGGGCTGGACGAGGGGGTCTGACCCGTGGCGACCAGGCTGGCGACCGCCGACGCGGACCTCCTCCTCGGCGACGCGGCCCGATCCCGGAGTCGCCACTCCTGCTCCCTGGCGCTCGTCTCCCGCGGCGAACCGTGGGACATCGACCGCGTCATGGAGTTCGTCGATGCGAAGCTCGCCGACGCCCCCAGGTTCCGGCAGCGCATCCGCTACGTGCCGTTCGGGCTCGCGCGGGCGGTCTGGGTCGACGATCCGGACTTCGATCTCAGCTTCCACGTGCGGCGTTCCGCCCTGCCGGCCCCCGGCGGGATGCGGCAGCTCGCGGACCTGGTGGCCAGGTTGGTCGACCGCCCGCTCGAGGCCGGGCGCCCGCTGTGGGAGCTGTACCTGATCGAAGGCCTGGCCGACGGGCGGCTCGCCATCCTCACCAAGACCCATCACGTGCTCCTCGGCGGGCCCAACGCCGTCGACCTCGCGCAGGTGCTCATGACCGACGAGCAGACGGGGTCCGGCGTGAACGAGGTCGCCACGTGGACCCCCGTCCCGTCGCCCGGGGACGGCGTGCTCGTCCTGGACGCGCTCATCACGATCGCCACCGATCCCCTGGAACTGGTCCGGCGCTCGGCGCGGTTGGTCAACGCGGTCGAACGCGCGACCCGCGGGTTGGTCGGCGCGGCGAGTCTCAGCGTCCTGCGCCCGCCCGGTGGGCTGGCGGAGATGTTCCGGACCTCCCGGCCGCGGGGTAGCCGGGTGGGGTTGGCCTCGTTCCCGCTCTCCGAGGCGCGGGCGATAGCCAGGGCGCACGACTGCAAGGTCAACGACGTGGTCCTGGCGGTCCTGTGCGGGGCGCTGCGGTCCTGGATCCTGTCGTGCGGCCATCCGCTGACCACGTCGGACACCCTGCGCGCCATCGTCCCGATGGCCGTCACCGCCGAGTCGGCCGCGTCGGAGTCCGAGGGGTCGGGCTCCGCGGCGGGAGCGACGTCGGCGGAGATCGCCTCCGCCCTCATCGGGATGCCGGTGGGAGAGCCCAACCCGCGCATGCGACTGGCGCAGATCTCCCGCGAGACGGCCACCCAGCGTCATCCGCGGGAGGCCGTGGGTGCCAAGTCGCTGGCGCTGCTGTCCGGATTCGCCCCGCCCACCCTTCACGCGCTGGGGTCCCGCGCGGCGATCATGTTGCCGTCGGACAGCTACGACCTGGTGGTGACCAACGCACCCGGACCACAGCACACGATGTTCTGGGGCGACGGGGAGCTGATCGAGGTCTACCCCATCCCGGCGCTCCTCGACGGCCAGGCGCTGGCGGTGTCGATGAGCAGCTACTCGGGGACCGTGTACTGCGGTTTCACGTCCGACCGTCAGGCGGTCCCGGACGTGGAGGAGATCGGCGAACTCATCTCGTCCGCGTTGGACGAGCTCGCGGGCACCGTCCGCTGACCGTCACCGACCACCGAGGAAGGCACCACCATGCGCTTGTTCATCCCCGCCACGCTGTCCATGCTCGAGACGCTGCTCGAGGGCGGGGAGATGCCCGTCCGGAGCGCGACCGCGTTCGCGGCCACGCCGGCGCTCGTCGAGTCGTACGCACAGGGTGACGCGGAGGAGATCGCGCACGTCGCCTTCCTCGAGGCGGCGCGCGCGTCGCTGCGTCTCCTGGGGGGCGAGATCGACTCCGGAGCCGCGCACGGGGCGCATCCCTACCGCCGGGTGGTGGTGAGCGTGGACGTCCCCGACGCGGAGGCGGAGCCGCGGCCGGACCTGGACACGGCGGTCGTGAGGCTGACCCGGGGGACGGTGTCGATGGAGGAGGTCGCCGCCGTCCACGTGGACCTCGCCGGGGCGGTCGACCTCGTCAGGGACGCGGTCGAGGCGGTGGACCGCGCCGATCTGGGGGACGAGGACGCGGAGCTCACGGTGGGTGACGCCCTGGACATGGAACTCGCCTGGTACGACGCGGTGGAACTGCCGTTCCTCCTCACCCTGCTCTGAGCGGCCGGGGCGCGGGGCGGAGAGCGGGATCACGCCGAACCGGTGCCCGGGGACGGCCAACCTACGCTACCGTAGGTTGTTCCGGCGGTGCCGACCCGATCCCCGGGTCGTGCGTGGGCCGGTCCCGA
>DIAZ01000100.1:16738-26125 GCA_002415925.1 Dietzia sp. UBA5065 | reverse complement strand
AAGGCGATCACGTCGCGGATCGACTCGGTCCCGGCGAGCAGCGCGCAGATGCGGTCCCAGCCGAACGCGATGCCGCCGTGCGGCGGGGCGCCGTAGGAGAAGGCGTCGAGTAGGAAGCCGAACTTCTCCTGCGCCTCCTCCTGCGAGATTCCCATGACGCCGAAGACGCGCTCCTGCACGTCCTTGCGGTGGATGCGGATCGACCCGCCGCCGATCTCGTTGCCGTTGCACACGATGTCGTAGGCGTACGCCAGCGCCGAGCCCGGATCGGTGTCGAAGGTGTCGAGGTGCTCGGGCTTGGGCGAGGTGAAGGCGTGGTGCACGGCGGTCCACGCCCCCGAGCCCACCGCGACGTCCCCGGCGGCGGTCGCGTCGTCGGCCGGCTCGAACATCGGCGCGTCGACGACCCAGGTGAACGCCCACTTCGCCGGGTCGATGAGGCCGAGCTTGTCGGCGATCTCGCCCCGGGCGGCGCCGAGCAGCGCGCGCGTGGTCTTGACGCCACCGGCGCCGAAGAAGATGCAGTCCCCCGGCTCGGCCCCGACGTGCGCGGCGATCCCGGCGCGCTCGGCCTCCGACAGGTTCTTGGCGACCGGACCGCCGAGCTCGCCGTCCTCCCCCACGAGGATGTACGCCAGGCCCTTGGCGCCGCGCTGCTTGGCCCACTCCTGCCAGGCGTCGAGCTGACGGCGGGGCTGCGACGCCCCGCCCGTCATCACGACCGCCCCGACGTAGGGCGCCTTGAACACCCGGAACGGGGTGTCGGCGAAGAACTCGGTGCACTCGACCAGCTCGATGTCGAAGCGCAGGTCCGGCTTGTCGGAGCCGAAGCGGCGCATCGCCTCGGCGTAGGTCATCCGCGGGATCGGCGTGGAGATCTGCTGCCCGGCGGTGGCCCACACGTCGGTGAGGATCTCCTCGGCGACGGCGATCACGTCATCCTGGTCGACGAAGCTCATCTCCACGTCGAGCTGCGTGAACTCCGGCTGACGGTCGGCGCGGAAGTCCTCGTCCCGGTAGCAACGGGCGAGCTGGTAGTACCGCTCCATGCCGGCCACCATGAGCAGCTGCTTGAACAGCTGCGGCGACTGCGGCAGGGCGTAGAACGTGCCCGGCTGGAGGCGGGCGGGCACCAGGAAGTCGCGGGCCCCCTCGGGGGTCGACCGGGTCAGGGTCGGGGTCTCGATCTCCACGAAGTCGTGCCGGGCCATCACCGCGCGGGCGGCGGCGTTGACCTTGGACCGCAGGCGCAGGGCGGAGCCGGGGCCCTCGCGGCGCAGGTCGAGGTAGCGGTGACGCAGCCGCGCCTCCTCGCCCACCTCGTCGTCGAGCTGGAACGGCAGGGCCGCGGCCTCACCGAGCACCTCGAACGAGACGACGTCGACCTCCACCTCGCCGGAGGCGAGGGCGGGGTTCTCGGATCCCTCGGGCCGGCGGTCGACGACCCCGGTGACGGACACGCAGAACTCGTTGCGCAGGCGGTGCGCCCGCCCGGCGATCTCCTCGGAGCGGAACACCACCTGACAGACGCCGGTGGAGTCGCGGAGGTCGACAAAGATGACGCCGCCGTGATCCCGGCGGCGCGCCACCCAGCCGGCCAGGGTGACGGTGTCCCCCGCGTCGGCGGCTCGGAGTCGGCCGGCGGAATGGGTGCGCAGCACTGCGGTGGTCCTCTCGTGGGAAACAGGTGGTGGTCTGCGAGCGACTGTCGGACCCACCGCGATCGTCACGCGGTCGGTCCCGGGCTCTGACGATGCACAGTCTACGTCCACCGGTGGCCGATCCCGGTGTCGGCTGCGGCTGCCGTCCGGGGGCGAATACAGTGACCCCTACGACGCGGCGGACCGGCATACCCGGGTGAACCGGCGACCGCGTGGACGAGAGGGCGGCGGTCATGACTTTTCGGCAGGGCGGGAAGCTGGACACCAGCGGGGTCTCGGGCGGCGGGAGCGGAGGCCGGGGTGGACGCCGGGGGATGGCGGTCGGCGGCGGTGTCGGCGGCCTCGTCGTCGTCCTCATCGCGCTCTTCCTGGGCGTCGATCCGGGCCAGCTCGGCCTGGAGGCCGGGCCGACGGGTGACCAGGGGCAGCAGACCGGCTCCGCGCAGCAGTTCCAGGCCCACATCGACCAGTGCGACCTCGAGCAGGCGAACTCCGACACGATCTGCCGGATCGTCGCCACCACCGAGAGCCTCGAGGACGTCTGGACCACCCAGCTCCCCGACCAGGCCGGGATGCGGTGGGTCCAGCCGCACACGAACATCTTCACCGGGGCGATCGACACCGGCTGCGGCGCCGCGTCCTCCGACATCGGGCCGTTCTACTGCCCGGCCGACCAGAACGTCTACATCGACCCCGCGTTCTTCGACGAGGTCCTGGTCCGCCAGCTCGGCGCCTCCCCGAGCGGCGCGGCGCAGATGTACGTGGTCGCGCACGAGTTCGGGCACCACCTCCAGACCATGCTCGGCGACATCCGCAGGTCCCAGCGGGACCCCGCGGGCCCCTCGTCGGGCGCCGTGCGGGTGGAGCTGCAGGCCGACTGCTACGCCGGGCTGTGGGCGCACTACGCCACCACGACCCCGGCCCCCGGCGGCGAGTTGCCGCTCCTGGAGAGCCTGACGCAGCGGGACGTGGACGCGATCGTCCAGACCGCCGAGGCCATCGGCGACGACCACATCCAGAAGTCCGGCGGCGCGCGCGTCGACCCGGGGTCGTGGACCCACGGCTCGTCCGAGATGCGACGGCAGTGGTTCCTCACCGGCTACGAGCAGGGGTCGATGCAGGCCTGCGACACCTTCCGCGGCCAGCTGTAGCGGCTCAGGGGGCGAGGATGCCGGCGACGTGGCCGACCACCGAGTCCAGCGGGACCGGGTGCTGCTCGCCGGTGGCCATCGTCTTGACGACGGCGGTGCCGGCGGCCAGTTCGTCCTCGCCGACGACGACGGTGATCGCCGCCCCGGACCGGTCCGCGGCCTTGAAGGCGCCCTTCATGCCGCGGTCCCCGTAGGCCATGTCGGCCCGTAGGCCCGCGCGGCGGAAGGCGGCGAGCACGGGCACGAGCGCGGCCTTGGCCGGCGCGCCGAGCGCGACGCCGTACACGTCCACGCGACCACCCGCGGCGGGGTCGATCCCCTCGGCCTGCAGGGCGAGCATCGTGCGGTCGACCCCGATGCCGAACCCGATCCCCGACAGCGCCTGACCCCCGAGCTGCTCCATCAATCCGTCGTAGCGGCCGCCTCCGCCGATGCCGGACTGGGCGCCGAGGCCGTCGTGCACGAACTCGAACGTGGTCTTGGTGTAGTAGTCCAGGCCCCGGACCATCCGGGGGTTGACCTCGTAGGCCACGCCCAGCGCGTCGAGGTGCGACCTCACCTCCGCGAAGTGCGCGGCGCTCTCCTCGGAGAGGTGGTCGACCATGAGGGGCGCGTCCTCCAGCTGCGCGCGGACCTCCGGGCGCTTGTCGTCGAGGACGCGGAGCGGGTTGAGCCGCGCGCGGTCCCGGGTGGCCTCGTCGAGGTCGAGTCCGGCGAGGTAGTCCTGCAGCCGCTCCCGGTAGGCGGGTCGGCAGGAGTCGTCCCCCAGCGAGGTGAGCTCGAGCCGGAATCCGGTGAGGCCGAGGGCGCGGAACGCCTCGTCGGCCACGGCGATCACCTCGGCGTCCAGGGCGGGGTCGTCGATCCCGATGGCCTCGATGCCGACCTGCTGCAGCTGCCGGTACCGCCCGGCCTGGGGGCGTTCGTACCGGAAGAACGGGCCGGCGTAGCAGAGCTTGACCGGCAGCTGCCCCCTGTCCAGCCCGTGCTCGATCACCGAGCGCATGACGCCGGCGGTGCCCTCGGGGCGGAGGGTGACGCTCCGGCCGCCGCGGTCGGAGAACGAGTACATCTCCTTGGACACGACGTCGGTCGACTCCCCCACCCCGCGGGCGAACAGGGCCGTGTCCTCGAAGATCGGTAGTTCGATGTGCGCGTACCCCGCCCGGCGGGCGGCGGAGGTGATCGCGTCCCGGACGGCCACGAACCCGGCCGACGCCGGGGGGACGTAGTCGGGAACGCCCTTGGGTGCCTTGAGCGCGGTCTTCTTCTCGGTGCCGGTCACGTGTGGGAGGTCCTTGTCGTGTCGAGGGGTGGTGCGGGCGGCGGGCTGCCTACAGGTCGCGGAGGAACGGGTTGGCCCGGCGTTCGCGCCCGATCGTGGTCGAGGGGCCGTGCCCGGGGAGCACCACCGCGTCGTCGTCCAGGACCAGGAACTTCTTGGAGATCGACTGCATGAGGACCTCGGTGTCCCCGGCGGGGAGGTCGGTGCGACCCACGCCGTCCTGGAACAGGACGTCGCCACCGAGGACCACCGTCCGCGGTCCCTCCTCGGTCGGGACCGTGATCCGGAACGACACCGAGCCCGGGCTGTGGCCCGGCACGTGGTCGACGTCGAAGGACATCGACCCCAAGCGGAGGGTGTCCCCGTCGAACACCTCGATCACCTGGGCGGGCTCGACGAACTCGACGCCCTTGAGCATGGCCGACAGGTCCAGCGACAGCCCCTTGGCGGGGTCGGCCAGCATCGCCCGGTCGTCCGGGTGGATGTAGGCGGGCACCCCGTAGTGGTCGGCGACCTTCTGGGCGTTCCAGATGTGGTCCAGGTGGCCGTGGGTCAGCAGGACCGCGCGGGGGCGCAGACCGGCCTCGGAGATCTCTTTGCGCACCTGCGCCTCCGCGTCCTGACCCGGGTCCACGACCACGCAGTCCCCCGCGTCGTCGGACACGATGTAGCAGTTGGTCTGGAACATCCCCGCCGGGAACCCCACTATCCGCATGCCCCGTACTCCCTTCCTCGATCGCCCACGAAGTCCGCCGATACGCACCGGGCCGACTGGCCCCAACACCGGAGTGGTGTGCGGGCCTGTCGGCCCGACCTGGTAGACAAGGATCCTGGGCTGGACCGCGGTGGGTCACTATCGTGAGCTCCCGCCGCGGCTTCAGCCGACTGTTCCAGCCTAGTCCAGGTACCCAGGAGGGTCAGTGTCCACCAACCAAGAACGCCGAGCAGAGGCGCGCCAGCGCCTGCGCGAGCAGATGGAGGCGCAGGCCCGTCGCGAGAAGCAGCTGAAGATCGCCGCCGCGTCGATCGTGGTCGCGGTCCTCGCGGGCATCGTGGGCGTCGTCGTCTGGATGAAGGCGGAGGAGAACCGCGCCGAGGAGTACGCGGCGAACTGGGTGACGTGTGAGTATCCGGTCGACACGACGACCCCGGAGAAGCTCGACCCGGCGGAGTTCAAGGACCAGGGCGAGGACGTCGTGGCCGAGGTGCGCAAGTTCAACGCACAGATCGACACGGTCGAGAAGACCAAGCGGGACGCCGAGCCCCCGACCGGGGACCAGCCCCGTAGGGGCACCGCGGAGATCGCCGTCACGACCGACCGCGGAGAGATCCCCCTCACCCTCGACCGTGCCGGTGCCCCCTGCAACGTCGCGAGCTTCGTCCATCTGGCGGAGCAGAACTTCTTCGACGACTCGCAGTGCCATCGCCTGACGGTGTCCGAGAAGGGCCCGGGACTGTCGGTGCTGCAGTGCGGCGACCCGACCGGGACGGGCCTGTCCGGCCCCGGGTACTCGGTGGTGGACGAGCCCCCCACGGACCTCGCCGTGGCCGAGGACGGCTCGGGCTCGACGATCTACCCCCGCGGCACGGTGGCCATGGCCAAGTCCCAGGCACCGAACAGCGCCGGGAGCCAGTTCTTCCTGGTCTACGCGGACTCGACGCTGCCGCCCGAGTACACGGTCATGGGCACGATCGGTGAGCCCGGCCTCAAGGTGCTCGACGACATCGCCAAGACCGGCGTGAAGAGCGACGACCAGGCGAACCCCGACAACCAGGTCCCCAAGCGCCCGATCACCATCGAGAGCGTGGCCGTGACCGCCCAGTCGGGCCTGCCCGAGCAGTGACCCCGGCGGCCGGGAACCCGGCCCGCCGGGGGTCGGGTTCCCTCAGTTCGAGGTGACCCGGTTCACGTCGAAGACCCCCTCGACCCGCCGGACGGCCTGGAGCACGTGTCCGAGGTGCTTGGGATCGGCCATCTCGAACGTGAACCGCGAGATCGCCACCCGGTCGTCCCCGGCCGTCTGGACCGAGGCGGAGAGGATGTTGACCTTCTCGTCGGCCAGCACCTTGGTGACATCGGACAGCAGGCGATGCCGGTCGAGGGCCTCGACCTGGATGGCGACCAGGAAGATCGCGCCCGGTTGTGGGGCCCATTCCACCTTGACGAGACGCTCCGGCTCGCGGTGGAGGTCGGTCGCGTTGGTGCAGTCGGTCCGGTGGACGCTGACCGTGCCCCCGCGGGTGATGAACCCCAGCACCGCGTCCCCGGGGACCGGGGTGCAACAGCGCGCGAGCTTGGCGTGCACGTCTTCCACGCCACCGACCAGCACGCCGGCACCCGCCGGTGCGGGACGGTGCGAGGTGAAGCTCTTGTCCCTCGACCTGTCCGCGAGCTCCTCCGTGACCTCGTCCACGCCCCCGTGGGCGGCGACGAGCCGGCCGACGACGGTCTTGGCCGAGACGTGGTTCTCACCGATCGCGGTGTACAGGGCCGTGACGTCGGCAAACCCCAGCTCGCGGGCCACGCCCGCGATCGATTCGTTGGAGAAGACCCGGTGGACGGGCACGCCGCCGCGCCGGACCTCCCGCGTGATGAGGTCCTTGCCCCGCTCGAGGGCCTCCCCGCGCCGCTCCTTGGCGAACCACTGGCGGATCGAGCTCCTGGCCCGGCCGGACACGGCGAAGTTCTGCCAGTCCAGGCTCGGTCCGGCGTTGGGGTCCTTGGAGGTGAAGACCTCCACCACCTCGCCGTTCTCCAGCGGCCTCTCGAGGGCGACCAGCTTGCCGTTGACACGGGCGCCGATGCACCGGTGGCCGACCTCCGTGTGGACGGCGTAGGCGAAGTCGACCGGCGTGGCCCCGACGGGCAGGTTGACCACGTCGCCCTTCGGCGTGAAGACGAAGATCTCCTTGCTCGTCATCTCGAAGCGGAGGGAGTCGAGGAACTCCCCCGGGTCGGCCGCCTCGCGCTGCCAGCTGAGCAACTGGCGCATCCAGGCCATCTCGTCGACCTCGGACGGGTCGCCGTGGTGCTTGCCGCGGGTCTCCTTGTACCGCCAGTGCGCGGCGATCCCGTACTCGGCGTTGCGATGCATCTCGTGCGTCCGGATCTGGATCTCCAGCGGCTTGCCGTCGGGACCGATCACCGTGGTGTGCAGCGAGCGGTAGACGCCGAACCGGGGTTGGGCGATGTAGTCCTTGAACCGTCCGGGCATCGGTTTCCACGTGGAGTGCACGACCCCGATCGCCGCGTAGCAGTCCCGGACGTCCTCGCACAGGATCCGGATCCCCACCAGGTCGTGGATCTCGTCGAACTCGCGGCCCCGGACGATCATCTTCTGATAGATCGACCAGTAGTGCTTGGGCCGCCCCTCGACCCTGGCCTGGATGTGCGCCTTCTCGAGGTCGGTCCTGACCCGGTGGATCACGGTGCCGAGGTAGACGTCGCGGCTGGGCGCCCGGTCCGCGACCAGGCG
This sequence comes from Dietzia sp. UBA5065, assembly GCA_002415925.1. Taxonomy (GTDB): domain Bacteria; phylum Actinomycetota; class Actinomycetes; order Mycobacteriales; family Mycobacteriaceae; genus Dietzia. Next base: position 18,552 of record DIAZ01000100.1, on the reverse strand, counting down.
GACGATCTCCTGGTACTTCTTCGGCTCGAGGATCGCGAACGCCAGATCCTCGAGTTCCCACTTCACGGTGGCCATGCCGAGCCGGTGCGCCAGGGGGGCTATCACCTCGAGGGTCTCGCGGGCCTTCTTGACCTGCTTCTCCGGGGGCAGGAAGCGCATGGTCCGCATGTTGTGCAGCCGGTCGGCCACCTTGATCACCAGGACGCGCGGATCGTGCGCCATCGCGATGATCATCTTGCGGATGGTCTCGGCCTCGGCGGCCTCGCCGAAGTCCACCTTGTCGAGTTTGGTCACGCCGCCCACGAGGTGGGCCACCTCGCCCCCGAAGTCCGCCTCGAGGGTCTCGAGCGAGTAGTCGGTGTCCTCCACCGTGTCGTGGAGCAACGCCGCGACGAGCGTGGTGGTGTCCATCCCCATCTCGGCGCAGATGGTGGCCACGGCGAGAGGATGGGTGATGTACGGGTCCCCGGACTTGCGGTAGACGCCGTCGTGCTGCCGCTCGGCGAGGGCGTACGCCCGGGCCAGGAGGCCGACGTCGGCCTTCGGGTGATGGATCCGGTGCACGCGCAGCAGCGGCTCCAGGACGGCGGGGGTCGACGTCACCGTGAGCCCGGAGGTCAGGCGCCGGGCCCAGCGGGCGCGCACCCGCCGGCCGGCCGACGGCCTCGTGCCCGGGATGACGGGGAGTGGCTGGGTGCTCGGCTGGGCGTTCGACCGGGCGTTCGGCTGGGGCTGCGGGTGCTGCCCGCGCCCGGTGTCCGTGCCGGCGCCGGCGTCCCCGGCGGGATCGTGCCGCTGCGTCATTCCGGCTCCTCCCTCCAGGTCATCACCGTCGACGACGGCGGCCGGTCACGCGACCGTGAGGCAGGTCAGCGGTGTGTCGGCGAGTCTATCCCGACCCCCAAGGCCGGGGACCTCCAGAACGACGGACAGTCCCACGACGACCGCACCGCAGTCGTCCAGCAGTCCCACCGCGGCACCGAGGGTGCCGCCGGTGGCCAGGACGTCGTCGACGACGAGGACCCGCTTCCCGCGGAGGTCGAGGCCGTCCGCCGGTAGTTCGAGGGTGGCGGCGCCGTACTCGAGCTCGTACGACCTCGAATGCACGGGGGGCGGGAGTTTGCCGGCCTTCCGGATGGCCAGCACCCCGGTGTGGAGGCGGACGGCCACCGCCCCGGCCAGCAGGAAGCCCCGGGCATCGAGCCCGGCGACGTAGTCGACCGTGCCGATCTCGTGGCCCGAGAGGAGACCCCTGACCACGGCGTCGAAGCCGTCGGGGTCGGCGAGGACCGGCGTGAGGTCGCAGAACTGGACCCCGGACGAGGGGAAGTCCTCCACCCGCCTCATGAGCTTATCCACCACGGCGTTGATCGCCGGGGGGACCTCGGTGGTCGGTGCGTCGGTCATGCGGTGGCCTCTGCCTTCTCGCGTCGGGCCAGGACCTTGGCCGTCTGGCGCCTGATGTCGGGATCGCGTTCCTTGAGCGACACCAGCAGGGGTGTGGCGAGGAAGATCGAGGAGAACGTACCGGTGACGATGCCCACCATCTGCACCAGCGCGAGGTCCTTGAGCGTGCCGACGCCGAGGATCCACACCGCGATCACGACCAGGGACAGCAGGGGCAGGATCCCGATGATGGTGGTGTGGATGGACCGCATCAGAGTCTGGTTGACACCGAGATTGGCCTCTTCCGCGTAGGTGCGCCTGGCCGTGTGTTTGAGACCCCTCGTGTTCTCCTCGACCTTGTCGAACACGATCACCGTGTCGTACAGGGAGAAGCCCAGGATCGTGAGGAGCCCGATCACGGTGGCGGG
>DIAZ01000100.1:0-16546 GCA_002415925.1 Dietzia sp. UBA5065 | reverse complement strand
CCCAGCGCGATCAGGGCCTTCTCGGTGACCTGGCCGCCCCAGCTCTCGCTCCGGGCGGAGTCGCCAATCGCCTCGACGGAGGTCGTCCCGTCGGACGTCACCGGCTGGAACTCCTCGTAGAGGGCGTTCTTGGCCGCGCGGATCTCGTCGCTGGTGAGGAATCGGGTCTCGACCTCGACGATCCGTGCCGCTCCCGCGCCGACGATCTGGACCATCTGTGGTTGTTCGCCGACCGACTCCTCGATCACGGCGGCCACGCGGTCCTTGTCCACGTCGCCGGCCGGCATCGTCAGCTTGGTGCCGCCGGTGAAGTCGATGCCGAAGCTGAAGCCCCGGAAGAGGATGCTCGCGAGGCATACCGCGACGATCACGGTGGTGAGGACGTAGAACCTCCGGCGGTTGGGGACGATCCCGAACGCCCCGGTCCCGGTGTAGAGCCGGGTGAACAGGCTGTCCCGCTGCACGGTGGGCGACGCACCGTCCTCGGGGGCGGTGGTGGTCGGAGTGCTCATCGGCCCTCCTCCTCATCGGTGGCGGGGCGGTCCGGTCGGGGTGGCGTCGCGGCTGTGCCGCCGGGACCGGAGATGGTGGCGGAGACGCCGCGCTCACGGATCGGCTCGGTCTCCTTCTCCGCCTTCTGGTCGAGTCGGCGCTGTTCGGCGGCGGCCGCCTGCAGGGTCTCCATGCGGCCCATCCCGTTGGCCCACGTCTTGGCGAACAGTGGTTTGGTCGAGGCCAGGTAGACGAGCGGCCAGGTCACGGTGAACGCCACGAAGACGTCCGTGACCGTGGTCAGACCCAGGGTGAACGCGAATCCGCGGACCTCGCCGCTGGCCAGGAGGTAGAGGACCACCGCGCCGATGAGGCTCACCATGTTGCCGGTGACGATGGTGCGGCTGGCGCTCTTCCATGCTCGTGGGACGGCGGATCTGAATCTATGACCGTCCCGGAGTTCGTCCTTGATCCGCTCGAAGAACACCACGTAGGAGTCGGCGGTCATGCCGATGCCGATCACGAGGCCGGCGATGCCCGCCAGGTCGAGGCTGTAGTCGACGGTGTATCCGAGGAAGACCAGCGTGACGTAGGTGAGGAGGAAGGACAGCGCCAGCGAGAAGAACGCGAGCACGCCGAGCAGTCGGTAGTAGAAGGCCGAGTAGGCCAGCACCAACAGGAAACCGATCGCACCGGCGAGCAGTCCCGCCTCCAGGGAGGCCAGTCCGAGCGAGGCGGGGACGTTGTCGACGTTCGGGTCCTCGAAGGAGATGGGCAGCGCGCCGTAGCGCAGGTTGGCGGCCAGCGACGCCGCCTCGTCCATGGTGAAGCTACCGGTGATCGACGTGGCCGAGCCGACGGGCGTGACTCCCTGGACCACGGGCGCGCTGATGACCGATCCGTCGAGGAGGATCGCGATCTGACGCTGGAGATTCTCCTGGGTCAGGCGGGACCAGGTGGCGCTGCCCTGCTCGCCGGGGCCGGCGGTGAACCGGAAGGAGACCTCGTTCTGTCCGGCCTGCTGGCTGAACCCGGAACTCACCGAGTCCTTGACGATCTGTTGACCGTCCAGGCGCTTGCCGTCCTCCGGCTCGCCGTTGAGCAGCGGAACCGGGCCGAGGACGTACTTCGCGCCCTCGCCGCAGGCGATGAGCGCCTGGGACTGGTCGTCGAAGCCGGCCAGGACGTCGCGCTCGGGGCAGCGGAACGTCGCCAGGGTCTCGGTGAGCACGGCAGGATCGCCCTGGCGGATCGCACGGGCCTCCTCGACCGCCGCGGCCACCGCCTCGCGGTCACCCTTGTCCGCCGGCACGGGCTCCACGTCGCCCTCGGTCACCGGCTGCACCTGGAGCACCGGCCGGATCGTCAGCTGCGACGTGGTCCCGAGGTCACGGGCCTGGCTGGAGTCCTCGCCGGGAACCGTGAGAACGATGTTGCTGCCCTCGATCACGACGCTCGTCCCGGCCACCCCCAGGCCGTCGACCCGGTCCCGGATGATGTCCTGGGCCAGCCGCAGGTCCGCCTCGTCGGGCTGCCCCTTGGGGATCAGCGTGACTCTCGTCCCGCCCTGGAGGTCGATGCCGAGTTTGGGTGTCAGTCCCCTGTCCGCCACCGCGAAGGCGGCCAGGAAGAGGACGAACAGCACCAGGAGGAAGGCGGACAGCAGAGCCCATGGTCTGGGTCGGGCGTCGACGCCTCGAGAACGAACTGGTGACACAGGTGATCTCTCTCGGTCTCTTGAGGAGCCTCCGGCTGGACGGCTCCATCACACTACTCGCCGGTCGTTGACTACAGAGAACCCGAGGCGTCCGTCCCCGGGGCCGGGCCGGGGGCGGTCCCCGGATCGGTCCCGTCGTCGAGGCGCTCCCGGATCACGCGGCGGTCCCACGTGGTCCGGACCCCGGGGGCGATCTCCAGGACCAGCGCCTCCTCGCCGATCGAGGCGATCGTGCCGTGCAGGCCGGAGGTCGTGAGGACGCGGTCGCCCACGGCGAGCGAGTCCTGCATGTCCTGCAGCGCCTTCATCGCCTTCCGCTGCTTGGTGCTCTGCAGGACCATGAGCGCGACGAGCGCGATGATCATCAGGGGAAGCAGTAGTTCCAGTCCCATGCGGGTCCTCCTGGTTCGGGACCCCCGGGTCGGGTCCGGGATTCGGCCGGTCTCGTTCGAGGATGCCAGCACCGGCGTCAGGCGCGCGCCCCGGGTCGGGGGTCGATCTCGACCGGCAGCACCGGGTCCGAGGCCGTCGTGGCGGGACGGCGCAGTCCGAGGTGGTCCCACGCCGCGGCGGTGGCCACCCTTCCGCGGGGCGTCCTGGCGAGCAGTCCGGCCCGGACGAGGAAGGGTTCGCACACCTCCTCGAGGGTCGTGGACTCCTCCCCGACGGCCACCGCGAGCGTGCTCAGGCCCACCGGGCCGCCCTCGTGCTGGATCAGCAGCGCGCGCAGCACCGCTCGGTCCAACCGGTCCAGCCCCAACCCGTCCACCTCGTAGACCTCCAGCGCCGCCCTCGCGACGGGCACCGTGATCCGACCGTCGGCGCGGACCTCGGCGAAGTCCCTCACCCGCCGGAGCAGGCGGTTCGCGATCCGGGGCGTCCCCCGGGAGCGACCGGCGATCTCGAGTGCCGCGTCCTCCTCCACGGGGATCGCGAGGATCTCGGCGGCCCGGGTCACGATCCGCGCCAGATCCGCGTCGGAGTAGAAGTCCATGTGGGCGGTGAAGCCGAACCGGTCCCGGAGCGGACCGGTGAGCGCACCGGATCGGGTGGTGGCTCCCACCAGCGTGAACGGTGCGATCTCGAGCGGGATGGAGGTGGCCCCCGGACCCTTGCCCACCATGATGTCGATCCGGAAGTCCTCCATGGCGAGGTAGAGCATCTCCTCCGCCGGCCGCGCGATCCGATGGATCTCATCGATGAACAGCACGTCCCCCTCGATGAGGTTGGAGAGCATGGCGGCGAGGTCGCCCGGCCGTTCGAGCGCGGGCCCGGAGGTGATCCGCAGGGAGCCGCCGAGCTCGGCGGCCACGATCATCGCGAGGCTGGTCTTTCCCAGCCCCGGCGGCCCGGAGAACAGGAGGTGGTCCGGGACCACACCGCGGCGGGTCGCGGCGGTGAGGACCAGGTCGAGCTGCTCGCGGACCGTCTCCTGGCCAATGAACTCTCCCAGGTTCCGGGGGCGCAGTGCCCCCTCGACGTCGGAGTCGAAGGGGGTCACGGCCGCGGACAGCTCCGCGGCCGGACCGCCGGCGTCGTCCGGGGCGGGCTCGCCGGAGCCGAACGGTCCCGCCATCAGCGCTTCCCGAGCGAGCGCAGGGCCAGCCGGAGGGCCTCGGCCGGACCGAGGTCGGGGTCGGACGCCAGGACCGCGGTGGCGGTCTTCTCGGCCTCCGCGGCGGGAAAGCCCAGCCCCTCCAGGGCCTGGGCGACCTCCGCCGCGGCCGACATCGACGTGGCCCCGCCGGCCGGGCCCGCACCGCCGACGACCGGTCCGACCTTGTCCTTGAGCTCGAGCACCATCCTCTCGGCCGTCCGCTTCCCCACTCCGGGAACCCGGGTCAGGGCCTTGACGTCCTCGGTGCCGAGCGCCCTGACCAGCTCGTCGGGCTCGAGCGTGGCGAGGATCGCCAGCGCGAGCCGCGGGCCGACACCGGACACGGTCTGGACGGTGAGGAAGAGCGTCCTGGCCTCCGGGGAGTCGAAGCCGTAGAGCGTGAGCGAGTCCTCCCTCACCACCAGTTCGGTGTGCAGCATCCCCTGGGAGCCCCGCCGCAGACCGGCGAGCGCGGCGGGGGTGGCGTGCACGAGGACGCCGACCCCACCCGTCTCCAGCACGCAGCGGTCGAGGCCGATCTCGGCCACGGTCCCCCGGATCGAGGCGATCACCAGCGCACTCCCTTCGCTCGAGCCATCGCCCGGGCCGCGGCCCGGGCGCGTTCCTGATCCGCCGCCGATCCGCCCCCGCGCACCCGGTCGGACGCCGCCGTGTCCCGCGCGGCGGCGACCTTCGCCTCGAACCCGGCGCGGGAGCGCGCCACGTGGGCGTCGAGCGAGGCCACGCGCCCCTGCATGGGCGCCCGCCAGCTGTGGCACACGGCCAGCGCGAGGGCGTCCGCGGCGTCGGCGGGGCTCGGGGGCTTCTGCAGCCCGAGGATCCGGGTGATCATCAGCGTCATCTGCTTCTTGTCCGCGCGACCGCTCCCGGTGATGGCCGCCTTCACCTCGGACGGGGTGTGAAAGGCCACCGGGATGTCGCGATAGGCGGCGGCCAGGGCCACGACCCCGGCGGCCTGCGCCGTCCCCATCGCGGTGGACACCTGGTTCTGGGCGAAGACCCGCTCGATGGCCACCACGTCCGGTGCATGGACCGCCATCCACTCGTCGGCCACCTCGTGAACCGCCCGCAGTCGGCGTTCGAGCGGCTCGTCGGCCGTCGTCCGCACCACGTCCACGTCCAGTGCGGTGACCGCGCGCCCCGGTGCCGTCTCGATCAGCGCGAGACCACACCGGGTGAGCCCCGGGTCCACTCCCATTACGCGCATAACGACCTCTCGCCGACCGCTGGTAGAACCTACGTTCGAGACCCTACCAGTGGTGCGGGCGTCAGGCGTCGAGGGACGCCAGCACGTCGTCGGGGATGTCGGCGTTGGTGTAGACGTTCTGCACGTCGTCGGAGTCCTCCAGCGCGTCGATCAGCCTGAAGACCTTGGCCGCGCCCTCGGCGTCGACGGTCACCTCGACGGAGGCCCGGAAGCCCGATTCGGCGGAGTCGTAGTCGATTCCCGCCTCCTGCAACGCGGTGCGGACCCGGACCAGGTCGGTCGGCTCGCAGACCACCTCGAACTGCTCGCCGAGGTCGTTGACCTCCTCCGCGCCCGCGTCGAGGACGGCCATGAGGACGTCGTCCTCGGTGAGCTCGCCCTTGTCCAGGGCGATCTCGCCCTTGCGGGCGAAGAGGTAGGCCACCGACCCCGGATCGGCGAGGTTGCCTCCGTTGCGGGTCATGGCCGTCCGGACCTCACCGGCCGCACGGTTGCGGTTGTCGGTCAGGCACTCGATGAGCATCGCCACGCCGTTCGGGCCGTAGCCCTCGTACATGATGGTCTCCCACTCGGCGCCGCCCGCCTCCTCGCCCGCTCCGCGCTTGCGCGCCCGCTCGACGTTGTCCCCCGGGACGGAGTTCTTCTTGGCCTTCTGGATGGCGTCGAACAGCGTGGGGTTGCCGGCTGGATCACCGCCGCCCGTGCGGGCCGCCACCTCGATGTTCTTGACGAGTTTGGCGAAGAGCTTGCCGCGCTTGGCATCGATCGCGGCCTTCTTGTGCTTGGTGGTGGCCCACTTGGAATGGCCTGACATGGCTTGTTCCGCCCTCCGGGGGTGTGAAGACCGGGTCGGCCGTCGTTGGCGGCCCGGTGCGAGATGTCGCTGACGAGCCAGTCTACGAGGTCGCCGTCCGGACCATGTCGAGAAAGTACCGGTGGACGCGGACGTCGTCGGTGACCTCGGGGTGGAACGAGGTCGCCAGGGCGTTGCCCTGACGCACCGCGACCACGTGATCGCGCCCGTCGGATGCGCGGACGGCGGCGAGAACCTCCACGTCGGGACCGACCGTCTCCACCCACGGGGCGCGGATGAAGACGGTCCGGAGGGGGTCGGGGCCGAGGGCGTCCACGACGAGGTCGGCCTCGAAGGAGTCGACCTGCCGTCCGAAGGCGTTGCGGCGGACCGTCATGTCGATCGCGGAGAACCACGTCGCGTCGGCCCGGGTGTCCAGGACCACGGACGCGAGCAGGATCATGCCCGCGCACGACCCGTAGACGGGCATCCCCGCCCCGATCCTGTCGGCCACGGGCTCGAACATGTCGTACACGTCGAGCAGCCGGCTCATGGCGGTGGACTCCCCGCCCGGGAGCACCAGACCGTCGACGGAGTCCAGCTCGGAGCGGCGGCGCACCGTCACGGCCTCGGCCCCCACGGCCTCCAGGTGGCGCAGGTGCTCCGCCACGTCGCCCTGGAGGGCGAGGACACCGATCCGGGGACGGCTCGCGGCGGTCACCGCTCGTCCCCGCGGGACGCGGTGTCGTCGGGGCGCTCGGCCGCGCCGCCCGACAGGTCCACGGGGAACGGCTGCGCGCCGGGGCGGAGCAGACGCGACAGCCCCTCCTGGGTCACCGCCGCGACGAGGCGGCCCGACCTGTCGAAGATCCGGCCCTGGGTGAGGGCGCGACCGCCGTACGCCGACGGTGACGACTGGTCGTACAGCAGCCAGTCGTCGGCCCGGAACGGGCGCAGGAACCACATGGCGTGGTCGAGGGAGGCGTCCTGGGTGGGCTCGCCCGGGTGGATGACCTTCGCCGAGCTCAGCAGGGTCATGTCCGACATGTAGGCCAGCGTGCACACGTGGAAGTCCGGGTCGTCCGGCAGCTCGTCCACGCAGCGGAACCACACGCGCTGCTGCGAGGCGATCTGCGAGGACCCGCGGAGCCTGTCGCGCGGCACCACCCGGATGTCCCACTGGGACCACTCGTCCACCAGGACGCGGTGCGCGTCGTCCAGGTCCTCGTACCGGGGCACGGGGATCTCCTCGGCGTCGATCACCTCGGGCATCGGGTCCTGGTGCTCGATGCCCTCCTGGTCGCGGAGGTGGAAGGAGGCGGACATCGAGAAGATGGGCTCGCCGTCCTGGATCGCGGTGACCCGCCGGGTGGCGAAGCTGCGCCCGTCGCGCAGCCGGTCCACCTGGAAGACGGTGGGCGCCGACGGGATCCCCGGGCGGATGAAGTACCCGTGCAGCGAGTGCACGTTCTTGTCGTCGTCCACCGTCTTCACGGCGGCGGTCAGGCTCTGGCCGGCGACCTGACCGCCGAAGGTCCGCTGGAGTTGTGTCGTGATCGGGTGACCGCGGTAGAGGTCGCGGTCGATCCGCTCGATCGCGAGGATGTCCTCGATCCTGGCCACCCGCCGGTCACCAGCCGCGCTCGGCGAGCCGGTGCGGCTCGGGGATGTCGTCGACGTTGATGCCGACCATGGCCTCGCCCAGACCGCGGGAGATGGTCGCGAGCATCTCCGGATCGTCGTGGAAGGTGGTGGCCTTGACGATCGCCTTGGCCCGCTCCGAGGGGTTGCCGGACTTGAAGATGCCCGATCCCACGAACACGCCCTCGGCGCCGAGCTGCATCATCATGGCGGCGTCGGCGGGGGTGGCGATGCCGCCGGCGGTGAAGAGCACCACCGGGAGCTTGCCGGTCTCGGCGACCTCCTTGACCAGGTCGTACGGCGCCTGGAGTTCCTTGGCGGCCACGTAGAGCTCGTCGGCAGGCAGGCTCTGCAGGCGTCGGATCTGCTGACGGATCTGGCGCATGTGGGTGGTGGCGTTGGAGACGTCGCCGGTGCCGGCCTCGCCCTTGGAGCGGATCATGGCCGCGCCCTCGGTGATCCGGCGCAGGGCCTCGCCGAGGTTGGTGGCGCCACAGACGAACGGCACCGTGAAGCCGAACTTGTCGATGTGGTTCGCGTAGTCGGCCGGGGTGAGGACCTCGGACTCGTCGATGTAGTCCACGCCCAGCGCCTGCAGGATCCGGGCCTCGACGAAGTGCCCGATGCGGGCCTTGGCCATCACGGGGATGGAGACCGCCTCGATGATCCCGTCGATGAGGTCCGGGTCGCTCATGCGGGCCACGCCGCCCTGGGCGCGGATGTCGGCGGGAACACGCTCGAGGGCCATCACCGCGACGGCGCCGGCGTCCTCCGCGATCTTCGCCTGCTCGGCGGTGACGACGTCCATGATGACGCCCCCCTTGAGCATCTCGGCCATACCCCGCTTGACGCGTGCGGTTCCGGTGGTGTTCTCGGGGGTGTGCGACTCGCTCACGAAGTAGGCCTTTCCTGGCGTCGGTGACTCGTAGTAGGGGTCCAGTGTAGGTCGCCCTCACCCGGGTTCCCCAACCGCCGCCCCGCCGCGCCGGGTCAGGCCGTCGGCGGCGGGGAGTCGACCAGTTCGACGTAGTCCGGCATCGGGGCCCGACCGGACAGGCGCAGCGCCCTGACCATGCCCTGGTCCCGCAGGCTCCGGGTGTCGCGGACGGCGTCGTTGTAGAAGCGACGCGCCATCGACACCCGGTCGGTCACGTCCTCGACCTCGGCCAGGAGGTCGCCCGGGAGCGCGTCGCCGTCCACCCCGGACAGCAGCACGGCGAGGGTGTTCTCCGCGTGTTCGGCCTCGGCGCCGCGGGAGTGCCCTGGCCCCTCCTCCGCGGGCCAGCTCCGGCTGTCCGGCTCCGGTGCGGGGTCGACCCCCACCACCGCGTGCGGCGGGTGGGTGCGGGCGAGGGCGAGGGCGTGCGCCAGCCGGTCCGCCGTCTCCGGGTCGGGGCCGCGCAGCTCACCGACGACGGCCGCCGCCACGGTGTGGCGCCGTTCCAGGGCCCCGACCAGGGACGCGCGGGCGAGGTCGGTGCGGATGTGGAGGCGGTCCAGGCGGTGCGCCGTGAGGTAGGCGGCGAGGAGCGCCGACGCGATGAGCAGGGCGACGACGACGAGGAGGACGACTTCACCGGACACTGAGCGTCTCCCCCGGTCCGCGGATCGTCTCGTAGACGCGGATCACCCGATCGGCGACGACCGGCCAGTCGTAGTCGCGGACCGCCTCGCTGCCGCGCGCGCACAGGCCGGACCGGCGGGCGTCGTCGACCAGGACCCCGGTGAGGGCGGTGGCGAGGGCGTCCGGGTCGCCCACCGCGGCGAGCTCGCCGCAGTCCCCGTCACGCAGGACGCGGCGGAAGGCGTCGAGGTCGGAGGCGACCACCGCGGTCCCGGCCGCCATCGCCTCCACCAGGACGATGCCGAAGCTCTCGCCCCCGGTGTTGGGGGCGCAGTACACGTCCGCGGCGGCCAGGACGGCGGCCTTGCGGGTGTCGTCGACCCGGCCCAGGAACTCCACGTCGAGCCCGTCCGGGAGCCGGGCGCGCAGGGCCCTCTCGTCGCCGTCACCCATGATGCGCAGCCGCAGGTCCGGGACCCGGTCCAGGACGGCGGGCAGCGCGCCGACGAGCACCCCCATCCCCTTGCGGGGTTCGTCGTAGCGGCCGAGGAAGGCGACGGTCGGCACCTGGGATCGCTCCGCGGTGGCATCGACACCGCTGAACGCGGCAACGTCCACACCGTTGGGGATCTCCACCGCGTCGGAGCCCAGGGCCTCCATCTGCCAGCGGCGGGCCAGGGTCGACACGGCGATCCGGCCGCGGATCTTCTCCAACAGGGGCGCGAGCGCGCTGTCGGCCGCGCCGAGGATCATCGAGCTGGTGGTGGAGGTGTGGAAGGTGGCGGCGATGGGACCGGAGGACATGGCCAGGGCGAACATCCCCACGCCGGGGGCGTTGGGTTCGTGGATGTGCAGGATGTCCAGCGGGTCCTCGCGAAGCCAGTTCCTCGTGGCCCGCCACGTGGCGGGTCCGAAGCTCAGGCGTGCCACGGACCCGTTGTAGGGGATCGCCACGCCCGGGCCGGTCAGCGTCATCCCGGACGTCGGGGCGCTGCCGGGACTGCCCGGTGCGAGGATCCGGACGGTGTGGCCGCGCCGGCGGAGTTCCTCGGACAGGTCCACCACGTGGGCCTGGACGCCACCCGGCGCGTCGAACGAGTAGGGGCAGATCATGCCGATGCGCACGACGGGATCAGCCCTCGATTCGTTCGCGACGTTCGGCCGGGAGATCGTCGAGCCACAGCGGCTGGAGCATGTGCCAGTCCGCGGGGTGCCGGGCGATCCCTTCCGCGAACAGGTCGGCCATCGCCTGGACGGCCGGCTCCACCCCTCCGGAGACGTCGATCGGCGGGGTGATCCGCACCCGCATCGTGTCCTCGTCCTGGTACCAGAACTGCGCCACGAGGAACGGCGCGCCGGTCTCCACCGCGAGCCTGGCCGCCCCGGCGGGCATGCGGGTGGGTTCACCGAAGAACGTCACGGGAACCCCGGTGCGGCGCAGGTCGCGTTCACCGGGCAGGCACACGATCCCGCCCCCGGCGAGGTACTCCCGGAGGGCGTCGAGCGGCGGCGTGGGGCCACCGGTGTGGGGGTAGATCGTGAACCCCAGGCTCTCCCGGAAGTCGAGGAACCGCTGGTAGAGGGATTCGGGCTCGAGCCTCTCCGCCACGGTGGCGAAGCCGCCGTAGCGGCGCGCGAGCCACGTCCCGCCCAGATCCCAGTTGGCCGCGTGCGGGAGCGCCACCACCACGCCGCGGCCCTGCGCCAGGGCCGCGTCGAGGTGGTCGACGCCGTCGATGGTCCGGTCCATCTCGCGGGCCACGGCCTCCCTGTCCATCGACGGCAGCCGGAACGCCTCGCGCCAGTAGCGCGCGTAGGACCGGAACGAGTCCCGGATGAGGTCGTCGGGAACCTCGGCGGGGGTCACCCCGAGGACCCGCGAGAGGTTCTTCCGCAACTGGGAGTCCGGGCCCTGCCTGCGGGCGGCCGCGTCGGCCCCGGCGCGGAACACCGCTCGCGCCACCGGTTCGGGGAGTCCCCGGACCACGGCCCACCCGGCCGCGTAGCCGAGGTCCGAGACCCGCCCGCCGATGCCGCTCATCGTTCTCCCGCCGCGGGTGCCTCCGCGGGGCGGAGACGGTCGAGGTAGTCGGCGCGACCCCCCCACACCCGCTGCACCACGGTGATGAGGCTGCCCACGGCGACCGCGGTGATCGCCACCTCGAGCGCCCACGGGACCCCGAGGCCCTCCAGGCCGGCCCCGAGCAGGACCAGGACCAGCCGGTCGGCCCGCTCCATGAGTCCGCCCGGGGTGCGCAGTCCACCGGCGTCGGCCCGGGCCTTGGAGTACGAGACCACCTGGGAGAGCACCAGGCACGCCAGCAGCATCCCCAGGGCGTACCCGTTCCCGGGGTCCGCGCTGACCACCCACCAGACCAGGGACGCGAGGATCACGCCGTCGGCGACCCTGTCCGAGACGGCGTCCACGAGCGCGCCGTAGGGCGACCCGCCGTCACCGGCGCGGGCGACCGCACCGTCGATCAGGTCCAGCAGCGTGCACGCCGCGATCACGATCGCGCCGGCCACCAGGTGGCCGGTCCCGAAGAGGGTGATCGCCGCCCCGCAGGTCAGGACCAGGCCGGTCAGGGTGATCCCGTTGGCGGTGACACCCATGCGCACCAGGAAGGTGGCGAGGGGGTGCGCCACCCTGGTGACCCCCGATCGTCCGAACTCGCTGAGCATTGGTCTCCCCCGCTTGTCAGGTGTGTCCGGGCCGGGGCACGGTGGACCACGCCTCGGAGAGCAATTGCCGTGTCTGGCGGAGCAGCTGCGGCAGCACCTTGGTTCCGCCGGTCACGGTGATGAAGTTGGCGTCGCCGATCCAGCGCGGCACGACGTGCTGGTGCAGGTGGTCGGACAGCGACCCGCCCGCCGCGCTCCCGAGGTTGAGCCCCACGTTGAACGAGTCGGGCCGGGAGACCGCCTTGATGACGCGGAGCAGGTGCTGGGTGTACGACATGAGCTCGCGGGACTCGTCGTGGTCCAGATCCTCGAGGTTCGCCACCTTGCGGTACGGCACCACCATGCAGTGCCCGGGGTTGTACGGGAAGAGGTTGAGGACCACGTACACGTGGTGGCCCCGGGCCACCACCAGCCCGTCCTCGTCGTTCATCCGGGGGATGTCGAGGAACGGCTCCCCGGTCATCCCCTCGCCGGGAGGGGCCTTGGTCTCCGCGATGTAGGACATCCGGTAGGGCGCCCACAGCAGGTGCAGCCGGTCCTCCCCCACCCCGTACTGGCGGTACTGGTCCGCCGGCCTCGGTTCGCCGGCCGTCACACCCGCTCCGCCGTGGGGACGTCGTTACGGCGGGAGGAGACCCAGTAGGCGATCTTGTCCATCGCCGCGTTGCGGGACACGCCGTTGAGCTGGGTGCCGTCGGGGAACCGGAAGCTCACCGCGCCCGCCTCCACGTCGCGGTCGCCGGCCAGCAGCATGAACGGCACCTTGCCGGTGGTGTGGTTGCGGATCTTCTTCTGCATCCGCTCGTCGGACAGGTCGAGCTCGGCCCGGATGCCCCGCCCGCGGAGCTCGTCGATCACGTCCTCGAGGTGCTTCTCGTGGGCCTGCGCCACGGGGATGCCCACCACCTGCACCGGTGCGAGCCACGCGGGGAACAGTCCCGCGTAGTGCTCGAGCAGGACCGCGAAGAACCGCTCGATGGACCCGAAGAGGGCCCGGTGGATCATCACCGGACGCTTCTTGGTGCCGTCGGCGGCGTTGTAGGTGAGGTCGAAGAGCTCGGGAAGGTTGAAGTCCAGCTGCACCGTGGACATCTGCCACGTGCGACCGATGGCGTCGCGTGCCTGGACCGAGATCTTGGGCCCGTAGAAGGCCGCACCGCCCGGGTCGGGAACCAGCTCGAGACCCGAGTTGGTGGCCACCCGCCGCAGCGTATCGGTGGCCCGCTCCCAGATCTCGTCGCCGCCGACGTACTTCTCGGGGTCCTTGGTGGACAGCTCCAGGTAGAAGTCCTCGAGCCCGTAGTCCCGGAGCAGCGAGATGATGAAGGACAGGACGGAGGCGATCTCGCCCTCCATCTGGTCCTCGGTGCAATAGATGTGCGCGTCGTCCTGGGTGAAGCCGCGCGCGCGGGTGAGACCGTGGATCACGCCGGACTTCTCGTAGCGGTACACGGTGCCGAACTCGAACATCCGCAGCGGGAGCTCCCGGTAGGAGCGACCGCGGGAGTCGAAGACGAGGTTGTGCATGGGGCAGTTCATGGGCTTGACGTAGTAGTCCTGCCCCGGCTTGGTCTCCTTGCCGTCCGCGTCGTATTCGGCGTCGAGCACCATGGGGGGGAACATCCCCTCCGAGTACCAGCTCAGGTGCTGGGACTTCCGGAACAGGTCGCCCTTGGTCACGTGCGGGGTGTTGACGAGCGAGTACCCCGCGCCCAGGTGGCGACGGAGCGAGTGCTGTTCCATCTCGTTGCGGATGATCCCGCCGCGCGGATGGAACACGGGGAAGCCGGAGCCGATCTCGTCGGGGAAGCTGAACAGGTCCAGCTCGGTGCCCAGACGCCGGTGATCGCGCTTCTCCGCCTCCGCCAGCCGGTCGAGGTGGGCGTCCAGCGCCTCGGTGCTCTCCCACGCGGTGCCGTAGATCCGCTGGAGACCGGCGTTGCCCTGGTCGCCGCGCCAGTACGCCGCGGACGAGCGGGTCAGGGTGAACGCCGGGATGAACTTGGTGGTGGGTGTGTGGGGACCGCGGCAGAGGTCCGACCAGATCACCTCGCCGGTGCGGGGGTTGAGGTTGTCGTAGGCGGTGAGCGCCCCGGCACCGACCTCCATGATCTCGGCGTCCTCGACCGCGTCGGCCCCGTCGACGTCGCCCGCGTCCGCGCGACCCTTCTCCTCGATCAGCTCGAGCTTGTACGGCTCGCCCGCCAGCTCGGCGCGGGCCTCGTCGAGCGAGGCGTACTCGCGTCGGGCGAAGCGCTGGCCCGCCTTGACGATCTTCTTCATGCGCTTCTCGAGGTCCTTGAGGTCCTCGGGGGTGAACGGCTCGGCCACGTCGAAGTCGTAGTAGAAGCCGTTCTCGATCGGCGGCCCGATCCCGAGCTTGGCCTCCGGGAACTTGTCCTGCACGGCCTGGGCCAGCACGTGCGCGCAGGAGTGCCGGATCACCGAGCGCCCGTCCTCGGAATCCGCCCGGACCAGCTCGACCTCGGTGTCGGCGGCGGGGGCCCACGACAGATCGCGGAGGGCGCCCCCCGGGTCGCGGACCACCACGATCGTCTCCGGGCCGGACCGGGACTGCAGCTCACGCTCGGCGAGGATCTTGCCCGCGGGTTCACCCGCAGGGATCACGGTGGTGGTCACGGCGCCCGCACCCGTCGCGTCGACTTCGGCTTCCGGCATGCGGTTCTCGGACACGGGGGGCGATCTCCTCGGCACTGGGCGACGTGTGGCGACTGGCCACGTGTGTGGGCGCTCCGGTCCGGTGACGGACCAGGGCTGGTTCATGCTACCCGCCGCCCCCGCGGAATCCCGGACCCCCTCGCAGCGTTCCACCGTGCATGCGCATTGACATCTGGTCCGACGTGATCTGCCCCTTCTGCTGGATCGGCAAGCGTCATCTCGAGGCCGCACTGGAGGATTTCCGTGGCGAGAACCCCGGAACGGAGGTGGAGATCGTCTGGCGGGCCTACGAACTGGACCCCGCGGCGCCCCGCCACGGCCACGACGCCGTCACCGAGTCGAGCGCGGAGATGCTCGCGCGCAAGTACGGGATGCCGCTCGCCCAGGCGGAGGCCGGGCAGGAGCAGATGGCGGCCCGCTTCCGCGAGCTCGGACTGGAGTACGACTGGCGCGCGTCCACCGTGTCCTCGACCTACGACGCGCACCGGCTGTCGGCCCTGGCCGCCGATCACGGCCTGGCCGACCAGATCGACGAGGCGCTGCGCCGGGCCTATTTCACCGACGGCCAGCGGCTCTCGGACCCGGAGACCCTCCGCCGGGTCGGCGCCGGGGTGGGACTCCCCGCCGAGGCCGTCGACCAACTGCTCGACGGGGACGGTTTCGGTGACCGCGTCCGCGAGGACATCGAGACCGCCCGCGGCATCGGCGTGAGGGGCGTGCCGTTCTTCGTCTTGGACGGCCGACTCGCGGTGAGCGGGGCGCAGCCGGTCGAGGTGTTCGGCCAGGCCCTCCAGCAGGCGCTGGAGGCGGGTCGAGCCTGACCGTCCCGTCGCCCGACACGGGCGGGCGCCCGGTCCGCAGGAACCTGCGGACCGGGCGGCACCACCGGTGCACACCCGCCGTCGACCGGGGTCGACGGCGGCATCGACGTCACATGGATCGACGTCACATGGCCAGCGCGGCGGCCCCGAAACCGGCGAGGGCCACGAGGCCCGAACCCGCGGCGAGCTGAACCATGCGGTCTGCGGTCATGCACTTGAGCAGGAAATCGCCCATCGTGCCGCCACGCCGCTGGTGCAGGATCGCCAGGGCGGCCGGACCGCACCTGCCCACCGACACCGTCGCGAACAGCGCCGCGCCGAGGACCGGGTTGGCCAGGGCG
The DNA here is from genome assembly GCA_002415925.1 of Dietzia sp. UBA5065. Classification (GTDB taxonomy): domain Bacteria; phylum Actinomycetota; class Actinomycetes; order Mycobacteriales; family Mycobacteriaceae; genus Dietzia. The sequence continues at coordinate 991 of DIAZ01000100.1, read as the reverse complement.
ATCGCACCGAGGAACAGCAGGTAGTAGGCGCTGGACCGGATGAAGATCATGAAGCCGGGTCCGATGAGCGTGCCGAAGTAGAACGACACGCGCATCGGACGACCCACGCGTCGCAGGTGACGCGGCAACTGCTGGCGACGCATCGGGGTGGGCATCGTGATCAGCCCGGTCTCGTGGAGCCCGTACAGGAGCGCCAGCGAGGACCAGCCGGCGAGCAGCGGCGCCACGGGGACCGGTCCGACCAGGGCCTGGATCGCCATGCCGGCGAGGCCCAGGCCCGCGCCCACCGGGATGGCGGTGAGCAGGGAGCCCGCCAGGTGGGCACCGAGCCGACCCACGGCGTTGCCGTCCCCCGGACGGTCCGACTGCTTGGGGGCAGCCACGACCCCCGCCACGGACATGCCGCAGGTGGACCAGTTGGCTGCGACCGCAGTGAGCGCGGCGGCGCCCACGACGCCGACGGTGAGCGCGACCGGGGCCGAGAGGCCGCCGACCGCACCGACGGCGACGGCGGCGCCCACGCCGGCCGCCAGCGAGGCGGCGACGACGCCGACGCGCTTGCCGAGGCTGATCGCCCGGCCCATGCGGGGCCGGATGCTCGCGCGGTCGCCCAGGTCCAGGTCCGAGATGTCGGGGACGCTCGCCGTGGGGTCGGCCTCCACGGTCTCGGACGCCGCGAGGTGCGGTGCCGTTGTCTGGATGGTTGTCATGGTGTTCCTCCTCGGTGGTGATGGATATCGACCCGGAATCGGGTGGAAGGTGGAATCAGGGGGCGGGGCCCGGGACGGGCACCCGGTCAGGACCGGGGGTCGACGACCACGATCCCGACCATCTGGGGGTGGATGGAGCAGGTGTCCCGGTAGACGCCGGGTTCGTCGAACGTCATCCGGTGCTCTCCCTCCGAGCGGAAGCCCGCGTTGCCGTCGAGCCCGTCCACGACCACGTCGTGGAAGGTCCCGCCGTCGTCGTAGAACCACGCGACGTCGTCGCC
>DIAZ01000052.1 GCA_002415925.1 Dietzia sp. UBA5065 | reverse complement strand
CCGCAGGTGTTCGGCGACCAGACCGACGTGCCCGAATCCGCGGACTGGTTCAACTCGTCGTACCTGATCATGTGGGGTTCCAACGTCCCCGTCACCCGCACGCCGGACGCCCACTTCATGACCGAGGCCCGCTACAAGGGCCAGAAGGTCGTGGTGGTCTCGCCGGACTACGCGGACAACACCAAGTTCGCCGACGAGTGGCTGCATCCGCACCCGGGCACGGACGGCGCGCTGGCCATGTCGATGGTCCACGTGGTGCTCACCGAGTTCTACGCCAGGCGGTCCACGCCCGAGTTCGAGGCGTATGCCAAGAAGTTCACCGACCTGCCGTTCCTGGTCACGCTGCGCACGCGCGAGGACGGCACGGTTCTGCCGCACAAGTTCGTCACCGCGAACATGGTCGCCGACGGCGTGCTGGCGGAGGATCCCGGCGAGAACGCGGCCAACAAGACGGTCCTGCTCGACGCGGTGACGGGCCGGCCGGTGGTGCCGGGCGGCACCCTGGGTCACCGCTACGGCGAGCAGGGCAAGGGCGACTGGAACCTGGATCTGGGCGAGGTCGACCCGGCACTGTCGGTGTTGGAGACGCGCGAGGGCACCGTCGAGGTGACGTTGCCGCGCTTCGACACCACGCGGGGTGACGCCGACACCATCGTGCGCGGGGTGCCCTACCGGACCCTCAAGGTCCGGGGCGCCGCCAACGTCAACGACGACGACGACACCACCGTCGACATCCGCGTAACAACCGTCCTCGATCTGATGATGGCTCAGTTCGGTGTGTCCCGGGAGGGGCTGCCTGGCGAGTGGCCGACCGGCTACGACGACCTGCATCCCTACACCCCGGCGTGGCAGGAGGAGCACACCGGAGTTCCGGCGGTGCAGGCCGAGCGGATCGGGCGGGAGTTCGCCCGCAATGCGCTCGAGTCGGGCGGTCGCTCGATGATCCTCATGGGTGCCGGCACCAACCACTGGTTCCACTCGGATCTGATCTACCGCGCCTTCCTCGCGCTGACGATCCTCACCGGCACGCAGGGCGTCAACGGCGGCGGCTGGGCACACTACGTCGGCCAGGAGAAGGTCCGCCCGCTGACCGGCTTCCAGCAGGTCGCGATGGGTCTGGACTGGTCACGACCCCCGCGGCAGATGATCTCCACGGCCTTCTTCTACCTGCACACAGGGCAGTGGAAGTACGACGCGTACGGCGCGGACGTTCTGGCAGCCCCGACCGGAGAGAAACGCTTCGCGGGAATGAGCACACCGGACCTGGTGGCCATGTCGGCGCGGCTGGGCTGGATGCCGTCGTTCCCGACGTTCTCCGAGAATCCGCTCGATCTTGGCGACGAGGCCGCAGCGGCCGGGGTCTCCGCAGCGGACCACGTGATCAGCCGGATCAAGGACGGGTCCATGCGGTTCGCCGCCGAGGACCCGGACGGTCCCGGCAACGCGCCCAAGGTCCTCACGGTGTGGCGTTCCAACCTGCTGGGTTCCTCGGCCAAGGGCGACGAGTACTTCCTCCAGCACCTGCTGGGCACCGACTCGTCGCTGCGTGCGGACCAGGCCCCGGAAGGTCATCGCGGCCGCGACATGGTGTGGCGGGAGGATGCCCAGGACGGCAAGCTCGACCTGCTCACCACCCTCGACTTCCGCATGACCTCCACGACCCTGTTCTCCGACCTCGTGTTCCCCGCGGCCACCTGGTACGAGAAGCACGACCTGTCGTCGACAGACATGCACCCGTTCGTCCACTCGTTCAACGCCGCCATTTCGCCGCCGTGGGAGACCAAGACCGACTTCGAGACGTTCCGCCTGCTGGCCGACAAGGTCTCCGAACTCAGCCACGGCCACCTCGACACCCGTACCGACGTGGTTGCGGTTCCGTTGACGCACGACACCCCGGACGCCCTGGCCAACCCGGGCGGCACGGTGTCGGACTGGAAGGACGGCTCGTGCGAGCCGGTGCCGGGGCAGAACTTCCCCAAGATCGTGGCGGTCGAGCGCGACTACCGGCTCCTGGGCGAGAAGTTCGGCGCCCTCGGCCCACTCGCCGAGAAGGTGGGCATGCCGGTCAAGGGCCTCATGCTCCACCCTGACGAGGAGATCGGCGTCCTGCTCAAGGCAAACGGCGAGACCCGCAAGGGCGTCGGCAAGGGCCGGCCGCGCCTGGACACCGACATCCGCATGTGCGAGGCCATTCTCGCTCTGTCCGGGACCACCAACGGCCGGCTCGCCACCCAGGGCTTCGAGCAACTCGAGGAACGTACCGGCCGAGAACTGGCCGACCTGTCCCGCGGTGAGGCCGGCAAGCGCATCACCTTTGCCGACACGCAGTCGCGCCCGCAGCCGGTCATCACCTCCCCCGAGTGGTCCGGCTCGGAGCACGGCGGCCGTCGCTACAGCGCGTTCGTCATCAACGTCGAGCGGCTCAAGCCCTGGCACACACTCACCGGGCGCATGCAGTTCTTCATGGACCACGACTGGATGGCCGAGGTGGGCGAGCAGCTGCCCGTCTACCGACCACCGCTGAACATGCACGAGTTGTACGGCGAGCCGGTTCTCGGCTCGGGAGGCGGCGCCGAGCTGACGGTCCGCTATCTCACCCCGCACAACAAGTGGTCCATCCACTCCGAGTACCAGGACAACCTCCTCATGCTCAGCCTGTCCCGCGGCGGGCCGACCATCTGGATGAGCAAGGAGGACGCGGAGCTCATCGGAGTGACCGACAACGACTGGGTGGAGGCGGTGAATCGCAACGGCGTCGTCGTCGCCCGCGCCGTGGTCTCCCACCGGATGCCCTCCGGCACGGTCTACATGCACCACGCCCAGGACCGCACCATCGACGTCCCCATCGCCGAGGCGTCAGGCAAACGCGGCGGCATCCACAACTCCGCCACGCGGATCCTCATCAAACCCAGCCACCTGATCGGCGGATACGCCCACTTCAACTACGCGTTCAACTACATCGGCCCAACCGGAAACCAACGCGACGAGGTGACGGTCATCCGTCGTCGCTCGCAGGAGGTGCAGTACTGATGCGAGTCATGGCCCAGATGTCCATGGTGATGAACCTGGACAAGTGCATCGGATGTCACACATGTTCGGTGACCTGTAAGCAGGCCTGGACCAACCGGTCCGGCACCGAGTACGTGTGGTGGAACAACGTCGAGACACGCCCCGGCCTCGGCTACCCGCGCACCTACGAGGACCAGGAGCGGTGGAAGGGTGGCTGGGAGCTCGGCAAGAACGGCCGGCTGCGGCTCAAGGCCGGCGGCCGCGTGAAGAAGCTGATGCAGATCTTCTCGAGCCCCACCATGCCGTCGCTGGACGACTATTACGAGCCGTGGACCTACGACTACGACATGCTCATCTCCTCCCCGCTGCAGGAGCACACGCCGGTTGCCCGGCCGTACTCACTGATCAGCGGCGAGCCCATGAAGATCACGTGGTCCGCCAACTGGGACGACGACCTGGGCGGCTCGCCCACCCACATGAAGGACGACCCGATCCTCGCCAAGGTTTCCCAGGAGATCAAGGCGGAGTTCGAGGAGACCTTCATGTTCTACCTGCCGCGGATCTGCGAACACTGCCTCAACCCGTCATGTGTGTCCTCGTGCCCCTCCGGCGCGATGTACAAGCGCGTCGAGGACGGCATTGTGCTGGTCGACCAGGACAAGTGCCGCGGCTGGCGCCAGTGTGTGACCGGCTGCCCGTACAAGAAGGTGTACTTCAACCACCGCACGGGCAAGGCCGAGAAATGTACGTTCTGCTTCCCACGCATCGAGGTGGGCATCCCCACCGTGTGCTCGGAGACCTGTGTGGGCCGGCTGCGCTACATCGGCCTGGTCCTGTACGACGCGGACAAGGTCCTCGAGGCCGCGTCCGTGCCGGACGAGCACGACCTGCTGGCAGCCCAGCGCGAATGCTTCCTCGACCCGAACGACCCGGAGGTCATCGCGGCCGCCCATG
>DIAZ01000173.1 GCA_002415925.1 Dietzia sp. UBA5065 | reverse complement strand
CTCGCGGCCCGCCCACGGAGTGAGGTCGAGCGGCTCCCCGATGATCACCTGGACCCGATCGGGGCGGCGGAGCCTGCTGATACTGCGGATGTACTCGTTGGTGCCCTTCACCCCGACGGGGATGATCGGGACCCCGGCGCGCAGCGCCAGGCGGGCGGGCCCGGTCTTGCCGCGGAAGAGCCTGCCGTCCGGGGAGCGGGTGCCCTCCGGGTAGATGCACAGGATCTGACCCGAACCGAGGACCTCCATGCCCGCGTTCAGCGCGGCCTGGGCGGCGTCGGCGTTGGTGCGGTCGATCGGGTACTGCCCGGATCCCGCGAAGAACCACCTGCTGAGCATCCCCCGGACACCCGTACCGGTGAAGTAGTCGCTCTTGGCCAGGAAGGTGACCCTGCGGGGCAGCAGCAGCGGGGTGAACAGCCAGTCCGCGACCGATTCGTGGTTGCCGACCAGCAGCGCGGCACCCGAGGCCGGGAAGTTCTCCCGCCCGGAGATGACCGGCCTGCCGGTCGCCCTCAGGAAGGGCCCGATCAGCACGTACTTGAACAACCAGTACAGCAACGTGGTCACCGGTCCTCGTGTCGTTGGGGGGTGGACGAGTCCGGATACTACCCGGCGCGATCGGCGAATCCCGCCGGTACGAGATTCGGCGGCCAGAGATCCGGATCCGGGACGAAGTCCGCCACCACGGCGCCCGCGGCGGCGTCGAAGCCCGAGTCCACGAGGACGCACCTGGACAGCAGCGCGGGCAGCGGCACCACCGCCCGGAAGCCGTCGAGCTCCAGTCGCAATCCGTCGCCCTCCACCGACGGCGGCGACGTCGGAGCAGCGGGGACCGGGTACTCCACCCGGTACCCGCCCCTGCCGTCCTCCGTCACGGTCGGGGACACCGCACCCCGGGCCAGGGCCGCCAGCGCCGCGGTCCGGCGTGGCGAGCGTCCGGCCACCACCACCTCGATCGGTCCGGCGAGGAACGCGGAGACGTCCGCGGCGAGGAGAGCCAGCCGGTGCGCCTCCCGAACCCGGGTGTCCGCGCGATCACCGGCGGCCATCGACGCGAAGCGGACGTGGGCGGGCCAGAGCGTCTCGACGAACGTCGCCAGCTCCCCCGCGGCCGCGATCTTGCGAACCCCGGCGAGGTCGCCGTCGAGTTCCACCACCACCGTGTCCCAGACCCCCGCCGCGGCCGCCCTGCGCGCGTACTCCCATCCGAGAACCGTCGCGAGGGGGGAATCGCTACCGCTGGCCAGCGCCGCGAGCACCGCGTCTGCGGGATCCGACGCCCCCGAGCGGTACGCCTCCAGCCTGGCCACCGGGTCGTCTGCGCGGACCTCCACGGGTCCGTCCTCGCTGGTGTCCAGGCGCGGATCGACCGCGGTGGTGTCGCCGGTGAGGACCAGGGCCGTCCCGCCGGAGCCGAGGAGGATTCCGGCGGTGGCCTCGGAACGATCCGCCGGTCCGCCCCCCAGGACGGTGACGAATCTCGCCTCGGTCACCGCGACTCGACCCGGCGTTTGAGTTCGCTCAGCGCCTCGGAGAGGATCCGGCGCTCGGCGCGACTGCGCAGTCTGCCGATCACCGGGACGGCCAGCTCGAGCTCCAGCTGGTAGTCCACCCTGGTGCCGTCCTCCACCGGCTCGAGGTGATACGCGCCCGTCTGGGATCGCTGGAGCGTCGAGCTCTCCAATCGCCACTCGAGGCTCCTGTCGTCTGCGGACCAGGAGTAGGCGAGCACGTACTCGTCGACGATCGCGCCGGCGTCCAGGGTGAACCGGACCCGGTCCGGCCGGCCGTCGAGTCCGTGGGAGAGGACCTCCGCCTCCCGGATCGACGCGGACCACTCCGGGTAGGCGGCGAAGTCGGAGATGACGGCCATGACGTCCTCGACGTTCGCCGAGATGATCGTGGAGTCCCTGGTGGGCCAGACCCCCGGGGCACCGATGTCCTCGCTCATGCCCCCAAGCTTCACACATCTGCACCCCGGATGCGTCCTCGGTCCGGCGTCCGGCGGCAGGCGGCGTGGCCGTGCGACCCGCCCGGGGATAGGGTGTTCTCATCTTTTTACCATCGAACGTCTCCACCAGGAGGACCGCAGTGCGCGAATATGTCGCCGCCCCCGCAACATTCACCGTCCCCGACGACTGGTCGTGTGCCCAGGCGGCCTACGACCGCGCGGAGCAGACGCCGGACAACGTCGCCTTCCAGCGCCCGGTGGACGGACGGTGGACGGACGTGACCAACCGCGAGTTCGCCGACTCGGTCCGCGCCGTCGCCCGCGGTCTGGTGGCCCGGGGGATCGAGGCCGGCGATCGTGTCGCCCTCCTGTGCTCCACCCGGTACGAGTGGAACGTCATCGACTTCGCCATCTGGGCCGCCGGAGCGGTGACCGTGCCGGTCTACGACAGTTCGTCCTCCGAGCAGATCCGCTGGATCATGGAGGACTCGGGCGCCAGGCTCATCATCGTGGAGACCGCCGCCCACGCCGCCACCGCCGGCGAGGGCACCAGCGGACTGGACACCGCGCCCGACATCCTCGCGATCGAGGGCGACTCCCCCGCCGTCGAGCTGCTCTCGACCGCCGGGGCCGGAGTCGACGCGGGAGTGCTCGCCGAGCGTCGCGCGGCGGTGACCGCCGATTCCCCCGCGACCCTGATCTACACCTCGGGGACCACGGGACGGCCCAAGGGCTGCATGCTCACCCACCGCAACTTCATGTCCGAGACCCTCGCGATCCTCGAGACCCCGTTCAACCAGTACCTGCGCGCGGACGCGACCACGGTCATGTTCCTGCCGCTGGCGCACGTCCTGGCCCGCGCCATCACCTATGCGGGATTCCACGCCGGGGTCCGCATCGCCCACTCGTCCGATTTGTCGAACCTCGTCGGCACTTTCTCCGAGATGCGGCCGCACTACATCCTCGCCGTCCCGCGCGTGTTCCAGAAGGTGTTCGACAAGGCGCAGGCGACGGCGCAGGACGGCGGCACGTTCAAGGCGTGGATGTTCGACAAGGCCACCGACACCGCGGTCGCCTACTCCAAGGCCAACCGGGGCGGCCGGGTCGGGCCACTGCTCAAGCTCCGCCACGCGCTGTTCTCCAAGCTCGTCTACTCCAAGCTCGTCGCGGCGCTCGGCGGACGCTGCGAGATCGCCATCTCGGGCGGCGCACCCCTGGGCGAGCGTCTCACCCACTTCTTCGACGGCATCGGGGTCAACATCTTCGAGGGCTACGGCCTCACCGAGACCTGCGCCGCGATCACCGTCAACACCCCCACGCAGATGCGCATCGGATCCGTCGGGCAGCCACTGCCCGGCTGTGCCGTGCGTATCGCCACGGACGGCGAGGTCGAGGTCAACGGTCCTGTCGTGACCTCCGGGTACTGGCGCAACGAGACGGCCACCGCCGAGGCGTTCTCCGACGGCTGGTTCCGGACCGGGGATCTGGGATCACTGGACGAGGACGGCTACCTCACCATCACCGGCCGCAAGAAGGAGATCATCGTGACGGCGGGCGGCAAGAACGTCGCCCCGAACCAGCTCGAGGACGCGCTCCGGGCCGACCCGCTCGTGTCCGAGGCCGTGTGCGTGGGTGACGGCAAGCCGTTCATCTCGGTCCTGCTCACGCTTGATCCGGAGGCCCTCGAGCGCTGGAAGCAGTACCACGAGAAGACCGGTTCGCTCTACGAGCTCCTCCGGGACGCGGACATGATCGAGCACCTCGACCAGGCGTTGGTCCGTGCCAACAGGACCGTTTCCCACTCCGAGGCCATCAAGAAGTACCACGTGCTGCCCGACCAGTTCTCCGAGGAGACCGGCGAGCTCACGGCCTCGCTGAAGGTCAAGCGGAACGTGGTCCACCAGAAGTACGCGGCGCAGATCGAGGACCTCTACTCCTGATCGGTGCCGGCCCGGCGACCCGGCCGCGGCCTGACCATGTCAGGCCGCGGTCAGTCGCCTGAGAGCACGCGTTCCATGTCTCGCGCCAGGTCCTCCCAGCGCCAGCGTTCAAGAACCCAGGTTCGGCCCCGGACGCCCATCGCCGACGCCCGGGGCCGGTCCGTGAGCAGGCCGGCCACGGCCTCGGCGATCTCGCCGTCGGAGGTACCGTCCACCACCAGCCCGGTCCGCCCGTCCAGGACGGTCTCCGGGGCGCCGCCGCTGCGACCCGCGACCACCGGCACCCCGCACGCCGAGGCCTCGAGGTAGACGATTCCCAGCCCCTCCACGTCGAGCCCCGCTCCCCTGGTGCGGCACGGCATCGCGAACACGTCCGCCATCCGGTGGTGGTCGACGATCTCGTACGCCGGGACGCGACCGGTGAAGATCACCCGGTCGGCCACGCCGTGTCGGCGCGCCAACCCCTCCAGCGTCCGTCGGTAGGGACCACCCCCGACGACGACGAGGACCGCCCCGGGCGCCCGGCGGGCGATCTCCGGCAGCGCCCGGATGAGCGCGTCCTGGCCCTTGCGCGGCACGAGTCGGGACAGACAGACGATCACCTCCCTGCCGGTGACCCCGTAGCGCTCACGGATCGCCTTCCTCCGGACGGGATCCGGACGGAACCGTTCCGTGTCGACCCCTCCCGGCTGGTGGACCAGGCGGGCGTGCGGGCCGAACGCGGCCGCGACGCGACGCCTCGTGTAGTCGCTGACGTAGGTGACGGCATCCGTCGACTCCCCGATCAACCTCAGCACCTGCCGGGATCCCGGGAGCATCGACCAGCCCACCTCGTGCCCGTGGGTGCTCGCGACGATCCGATCGACCGGACCGCTCCGGAGGACGGGGGCCATCGCGGCGAGGGGCGCAGCGGCTCCGAACCAGATGGTGCTCGCCCCGAAGTCCGAGGCCAGCCTCCTCGCCCGCGCCGCCAGGTCGGGGGTGGGGAGCAGCATCTCCGTCGGAACCCGCTCCACCAGGTACGGGCGGGTCGCGTCGTACTCGACCGACTCGGCCCCGCGGAACGTCGACGCGAGCACCGCGACGTCCTCGGGATCGAAGTGCGCCAGGTAGGTCTCCAGGTACGACTGGATGCCCCCGGGCCGCGGGGGGTAGTCGTTCGTGATCAGTAGCGTCCTCGTCATCGCATCCGAGACTGCCACAGAGCCCCGGCGACGCCCGGACCGCCTGCCGTGCTCAGTATCGGCGGATGCCGCTGATCGGCATCGCGTCGACCTTCTCCAGCTTGACGGGGACGCCGTACGTCGGCGCGTGGAGGACCAGTCCGTCTCCGGCGTACATCCCGACATGCGTCGCGCCCGGATAGTAGATGACCAGATCACCGGGCTGGACGTCCGCCATCGCGACCGGCGCCCCGGAGGCGGCCTGCGCCTGGCTCGACCGCGGGAGCGCCTTACCCTCCTGGGCGTACGACCAGACCATGAGCCCGGAGCAGTCGAACTCGGAGGGGCCCGTGGCCCCCCACGAGTAGGGGGCGCCGAGCCGGGAGAGCGCGACGTTGAGCGCGGCGGAGTTGACGCCGTCGATCGGCGGGGCGACATAGCCGGGGGGCATGACCGGTCCCCCTGCCCACACGGCCCGCTGGGCCTCCGAGAGCGCGTCCACCCGGCGCCGCACCTCGTCGATGCGCAGCCTCATCTCCCCCGAGCGGCGATCGAGTTCGTCGGCGCGATCCCTGGCCTCCCGAGCCGCCTCCCCGGCGACCTCGGAGGCCCGGTCCGCCTCGTCGCGGAGCCGGGCCGCCTCGACCGACGCGGCCCTCGAGGCGTCGAGTGCGCTGGTGGTCACCCCCGACAGCCGCTGGAGGGTCCCGAGCCTGTCCACGAGGTCGCCGGGACTGGCCGCGAGCACGGCGGCCCGGGTGGCGCCGGTATCACCACCGCGGTAGCGCATGGTCGCGAGGCGATCCACGAGCGACTGGTCCCTCGCGGCGCCGAGGTCGGCGACCACCGCGCGACCGGCAGCGACGCCGGCGTCGCGCTCGCGCCTGTCCCGCTCCGCCTGTGCGCGGTCGAGTTCGGCCTGCGCGAGGTGGAGCTCCTCGCCCAGCGCACCGGCCTCCTCGGACAGCCGGGCCAGCTCGACGAGGTCCTCGCCGACCGCGCCCTCGGGGGCGGCCTCCACCTCCGTCGGCGTCACCGGGGCGGGGGCCGAGGGTTGCGCCGAGGCCACCGCGACACCTGTCGTCATCGCGGCGGCCACGGTCGCGGCGATCGCGACCGTACGGAAACTGCGGGGTAGGGGCACTGTCGGCTCTCGGGTCGGTCGTGGCGGGGGTTCTCGCGGGAGGCGGCAGGAGCGGGGCAGGGACGCCGTCAGGCTCCGTCACCGCATAGTACAGACGACGAACCCCGTCGACACCCGGCTGGTGGCCGGTCGTCGACGGGGTACGTGGAGGCCTGAGTCTCCGGTGGGACTCAGTAGTACCGGGTGGCACCGTAGAACGGCATGGAGTCCAGCGGGGCGTAGCTCACGCTGGTGCCGGAGTAGGGGGCGTGGACGACCTGACCGTTGCCGGCGTAGATCCCCACGTGGCTGGCGCCGCTGTAGAACGCGACGATGTCGCCGGGCTGAAGGTCCGCCTTGGACACCTGGGTGCCGCCACCGATCTGGGCCTGGCTGGTGCGCGGGATGGAGATGCCCGCCTCCTTGTAGGCCCAGGAGGTGAGCCCGGAGCAGTCGAACGAGCTCGGGCCGGTGGCGCCCCACACGTAGGGCGAGCCCACGCGGGTGCCGGCGGCCTCGAGGATGCGCTGGCCGGTCGAGATCTGCGGCGCCGGGGCGGCGAACTCGACGGGGGCGACCTGGGCGAGACCGGCCGGGAGAGCGATGCCCTCGGGAACGTCGACGGTGACCTGGGCGGGCACGCCCGGCAGGCGCAGCTCGACGGGGACGTCGACGGTCACGGGCGCGGCGGCCGCGGTTCCGGCTCCCGCGACGGCGGCTCCGGCCGCGAGCAGTCCGGCGGCGGCGACGCGGCGTCCGGTCGAAACGGTCTTGATGCTGTGGGCTCCCACGAGAGTGTTTTCCTCTTTCTTCCTGCGACACCGACCGGGTTAGCTGACGGGTTCGGACACGGAAGTCTGTCCTACGCCCCGGACCTGGTGGCCCTTGGACGATTCACCCCAGTGGAACGTGGTTCCCCGGTGCGCCCCTCTGGCGCTTAGGTGGTGACCCCGGCTCCCCACCGGTGGGCGGGTGATGACTTCCGAGGTCTCGAAAAGGTTACGAAACCGTCTCGCCGAAGTCCAGTCCCTCGCTCACGCCGCGGTGTATTCGGCCACGATCTCGACCGTGGAGACCATCCCGACCTCGATGAGCACCTCGATCGCGGAGCGCACCTCGGGCTGCAGAACGTACCCGCACGACTCCTCGGAAAGCGTGTCCACCTGCGGTTCACCCGCGATCAAGACCGAGACCACGCAGTCGTCACATGTCCGTGGCCGCGCCGGGCACCGAGCACAATCGATGGATAGCATGATCTACATCACACTCCGTCCTGGGCGTGTTGCCCATTCGTTATCTGCCCGCGATCCGGGTCGATGGCGACCGTATAGAACGACTCGGACATCCACGGCCCGGGCGGACTGACGTAGGGCGCGGGATCGGGCTGTCGGACCCCGGAGCTACCGTCTGCGCCATGTCCACCACCTCCTCGCGCGCGCCGGCCGCACCGACCGGGGTCCAGACGGCGTTGGACGAGCTCGAACCGTTGCTGTCCGAGGTGACGTTCGTCGTGGTGGATCTGGAGACCACCGGGACGCGGCCGGGAACGGATGAGATCACCGAGATCGGCGCCGTCCGCGTGGTGGGCGGCGAGGTCCGGGCCGAGTTGTCCACGTTCGTCGCGATCGACGGCGTCCTCCCGGGACATATCAGCACCCTCACCGGCATCGCCCCGGGCGACCTCGTGGGGGCCCCGTCGCTGGGCGAGGTGATGGCGACCTTCCTCGAGTTCTCCCGGGGCGCCGTCCTGGTGGCGCACAACGCGCGTTTCGACCTCGGCTTCCTCCGCGCCGCGGCGGCCTCGACCGGCCGGCGGTGGCCCGACCCGCCGTCGATCTGCACCCTCACCCTCGCGCGACGGGTGCTCCACAGCGGCGAGACCCGCGGTCACCGCCTCGGCGTGCTCGCCGCGCACCTGGGGTCGGCGGTCGAACCGAACCACCGAGCCCTCCAGGACGCCCGGGCGACCGTCGACGTGCTGCACGCGCTGATCTCCCGGGTCGGCGACTGCGGGGTGTCCACGGTCTCGGAACTGAGGGCGTACGACGGGCGCCTCAGCCCCGAGGTGCGGCGGCGGGCCACCCTGACCGAGTCGCTCACGTCCGGACCCGGCGTCTACCTCTTCCGAGACAGCTCGGGCGGTCCCCTCTACGTGGGGTCGTCGGGGTCCGTGCGCCGGAGGGCCCGCTCCTACTACTCGGGCGGGGACGCCCGCGGCAGGATGCGGACGATGATCGGCCTGGCGGCGAGCGCCGAGTCGGTCCCGTGCGCGCACCTCCTGGAGGCGTGGACCGTCGAGGAGCGGCTCATCGACTCCCTCCAGCCCCCGTTCAACAGGCGGTCCCGCAGCCCCCGCCGCGGGTGGTGGCTCGCGCCTCCCACCGGCAGGGCGGTTCGAGGCCGGGTCACCAGGTCCCCGGAGCACCCGTTGGCGATCGGGCCGTTCCGCCGGGCGCAGGACGCCCGTTCGGCGTGGGAGGACCTGTCCGAGGTCGACGGCTCGATCGCCGATCCCGAATCGTGGCGGGAACTGGTGACCGGAACGGACTCGGCACCCTTGCGGGCCCTCATCGACCGCATCGAGGCCCTCGCCACCGGCGGCGCCTTCGAGAGGGCCGCCGGGTTGCGGGACCGCACCGCGATCCTCGTGCGCGTCCTCTCCCGCCACCAGGAACTCACGGCGACCGCGGCACTCCCCGAGCTGATCCTGGTCCAGGCCGGGCCCCGCCGGTCGTGGGCGGTCGCGGTCGTGCGGCATGGGCGCCTCGCCGCGTCCGGGACGGTGCCGACCGGTGCGGCGCCACTGCCCGTCATCGACTCCCTCAGGTCGGGGGCCACCACCGTGCTCCCCGATCCCGGCCCACTCCGCGGGGCGACGCCGGCGGAGGTCCGCAACGTCCACCGATGGATCGATTCCGCCCCCACTCGCATCGTGTCGATCGAGGGCGCCTGGGTGCTCCCCGTCCGCGGGGCGCACACCCTGTCCGGCTGGGCCGAGCGTGCGGAACGCGCCGCGTCGGGGGTCCGCGAGACCGGGGTCAGCCGCGCGTCGCGCTGAAGGCCGCCCACCTCTCCAGCAGGCCGGCCGCCTCGCCGTCGTCTATCGCCGCCGCGGCGCGGTCCAGGGCGGACCTCATCGCGGGCACCAGCTCGGCCCCTCGCCCGAGTCCGTCGAACGCCACCAACGCCGCGGCCGAGTTGAGCAGCACCGCATCGCGGACCGGACCCGTCCTCCCCGCCAGCAGGTCCCGTGCCACACCGGCGTTGTGCTCGCCATCGCCGCCGCGCAGTTCCTCGATCGAACAGGTGTCCATCCCGAAGTCCCCGGGGTGAATCCGATCCTCGTCGACCTGGCCGTCGGCGACCCGCAGGACCCGGGTCGATCCCGTCATGGTGATCTCGTCGAGCCCGTCCGAGCCGCGGACCACCAGGGCCGACCTACCGCGGAGTGCGAACACCTCGGCCATGACCGTCATCAGGTGCTCGAAGGCGCAGCCGATGAGGTTGGCCGCCGGCGCCGCGGGGTTGGTGAGCGGACCGAGGATGTTGAAGACCGTGGGTATCCCGATCTCGCGCCGGGGCGCGGCGGCAAACCGGAGGGCCGGGTGGAACACGGGGGCGAAACAGAAGGCCACGCCCACCTCCTCGACGCAGCGGGCGACATCCTCCGGCCCGAGGTCGATCGCCACCCCGAGGGCCTCCAGGACGTCGGCGCCGCCGCTCTTCGACGAGGCCGCCCGGTTGCCGTGCTTGACCACGGGCACCCCGCACGCGCTCACCACGAGGGAGGACATGGTGGAGATGTTCACGGTGCCCTGCCTGTCGCCGCCCGTGCCCACGATGTCGAGGCACGGGCGGGACGTGGGGACCCGGCGCGAGAAGTCGAGCATCGTCGCCGACAGCGCGGCGAGCTCCGGCCCCGTGACGCCCTTCATCCCGAGCGCGACCCCGAACGCGGCGATCTGGGCGTCTGTCGCGACGCCCTCCATGATCCGGGACATGGCCCAGGCGGCGTCCGCCGGATCGAGGTCCCGTCCCGAGGTGAGCGTGCCAAGCACTGCGGGCCACGATCGGCCCCCGTCGACCGATGCCGAACTTCCCACGTGTCCCGACCTCTCTCCCCTGGTACCGCCGGTCCGTCTCCGCTGGCGGACCGCGCCCCGCCAATCGTGCCACCAGCGCCACCTCCGTCGCTCGCCCAGGCCCGTCATCGGCCGTCCCCGGAACGCGCCGATCAGCCTGAGAGGGCCCTGATAGCCCCTGCATGGGGTGCGGTCCCACATACCCAAGCTGAGAGTTCCCCGGGCGACCTGCGGAAACGCCGGAAGGACACGCCGATTTCGGGGGTCCGTGCAGACTCCGCCCATCTCAGGGGTCATACTTGGCCTCGTGACGAGCGCAGTAGATAACTCAGGAACGGCTATGGCCCAGCGTGTTCATTCGCTGAACCGGCCGAACATGGTCAGCGTGGGCACCATCATCTGGTTGTCCCAGGAGTTGATGTTCTTCGCGGGCCTGTTCGCGATGTACTTCGTCTCCAAGGCGAACTCGGGAGGTGACTGGCCTTCCTATCCGGTGCACCTGAACGTGCCGTTCGCCCTGACGATCACCGTCATCCTCGTGGCGTCCTCGTTCACCTGCCAGATGGGTGTCTTCGCCGCCGAGCAGGGAGACGTCTTCGGCCTCCGCCGCTGGTACGTGATCTCGGCCGTGATGGGGACGGTCTTCCTCATCGGCCAGGTGTACGAGTACACGATGCTGTACTTCGAGGGCGTCACGATCTCCTCTAGCGTGTACGGATCCGTCTTCTTCATCACCACCGGCTTCCACGGTCTCCACGTGCTGGCGGGCGTCCTGGCGTTCGTCGTCCTCGTGATGCGGACGACGATGTCCCGGTTCACACCCGCCCAGGCGACGGCGGCCATCGTGGTGTCGTACTACTGGCACTTCGTGGACGTGGTCTGGATCGGCCTCTTCGTCACCATCTACTTCATTCAGTAGTCAGCTGGCCGCAGGACGCCGCGTCCAGCAGGTCCCAACACCAAAGGGAACTCACAATGAACTCACCTCACCCACCCGCTGCGGACACGCCGTCGCCGGAGCCCGCGGGTACTCCGGCGCGACCGGCCTCCTCCAAGCGTCGTCGGAAGGCCACTGGCGCGCTCGTCATCGCCGCCGGCCTCCTCGGTGCGGGCGCCATCGCCACGGCCGTGGTTCCCGAGCCGCAGGTCGCGACGGCGCAGCAGGACCAGGCCGCGCTGATCGCCGAGGGTAAGTCGATCTACGACGTCGCCTGCATCACGTGCCACGGCCAGAACCTGCAGGGCGTGCAGGACCGCGGCCCGTCGCTCGTCGGCACCGGCTCGGGCGCGACCTACTTCCAGGTCCACTCCGGCCGCATGCCCGCCGCCAACAACGAGGCCCAGGCGCAGCGGAAGAAGCCGCGCTACAGCGAGCACCAGATCGTCGCCCTCGCCGCCTACGTCGACCTGTACGGCGGCGGCCCCGCGATCGTCACCGATCCCGACGGCCAGGTCGCGCAGGGGAGCCTCCGCGGCGCCTCGGGCGAGTCCCGCCCCGAGGAGATCGCTCGCGGCTCCGAGCTGTTCCGCCTCAACTGCGCCTCGTGTCACAACTTCACCGGCCGCGGTGGAGCGCTGTCCGCCGGCAAGTACGCACCCACGCTCGATCCTGCCAACGAGCAGGAGATTTACCAGGCCATGCTGACCGGGCCGCAGAACATGCCCAGGTTCTCGGACCGTCAGCTCACGCCTGACGAGAAGAAGGACATCATCGCCTACATCAAGGACACGGACTCCAAGATCACGCCGGGCGGCTACGCGCTCGGCGGCCTCGGACCCGTGAGCGAAGGCGTGGCCATCTGGCTTGTCGGCATCGTCGCCCTCATCGGTGCGACCCTGTGGATCGGATCCCGTTCATGAGTGAGACACCCAAGAACCCGTCCCCCGCGGACCTCGACCGGATGAGCGACGCCGATCTGGTCCGTCTCGGCACCGAGATGGACGAGGTCGACGTCCGGTTCCGCGAGAACCGTTGGCCGGAGGGCGTCACGACCCGCGCCGAGAAGCGGGCGGCACGCACGGTCACCATCTGGTTCGCGCTCTCCGCCGTGCTGGCCCTCGCCTTTGCCGTCATCTACATCGCCTGGCCGTGGGAGTACCGCGGCGAGGGCGAGGACGGCTACTGGCTCTACATGGTCTACACGCCGCTGCTCGGCGTGACGATCGGCCTGTCGATCCTCTTCCTCGGCTTCGGCGCCGTGCAGTTCACCAAGAAGTTCGTCCCCGAGGAGATCTCGGTCCAGACGCGCCACGACGGCCCGTCGGACGAAGCCGACCGGCGCACCATCGTCGCCGAGCTCAACGACTCGTGGAAGACCTCGACCCTCGGTCGCCGCAAGGTCATGGGCGGCTTCCTCGGTGCGGGAGTCGGACTCATCGGGCTGTCCGCGATCCTCCCGCTCGGCGGGATGATCAAGAACCCGTGGAAGCGCGGCGAGCTCACCGTCGCCGGCGACGGCACCCTGCACACCACCGGCTGGACCCTCGCCTCGAGCAGCCGTCCCGACGGCCTGCCCGCGGAGAAGGTCTACCTCGGTCGCGACACCGGCAAGGTGTTCCCGGACGGGCATCCCCCGGCCGGCGAGGGCCGCCTCGTGCGGATCCACGTCGAGGACCTGGCGGCGGGCGGGCTCGAGTCCGTGTTCCCCCTCCCCGAGAACGACCTCGGCGACTTCGAGGCGCACATGCACTCGATCCACGGCGTACGGAACGCGGTCATGCTGATCCGCTTCCGTCCCGAGGACGCCGCGCGGGTGATCAAGCGGAAGGGCCAGGAGGAGTTCAACTACGGCGACCTCTACGCCTACTCGAAGATCTGCACGCACCTCGCCTGCCCCACCTCCCTGTACGAGCAGCAGACGCAGCGGTTCCTCTGCCCGTGCCATCAGTCGCAGTTCAACGCGCTGGAGTATGCGAAGCCGATCTTCGGCCCCGCCGCGCGTGCGCTGCCGCAGCTGCCCATCGCGGTTGACAGCGAGGGCTACCTCGTCGCCAACGGCGACTTCATCGAGCCGGTCGGACCTGCCTTCTGGGAGCGTCGTTCATGAGCAACAACACCACACTCGCGAAGGTCGGAGACGGCCTCGACTCGCGATACACCATGGCCAAGGGCATGCGCCGGCAGATCAACAAGGTCTTCCCCACGCACTGGTCCTTCCTCCTGGGCGAGATCGCCCTGTACAGCTTCATCATCCTGCTGATCTCGGGTGTGTACCTCACCCTGTTCTTCGACCCCTCCATGTCGAAGGTGATCTACCAGGGCGCGTACGCGCCCCTCAACGGCATCGAGATCTCCCGCGCCTACGAGACGGCGCTGAACATCTCGTTCGAGGTCCGCGGCGGGCTCTTCGTGCGGCAGATCCACCACTGGGCGGCCCTGCTGTTCGTCGCCTCGATGGTCGTCCACATGATCCGCATCTTCTTCACGGGCGCGTTCCGACGCCCGCGTGAGGCCAACTGGACCATCGGTTGCGTGCTGCTGCTCCTGGGCATCGTCGAGGGCTTCCTCGGCTACGGTCTGCCGGACGACGTCCTCTCGGGCACCGGCCTCCGGATCACCTCGGGCATCATCGTCGGCATGCCGGTGATCGGCACCTGGCTGCACTGGATGATCTTCGGTGGGGACTTCCCGGGCGACATCATGATCCCGCGCTTCTACGTGCTGCACGTGCTGATCATCCCGGCGATCATCCTCGCGCTGATCGCCGCGCACCTCGCGCTGGTCTGGTACCAGAAGCACACCCAGTTCCCCGGGCCCGGCCGGACGGAGAACAACGTCGTCGGCGTCCGTATCCTCCCGGTCTTCGCGGTCAAGTCCGTCGCCTTCGGTGCCATCACGGTCGGCATGCTCATGCTCTTCTCGGGCCTGTTCACGATCAACGCCATATGGAACCTCGGGCCGTACAACCCCTCCCATATCTCCGCGGGATCGCAGCCCGACTGGTACATGCTGTGGACGGAGGGCGGCGCCCGTGTCATGCCCGCCTGGGAGCTCTACCTGGGTCCGTACACCGTCCCCGCGGTGATGTGGGTGGCCGTGATGCTCGGCGCCATGGTCGTGCTGATGTTCGCCTACCCGCAGATCGAGGCCAAGTTCTCCGGCGACACCGCCCACCACAACCTGCTGCAGCGTCCGCGCGACGTGCCGGTGCGTACCGCCGCCGGCATGATGGCCATCTCGTTCTACGTGGTCCTGGTGCTGATGGGGTCCAACGACCTGATCTCCTACCACTTCGACGTCTCGTTGAACGCCACCACCTGGGCCGGTCGCATCGGTCTCATCGTGGTGCCGCCGCTGGTGTACTTCTTCACCTACCGGCTGTGCCTGGGTCTGCAGCGCGCCGACCGCGACGTGCTCGAGCACGGTATCGAGACCGGCATCATCATGCGCCTGCCGCAGGGTGAGTTCATCGAGGTCCACCAGCCGCTCGGTGAGGTCGACGAGCACGGCCACGCCGTCCCGCTCGAGTACGCCGGCGCCAAGGTGCCCAGCAAGATGAACCAGCTCGGCGTGGCCGGTCGTCCCCCGCGCGGCGCACTCTCGGCTGACCCGGCCGACGAGGCCCGTCTGCTCGACAAGGCCGAGCACGGCAAGCACGAGCAGGAGTACTCCATGCTCACCACGTTGCAGGAGGAGATCCTCACTCGTCGCGACGAGCACTGAGCCACCGGTAACACCCGACCGCGGGCCGGACCTCCACGTGGAGGTCCGGCCCGCGGTCTGTCGCGGTCCACCCCCCACGCCGCCCCCCGTCGGTCCGCGGGCGTGGAGAGTCTAGGGGGACGACGACGAGAAGGTCCTCACCCCGGGAGGCCGCGGCCTCCGGAAAGGTCAGTGGTGGCCGGGGTCGGGAGTCAGTCGACCCGCGACCCCTCGATCGGAAGTGGCTCCCCCGCCATGTGGGCGACGGCGCGGAAGGCCATCGTCATCCCGGACCCGAGGGGGACCCCGGGTCCCGGGTACGCCTCGCCGGACACCGAGGCCGACGAGTTGCCGGCCGCGTACAGGCCCGGGATGGGGCAGCCGGTGGTGTCGAGGACGGCCCCGTTGGTGTCGATCACCGCGCCCCCCTTGGTCCCCAGGTCGCCCAGGACGAGCCGGACGGCGTGCAGTCGCCCGCCGGGCAGGGGTCGTAGGCACTCCCCCGGCGTCGACGCCCCGAGGAAGAACCGTCCGTAGGGGTCCTCACCCCGGCCGAAGTCCGTGTCGCGGCCCCGCTCGGCGAGCGCGTTGAACCGCTCGACGCTCTCTGCCAGGGCCTCCGGATCGAGGCCCGTCGCCGCGGCGAGGTCCCCGATCGAGGCCGCGGTGTGCCAGAGACCGGCGGCGCGGAGCTCGTCGGCGTCGGGGGCGGGGACGCAGATCGCCGGGTACCCGCCGGCCTCGGCGTCGTCGAAGACACACCAGAACTCGTCCCCCGCCCCGTCGGTGATCCGCGCGTGCATCCTCCGCCCCATCTGGTCGTAGGGCAGGAGCTCGTTGGCGAATCGCCGCCCGGTGGCGTCGACGATGATGCCCGAGCGGAAGCCCAGGGTGAAAGCGGCGTGGCCGTTGGGGAAGAGCGTGGCCGGGCACCACCACGACTGATCGAGCAGGTCGAGTCGGGCGCCGACCCGCTCGAACATCCGGACCGCGTCACCGGACCCGGTGTCCGGGTGGGAGGCGGACCAGTCGGCTGTGGGCATCTGCTGCCACCGTGCCCGCAGTTCGGCGGACCGTTCGAACCCGCCGGCCGCGACCAGGACACCGTGACGGGCACGCAGCACCTGTCGGCCCTCGTCGCCCCGGGTCACCACGCCCACGACCCGACCGTCGTCGTCCCGGACGAGCTCCTCCACGGCCGTGGAGAGCCGCAGCTCGGCGGCGTCCATCGCATCCAGCGCGAGGAGTAACCGGGCCACCCAGGCACGGCCGCCCTCCAGCTTGGCGGTGTCCTCGTCGGCGCCGAACTGGTCGGCCGGGACGGAGCGGCGGATGTCCCCCGTGCGGGCGCCGACCTCCTCGCTCCTGATGGGCTTGGGGTAGATGCTGCGCCCCGTCTCCTGCCGCCCCGGGGCGTCGAAGTAGTCGGGGAACGCCTGGAACCGTGTGGGGATACCGAGGTCGTGCGTGAGGAAGTCCACCACCCGCGGTCCGGTGCTAAGGAAGGCGTCCTGCAGGTCCCGGTCGGTGCGGTCACCGACCACAGCGCGGAAGTAGGTTCGGCCCCTCTCTACCGAGTCCTCGAGACCGTCGCGGGCGAGGACGGCGTTGCCCGGAAGCCACACCGCCCCTCCGGAGTACGCGGAGGTCCCGCCGAACCGGTCGGTCTTCTCCACCAGACAGGTCGTCAGGCCCCGCGATACCGCCGCCGCGGCCCCGAAGAGCGCGGCGATGCCCGAGCCCACCACCACCACGTCAAATTCGGCATCCACGGTGTTCTCCCCGGTCGTCACGGTCACGCGCCTCTCCTCGATCCCCTGCAGCCGTTCGCCATCGCCCTCGGACGACACACTTACTGGAACAGGTTTCACCCTAGCGACTCGGGCGGGTCCCCCGCTTCCGTCTCCCGGTTTCGTGACAGCCCGGGCGCACGGGAGCATGATCGCGGTGTGGCGAGGGACGAGGTCGAGCGCTCCGAGGACGGGCGGTACATCGTGGTCGGCGGTCGGCGGTGGCGCGCGACCGATCCGGCGATCCCGGAGAAGCTCCGCGCGGAACTCGTGTCCGCCCTCATGACGGGACGCCGGCTCGTGAAGACCGAGGGCGACGCCGCCAGGGTGATGGTCGACGACGCCAAGGTGGCGCTCGGGGAACGGGGGGACCCGTGGTGGGATCCCACGGAGGAGGGGACCCGCCGCCGCCTCGCCGCCACCATCCGCACCCTCCTGCGGTCCCGAGGGGGCGGCTCGATCTGCCCGAGTGACGCCGCGCGCGCCGTCGGCGGCGAGCACTGGCGGGACCTCATGGACACCGCCAGGGACGTGGCCCTCGAACTCCGTGACCAAGGGATCGTGGCGATCCGGCAGCGCGGCGAGGACGTGCCCGGGTCGCGGATCCGCGGGCCGATCAGGATCGTCGCGGCCGCCGCCCTCGACTCCAGGCCGGCATCCGGGGACACGGCCCCGGGCACTCAAGCTACCGGCGGGTAACCCTCGCCGTGTCGCAGGTCGCGGCCTAGTACGATCGCCACCAGTAGGAGACAATCACCTGACGCTCCCGGCGCTCGGAATTCGCCGGGGCATCCCACGGAAAGGCATCCCCTTGCGCCGCACTGTGTTCAACGAAGACCACGAGGCCTTCCGCCAGACCCTCCGCGACTTCATCGAGTCCGAGGTGACCCCTCACTTCCAGGAGTGGTTCGAGGCCGGCATCGTCCCCCGCGAGTTCTACTACAAGCTCGCCGACCTCGGATTGTTCGGCATCAACGTCGACGAGGAGTACGGCGGCGCGGGCATCAACTCCCACAAGTTCGAGGCCATCCAGTCCGAGGAGACCGCCCGCGCCGGCGTGAACTTCGGTGGCTCGGGTGTCCACGTGCTGCTCGGACTGCCCTACATCAAGGCCCTGGCCACCGAGGAGCAGAAGCAGCGCTACCTGCCGAAGTTCGTCGCGGGCGAGGAGATGTGGGCGCTGGCCATGACCGAGCCGGGGACCGGGTCGGACCTGGCCGGCATGAAGAGCACCGCCAAGCTCTCCGAGGACGGCACCCACTACGTCCTCAACGGCGCCAAGACGTTCATCACCGGCGGCGTCCACGCCGACCGGGTGATCGTCTGCGCCCGCACCGCTCCCCCGCGCGAGGACGACCGCCGCTTCGGCATCTCGCTCCTCGCCGTGGACACCAAGCTCGAGGGTTACGCGGTGGGACGCAAGCTGGACAAGGTCGGCCTCAAGACCTCCGACACCGCCGAGCTCTCGTTCACGGACGTCAAGGTTCCCGTCGAGGACCTGCTGGGCGAGGAGAACCGCGGGTTCTTCTACCTCGGCCAGAACCTGCCGTCCGAGCGTTGGGGTATCGCCTACGGTGCGTACGCCCAGGCCGCGGCCGCCGTGCGCTTCGCCAAGGAGTACACGCAGCAGCGAGTCGTGTTTGGCAAGCAGGTCGCCGAGTTCCAGAACACGAAGTTCGAGCTGGCCGCCTGCCAGGCCAAGGTCGACGCCGCCCAGGCCGTCGCGGACCGCGCCCTCGAGGCCCTGGACGCGGGCGAGCTGACCGCGGCCGAGGCGGCCTCCGCCAAGCTGTTCTGCACCGAGGTCGCGGCGGAGGTCATCGACCGCTGTCTCCAGCTGCACGGCGGCTACGGCTTCATGAACGAGTACCCGATCGCGCGCCTGTACTCGGACAACCGGGTCAACCGGATCTACGGCGGGACCAACGAGGTCATGAAGTCCATCATCGCCAAGGACATGGGGCTGTAAGCCTGCCCCCTGTACGCCTCCCTCCGGGACCGCACGGGCCGGGGCCGCTGCCGACGCGCAGTGGCCCCGGCCCGACCCGTCTCGCGGTCCCTCACGATCCGATCATCCCAGGACGGCGGACAACAAGCCGGGCCCCCACCGCGGATCGCGGTGGGGGCCCGGCTGCACGCGGTGGCGTGGGGTCAGTGCTTCTCGCGGCCCCAGTGGTACTCGAACACCAGCGCGGAGGCGGTGATGATCAGCGCCACCGCTCCGGCGATGAGGATCCACCAGTTCCAGAAGGCGGCGCCGTAACCGAGGATGAGGATCGAGAACGCCATGAAGAACGGCCAGTAGCTGTGAGGGCTGAAGAAGCCCAGCTCGCCCGCGCCGTCCGAGACCTCCGCCTCTTCGTAGTCCTCGGGCAGCGTGCTGATGCGACGGGCCACGAAGCGCAGGTAGCCGCCGACCAGCAGGCAGAGCCCCGCGGACAGCACCAGGGCGGTGGTGCCGACCCACTCGACCCCGGTACGCGAGGCGCCCGTGAGGTAGCCGTACGCGATGGCCATGACGGCGAGGAAGATCACCAGTCCGTCGAAGATTCTTACTGTTGCGTTCATCGTGCAGGAGCCCTTCGCGTGATACCGGAGAGAGACGTCAGTTAGCGGATGCGTTCTCGATGATGTTGTTCTGGTCGCGGGTATCGCTACGTCCGGTCTTGAACGGTGCCGTGGACGTGGAGTACGGCGCCTGCCCGATGGACTGCAGGGCCTCCGCGTTGGACGCGGTCGGGTTGTCCTCACGGAACTGGATGTACTTCGCGAAGTCCTCGGGCGACACGGCCCGGAGTTCGAAGTTCATCATCGCGTGGTACGCGCCGCACATCTCGGCACACCGTCCCACGAAGGCGCCTTCACGCTCGATCTGCTCGACCTGGAACATGCTCAGCTGCTGGTTCTTGCCCGGGTGCGGCATGACATCCAGCTTGTAGATGAACTCGGGGATCCAGAAGGAGTGGACGACGTCGGCCGACGCGAGGCGGAACTCGATCCGGGTACCGGTCGGCACGACCAGCACCGGGACCTCTTCCGAGGTGCCGATGGTCTCGATGTCGTTGAAGAACAGGTAGGACTTGTCCTCGGCGAGTCGGCCGTGGATCGGGCCACCGGCGGCGGGCTCACCGTGGTGACCGAGCGCCTCACGCTGCTCGTCCGAGAGCACGCCGGCCTCGAGGGCAGCCTGCTGGGCTTCCTCGTTGGTACCGTCGGCGATCCTCACTCCCGCGACGTCGACCTTGTTGTAGCCGAACTTCCAGTTCCACTGGAAGGCGGTGACGTCGACCTTGACCCCGACCTCCTCCTCCGGACGGAGGTCGAGGACCTTGTTCTGCGTGATGACGGTGAAGTAGAAGAGCACCGAGATGATCACGAACGGCACCGCCGTGTAGACCAGCTCCAGCGGTACGTTGTACGCCGTCTGACGCGGGAACTCGCCGTTGTCGTTCTTCCGCTTGCGGTGGAAGGCCATCGACCAGAAGATCAGGCCCCACACGAAGAAGCCGACGATCAGCGAGGTGACCACCGTCAGGGTCCAGAACTCCCTGATGGCGATGCCTTCGGGCGTGATCCCGTTGGGGAACCCGAAGTTCATGGTCTGGTTCCACCATTTGTTGTCGGTGTGGAGGCTACAACCGGACAACAGCAAGCCCAATGTGCCGAGAGACACCGCGAGTGCAGCTCTGCGCGTCCGACGACGCCCGTCACGCTGTTCCACCATCACGCCTTCCTGATCAGCGGCTCCGGCCACGTGGCCGGGACACCTTAGAAGAGTAGACCACGAGTCTCAGTTTGGACGCTGCGGGTCCCGGCTTTTCACCCAACTCACCCCTTCGCCGTTCGGCACCACGGCCGGGAGGATCCGGAGCAGTAGTATTCGAAGCCATCGTGACCCGTATCGGCGGGTCCAGCCCCACCCCGACCACGATCGACGAGGTACCCGACGAATGTGTGGCCTGCTTGGTCTACTGACCCCCGACGGCTCCGCCCGTACCCACGAGTCGCGGATCCTGGGCGCGATGGGGTGCCAGCGCCACCGCGGCCCCGACGAGGTGGGCACGTGGGCCGACGGCGACCTGGCCTTCGGCTTCAACCGGCTGTCGATCATCGACATCGCCCACTCGCACCAGCCCCTGCGCTGGGGACCGCCCGGGCAACCGGACAGGTACGCACTGACGTTCAACGGCGAGATCTACAACTACCTGGAACTGAGGGAGGAGCTCCGGAACGAGCACGGCGCGACGTTCCACACCGAGGGCGACGGCGAGCCGATCATCGTCGCGTTCCATCATTGGGGCCCCGCCGCGGTCCGCCGGCTCCGCGGGATGTTCGCCTTCGCCATCTGGGACACCGTCGAGCGGACGCTCTTCGTGGCCCGCGACCCATTTGGCATCAAGCCCCTCTACATGGCCACCGGCCCCGGGGGGACCGCGTTCGCGAGCGAGAAGAAGTCGATCACCGAACTGGTCGACCTCCTCGTCGTCGACACCTCGCTCGACACCCGCGCCCTCCAGCACTACGTCACCCTCCAGTACGTCCCGGAGGGCGAGACGCTGACCCGCGGGGTCCGCCGGCTGGAGTCCGGCTGCCACGCCACCCTCTCCCCCGGCACGGCCCCGGTGATCGAGCGGTACTTCGAGCCGACGTTCCCGGTCGTCCCGGTGGCCGACGGCCAGGAGGAGAGGCGGTACGACGAGATCGCCGCCGCACTCGAGGACTCGGTGGCCAAGCACATGCGGGCCGACGTCACCGTGGGCTCGTTCCTGTCCGGCGGCATCGACTCGACCGCCATCGCGGCCCTGGCCCGCCGGCACAACGAGAACCTCCTGACCTTCACCACCGGCTTCGAGCGGGAGGGCTACTCGGAGATCGACGTGGCCGCCGAATCCGCCGCGGCGATCGGAGTCGAGCACATCGTCAAGGTGGTCTCCCCCGAGGAGTTCGCCGCCGCGATCCCGGAGATCATCTGGTATCTGGACGAGCCGGTCGCCGACCCGGCGCTGGTCCCCCTGTACTTCGTCGCGCGCGAGGCCCGCAAGCACGTCAAGGTGGTCCTCTCGGGAGAGGGCGCCGACGAGTTGTTCGGCGGGTACACCATCTATAAGGAGCCGCTCTCACTCGCGCCGTTCGAGAGGATCCCCGGCGGCCTGCGCCGGGCGCTGGGCAGGGCGAGCACCCGGATCCCCGAGGGCACCCGCGGCAAGAGCCTGCTGCACCGCGGCTCCATGAGCCTCGAGGACCGCTACTACGGAAACGCGCGGTCCTTCTCCGAGGAGCAGGTGAGGTCGGTCCTCAGGGACTACCGGCCCGAGTGGGGCCACCAGGACGTCACGGCGCCGATCTACGAGCGCTCCCGGGGCTGGGATCCCGTCGCCCGCATGCAGCACCTGGACCTGTTCACGTGGCTGCGCGGCGACATCCTGGTCAAGGCGGACAAGGTCACCATGGCCAACTCCCTCGAGCTGCGGGTGCCGTTCCTCGACCGCGAGGTCTACGAGGTCGCCTCCCGCCTGCCGTACACGGAGAAGGTCGCGCACGGCACGACCAAGTACGCGCTGCGCAGGGCGCTGGAGCGGATCGTCCCGGCGCACGTGCTCCACCGGAAGAAGCTCGGCTTCCCCGTGCCGACCCGCCACTGGTTGGCCGGACCGGAGTTGCACGACTGGGCCCGCGAGCACGTCATGGCCTCCGGCACCGACGAGTTCGTGGACAAGGCGGCGGTGCTGAGGATGCTCGACGAGCACCGCGACGGCGTCTCCGATCACAGCCGCCGGATCTGGACCATGCTGTGCTTCATGATCTGGCACGGCATCTTCGTGGAGGGGCGGATCACCCCGGACATCGAGCGGCGCGAGTACCCGGTCCGCCTCTAGGCCCCGCCAGCCCGGCCCGCAGCGGCCGGGCCTCTCGCGGGGGTCAGGCCGGGAGCAGCGCGGCGATCTCCTCGGCGGCCTCGTCGCCGTAGGTGGCGGCAAGCCGGCGGCGCGCCGCGGCGGGGTCGATGGTCCACTCCTGCGTCCCGGTGGTCTCCAGGACGTGGGTCGCGATGAGCGCGCCGAACTGCGCGGAACGCTCCAGCGACAGGCCGTCGAGGACCCCGGTGAGGAAGCCGGCGCGGAACGCGTCGCCGACGCCGGTGGGGTCCAGGAGGTTCTCCGAGGGGACGATGCCCACCTCGAGGGGCTCGGCGCCCCTCTCCACGATCACGACGCCCTTCCCACCCCGGGTGGTGACACGGGTGCCGACCCTGGAGTCCAGCTCCTCGGGCGTCCACCCGGTCTTCTTCAGCAGGAGCTCGTACTCGTACTCGTTGGTGAACAGGTACCGGGCGCCGTCGACCAGCGCGGCGGCCGCCTCGCCGTCGAGGAACGCCAGCTGCTGGGAGGGGTCGGCGGCAAAATCCAGGCCGAGCTCGCGGCACTCCGCGGTGTGGGAGTTCATGGCCGTCGGGTCGTTGGCGCCGATGAGCACGATCTCGGGCCGGCCGATCCGCTCCACCAGCCGGGCGAGGGAGATGGTGGCCGCCTCCCCCATCGCACCGGGGTAGAACGACGCGAACTGCGCCATCTCGGAGTCGGTAGTGCACACGAACCGCGCGGTGTGCAGCGCGGAGCTGATGTGGACGGCCGAGCAGTCCACGCCGTGGTCCTCGAGCCAGGTCCGGTATTCGGCGAAGTCCTCGCCCGCGGCCCCGACGAGGTGCGGCGCGCGGCCGAGCACGCCCAGGGCGAACGCGATGTTCCCCCCCACCCCGCCACGCCGGATCTGGAGCGAATCCACGAGGAAGCTCAGCGACACGTGCGCGAGCTGGTCCGGCAGGAGCTGCTCGGAGAACTTCCCCGAGAAGGTCATGAGGTGGTCGGTGGCGATGGACCCGGTGATGACGACAGACATGGACCCGACAGTAGACGACCCGGTCCGATCGATGATCGGGCCGGGTCGTCCGTGGCGCTGTGAGGTCAGTTGAACGAGTCGCCGCAGGCGCAGGAGCCGGTCGCCTGGGGGTTGTCGATGGTGAACCCCTGCTTCTCGATGGTGTCGACGAAGTCGATCGACGCCCCGGTGAGGTAGGGCACGCTCATCCGGTCGACGGCGAGCTTGACGCCGCCGAAGTCGTCGACCACGTCGCCGTCGAGGCTGCGGTCGTCAAAGAAGAGCTGGTAGCGCAGGCCCGCGCAGCCACCGGGCTGGACGGCGATGCGCAGCGAGAGGTCGTCGCGACCCTCCTGGTCGAGGAGGGCCTTGGCCTTGGAGGCGGCGGCGTCGGTGAGCAGTACACCGGTGGCGGTGTTCTCCGCAGTGGTCATGTCGGTTCTCCTTGCGATCCGAGAGGGTCTTCGGTGGCGTCCTACCGTCGTGCAACGCCCACCGGGGAGCTCTCTATTCCCCGGACATCCGGTCCCCCGACACGATACGCCTGGAGTGACGAGCGGGTGAATGCTCGCCTCCCGGGCCCATCGCCTAGCCTGGGGGCGTGAAGTTGCGTGCATTCGGCTCCGGTAAGAACGACACCGGCATGAGTTCCCCAGGTCCCGACGTCGGGCCGGACTCCGCGGCCGCCGCGGGCCCGGACCCGTCCACCGACGCGCGCCGACCCGCGGGCAAGGGCAAGCCCACGCCCAAGCGGCGCGACCAGGAGCGCGCGCGGGGTCTGCGCTCCGGCCCGGTGACCGCGCCCATGACCCGCAAGGAGGCCAAGGAGCGCCGCAAGACCACCGAGGCCGCCATGACCAAGGACGAGCGCAAGGCCGCCCGGGCGCAGGAGCGCGCGGCGCGCGAGGAGCGGCGCCAGCTCATGATGGAGGGCGACGACCGCTACGTGCTCTCCCGCGACCGGGGCGAGGTCCGTCGCTTCGCCCGTGACTGGATCGACACCCACCGGCGCCTCATCAACTGGTTCATGCCGCTGGCGCTGTTCGTGATCGTGTTCCAGCTCGTCCCCGGGCCCCTGCAGGAGCTCAGCCAGCTCGCGTTCATGGCGATGATCGTGGTGATCGTGGTGGACGGGCTCCTCCTGGGCCGCACGGTCAACCGGGCCGTCCGCGACCGGTTCCCCGGCACCGAGGACGCCGGCTTCGGCATGGGGTGGTACGCGGTGATGCGGGCCACGCAACCGCGGATGCTCCGCACCCCGCGTCCCCGGGTCCGCCCGGGCGACGCCATCTGACCCCCACCGACCCGGAAGGCCACGACCCCCATGCGCCTGCTCGTCCTCGGCGGTACCCGCTCGGGCAAATCCGGCCACGCCGAGGCGGTGGCCGCCGCCACCGGTACCGACGTGGTGTACGTGGCCACCGCGCGACGGGATCCCGACGACGACGAGATGGCCCGCCGGATCGCCGCGCACACCGGCCGCAGACCCGCGGAGTGGGCCACGGAGGAGACCGCGGAGATCGCCCGGGTGCTGGCGGAGCATCCGGCGGGGACGGTTCTCGTGGACGATCTCGGGGGGTGGCTCACCCGCCGGATGGACGCCACCCTGGGGTGGACCGACGGCGGCGCCGCCGTGGCCGGGGAGATCGACGCGCTGGTCTCGGCCGTCGCCGACCATCCCGGGTCGGTCATCCTCGTCTCGCCCGAGGTCGGCCTCGGGGTGGTGCCGGACACGCTGGCGGGGCGGGTCTTCTCCGACCTGATCGGTTCGCTCAACCGGCGTCTGGCCGAGGTCTGCGACTCGGCCGTCCTCGTCGTCGCGGGGCGCGCCCTCCCCCTGGAGGCCCCCGTCGGCGCCGATTCCACCCGCACTGATTCCACCCGCAGCGCCTCCACCCGCACCGTCATCGCACCGTCTCCCGCGGCACCGTCTCCCGCGGCGCCGTCCCCCGCGGCACCGTCCCCCACCGCCGTGGCCTCCCCGGAGTTCCCGGGGCTGGGCGACGTCGAGCACTACGACGACCCCGTGTCCTTCCCCCCGGTCCACCCGCCGTCCCACACCGTCGCCGACGAGGCCCGCGCCCGGCAGCTCACGCTGACCAAGCCTGCCGGCTCCCTCGGGCGGCTCGAGGAGCTCGGCGTGTGGATGTCCTCCTGCCAGGGGGCCTGCCCGCCGCGACCGCTCGAGCGGCCCAGGGTGGTGGTGTTCGCCGGCGATCACGGCATCGCCGAGCACGGGGTCTCCGCGTTCCCGCAGGAGGTCACCCTGCAGATGGCCGACAACATCGTCGGCGGCGGCGCGGCGGTGTCCGTCCTGGCGCGGGCGGCCGGCGCCACGATCCGCGTGGCCGACATGGCGATGTCCGCCGAACGACCGGGCGGACTCGACGCGCACAAGATCCGTCGCTCCAGCGGGTCCATCGACCGCGAGGACTCGCTGAGCCACGACGAGGTCCGCGCCGCCATCGCAGCCGGCCGCCGGATCGCGGACGAGGAGGTGGACTCCGGGGCCGACCTGCTCATCGCGGGCGATCTCGGGATCGGCAACACCACACCCGCCACGGTCCTGACCTGCCTGGTCACCGGGCGCGAACCGGTCGAGCTGGTCGGACGGGGCACCGGGGTCGACGACGCGGGGTGGATGCGCAAGACCGCCGCGATCCGGGACGCGATGTTCCGGGCGTCGGGTGACCTCCGGGATCCCGCCGCGATGCTGCGGCGCGTCGCGGGAGCCGACATCGCGGCGATGGCCGGCTTCCTGGCCCAGGCCGCGGTCCGCAGGACCCCCTGCATCCTCGACGGGGCGGTGGTCACGGCCGCCGCGCTGCTCGCCGAGTCGCTGGCCCCCGGCTGCCGCCAGTGGTGGGTGGCCGGCCACCGGAGCGCCGAGCCCGCCCACTCGGCGGCCCTGACCTACCTCTCGCTCGACCCGATCCTCGAGCACTCCATGCGGCTGGGCGAGGGCAGCGGAGCGGTGGCGGCCCTGCCCACCGTCCACGCCGCGATCGCGATCCTCACGGAGATGGCGACCTTCGGCGACGCCGGGGTCAGCGGCAAGGACTGACCGGACGTGGTGGCCGCCGTACGCCTGGCCCTGTCCTGGATGACGGTGCTGCCCGTCGGACCCGCAGGGGTCCCGGACGCCGCCGCCGCCGGCCGGTCGATGACCGCGCTCCCGGTGGTGGGTCTGGTGTGCGGCGGGGCCGCCACGGCCGCCGCCCACGGCGCGCACGCCCTCGGGTCCGGCGCCCTCCTCTCGGGCGTCGTCGGGGTCGCCGCGGTGCTGGCGCTGACCCGCGGGATGCACGTGGACGCCTTGGCCGACACCGCCGACGGCCTGGGGTCGTACGCCGGGCCCGAGCGGGCGCTGGAGATCATGCGGTCCGGGTCGGTGGGCCCGATGGGCGCGGCCGTCCTGGTCCTGGTGCTCCTCGCCGAGGTCGCCGCGCTCGGGACCCTGGTGGAGTCGGGCGCGTGGCTCGCCCCCGTCGCCGCGTACGTCCTGTCCCGTTGCCTGCCGGTCGTCCAGCTCCGGCGTGGGGTTCCCTCCGCGTCCGCGACGGGCTTCGGAGCGCTGGTCGCGGGCTCGCAGTCACGGCCGGGGGTGGTGGCGGCCGGCCTGGTGTGCGCGGCGGCGGGGGCGGGCCTGGCCGGGGCGGGGTTTGCGGGGTGGTGGCCGCCGGCCGTCGGTGCCGCGGTGGGCCTCGCGGCGTACCTCGCATCGGCGGGCTTCTCCCGGCACGCCGTGCGCCGACTCGGCGGGATCGGCGGCGACGTCCTCGGGGCGACCATCGAGGCGGGCACGGCCGCGGCCCTCGTCGCGGCGGTGCTCCTGCTCTGACCGTTCCCGCCCCGACCCCTGCCGGCCGGACCGGCCCCGTCAGACCGGCCCCGTCAGACCAGGGTGGTCATCCAGCCGAACGTGTCCTCCACGGATCCGCGCTGGATCCCGGTGAGCGTCTCGCGCAGGAGCATCGTGATCTCGCCCGGCCCGCCGTCGCCGACCGTGTACCCGCCCTCGGCGTGCCTGACCGACCCGACCGGGGTGATCACGGCGGCGGTGCCGCACGCGAACACCTCGGTGATCTCGCCGGAGGCCACACCGGACTCCCACTCCTGGACGGAGATCCTGCGCTCGGTGACCCGGTACCCGAGGTGCCGGGAGAGCTGGAGGAGGCTGTCGCGGGTCACGCCGGGCAGGAGCGATCCCGACAGCTCCGGGGTGACGATCTCGGCGGAGTCACCGGAGCCAAGGACGAAGAACAGGTTCATCCCGCCCATCTCCTCGATGTACTTGCGCTCGATGGCGTCCAGCCAGACCACCTGGTCGCAGCCCTCGGCGGTGGCCTGTTCCTGGGCCCGCAGGGAGGCCGCGTAGTTCCCGCCGAACTTGGCCGCGCCGGTTCCGCCCGGGCTGGCGCGGACGAACTCGGTGCTCAGCCAGACGCTCACCGGCGCGACGCCGCGGGAGAAGTAGGCGCCCGCGGGCGAGGCGATGACCGAGTACAGGTACTCGTCGGCCGGCCGGACCCCCAGCCCCGTCTCGGTGGCGATCATGAAGGGCCGCAGGTAGAGGGCCTCCTCGCCGCCGGCGGCGGGGACCCAGTCGCGGTCGATCGCGACGAGCTGCCGCAACGACTCCATGAACAGCTCCTCCGGGAGCCTGGGCATGGCCAGCCGCTCCGCGGACCGGTTGAACCGCGCCGCGTTCTGCTCGGGCCGGAACGACGCGATCGAGCCGTCGGCCTGGCGGTAGGCCTTGAGTCCCTCGAAGATCGTCTGGGCGTAGTGCAGGACCACCGCGGAGGGATCGATCGTGAACGGCGCGTACGCCTCGACCACCGGGGTGCCCCACCGGCCGTTCGAGTACGGGAGGGTGACCATGTGGTCGGTGAAGTGCTTGCCGAACCCGGGGGCGGCGAGGATGGCCTCGCGCTCGGCGGCGGACATCGGCGCGGCGGAGGGACGGATGACGAACTCGGACATGGGCGTCTCGTTCCTGGGAGGAGTGGCGGGGTCAGCGGGTGCGGATCTCGACGAGGGGGGGTACCGCGAGGCGGCACGGTACCTCTCGTCCCCGGACGTCCACCACGACCTCGTCGCCCTTCGTCAGCCCCGCGTCGAGCTCGATGAACGCCAGCGCGATCCCGGTCTTGAGGGTGGGCGAGAACGTCCCCGAACTGGTGACGCCCACCTCGCGGCCGCCGGCGCGGACGGAC
This sequence comes from Dietzia sp. UBA5065, assembly GCA_002415925.1. Classification (GTDB taxonomy): domain Bacteria; phylum Actinomycetota; class Actinomycetes; order Mycobacteriales; family Mycobacteriaceae; genus Dietzia. The sequence continues at coordinate 2,915 of DIAZ01000173.1, read as the reverse complement.
TGCCCGGCCCGGAGGACGCCCCGACCGGTGACCTCCAGCGCGTACATGCGCCGGGACGGGCCGGCCTCCTTCTGCCGCAGCAGCTCCTCGCGGCCCCAGAAGGACGGCTTGTCCCAGCCGATGGCCCACGCGCACCGGGCCTCGAGCGGGCTGAGGTCGACGGACAACTCGTGGCCGTGCAGCGGGTACCCCGCCTCGGTCCGCAACGAGTCGCGGGCCCCGAGGCCGCACAGCGCGCCCTCGCGGGAGAGGACCTGCTCGGCCAGGGCGTCCCAGATCGGGCCGGCCTGGTCCCACGCGGGCAGGACCTCGAACCCGTACTCGCCGGTGTAGCCGGTCCGGCAGACCCTCACGGAACCCCCGCCCCAGTCGGCGTCCTCGAACGCCATGTAGTCGAGATCGGTCGGCAGGCCGAGCGCGGTGAGGACCTCCCCGGCGAGCGGGCCCTGGACGGCGATCACCGCGCGCGAGCGGTGCTCGTCGGTCACCGTGATCTCCGGTGCGCGCTCGGCGGCGGCCGCCTGCAGGCGCCGGACGACCTCCGCGGTGTTGGCGGCGTTGGGGATGAGGAAGATCTCCTCGTCGGAGACCCGGTAGGCGATGAGGTCGTCGACCACTCCCCCGGACTCATCGCAGCACAGCGTGTACTGCGCGCTGCCGGCGGAGATGCGGTCGAGGTCGTTGGTGAAGCAGGAGTTGACGAACCCGGCGGCGCCGGGGCCGGACACGAGCGCCTTGCCGAGGTGGCTCACGTCGAACAGGCCGACGGCCGTGCGGGTGGCGGTGTGCTCGGCGACCGTCCCGGTGTACTGGACCGGCATCGACCAGCCACCGAAGGGGGCGAACGTGGCCCCGGCCTCCACGTGACGAGAGTGCAGCGGCCCCTCGTAGAGGTCCCCGGTGTCTGTCATGTCGACCACTCCTCGCGTTCTCCTGTACGGCTGTGCTCCCACGGTAGTCGATAGACTATGGTGCCCCGGCCGTGGTGGTACCGCCACGGCTGCCGGGCGTGCTCGTCACCACCGCCATCCTCACCCACCACCAGGAGCGCTCCATGCCCGACGCGCAGTCGATCCTCAGCCACACCCCGGACCTCGCCTCGCTCGAGGCGGTCACGACGCCTGTCGAGTCCGATGTGGTGGTGGTGGGCATCGCGGCGGACAGCGACGCGGGCAAGGACGCGGCCCCCGTCGTCGTCGCCCCCGGCCTGTCCGCCGACGCCGCCGCGGCGCTCGGCGCGCTGGCCCGCGCTGTCGGCGCCCCCACCAAGGTCGGGTCCACCACCCGCCTCCCCGCGCCCGAGGGCGTCCCGGGGGGCTCCGTGATCCTGGTCGGCCTCGGGTCGGCGGGAGCCGAGGTGACCGACGAGGTCCTGCGCCGCGCCGCCGGCGCCGCCGCCCGCGCCTGCCGTGGCCTGGGGGCCGCGCTGGTGCTTCTCGACGCCGACCGGACCGAGGCCGTCGCGCTGGGTGCCGGGTTGGGGTCGTTCCGGCCGGCGAAGGTCACCGCGAAGACCGACCGTGACGACGACGAGGAACCGGACTCCCTGAGGGTGTTCGTGGCCGGGGGCGGCACCGCCGCGGTGACCCGCGCCGCCACCATCGCGGAGTGCGTCGGCCTCGCCCGCGACCTGGTCAACACCCCGCCCAACCTGCTGTACCCCGGGTCGTTCGCCGACCGCGCCGCGGCCCTGGCCACCGACGCCGGGCTCGAGGTCGAGGTGCTGGACGAGGCCGCGCTTGCCGCCGGCGGGTTCGGCGGGATCCTCGCCGTGGGCGGCGGCTCGTCCCGCGGGCCGCGCCTGGTGCGCCTGACCCATCGCGGCGCCGAGGGCCGACCCACCGTGGCGCTGGTGGGTAAGGGCGTCACCTTCGACACCGGCGGCATCTCCATCAAGCCGGCCGCCGGGATGGAACAGATGACCATGGACATGGGCGGCGCGGCCGCGGTCGTGGCCACCGTCATCCTGGCCGCGCGGCTCGGGCTGGAGCTCACCGTGGTGGCCACCGTGCCGATGGCCGAGAACATGCCCTCGTCGACCGCCTACCGCCCCGGCGACGTGCTGACCATGTACGGCGGCACGACCGTCGAGGTGCAGAACACCGACGCCGAGGGCCGGCTCATCCTGGCCGACGCGATCGTCCGCGCCTGCGAGGACTCCCCCTCCCACCTCGTCGACACCGCCACGCTCACGGGCGCCCAGATGGTGGCCCTGGGCAAGAGGACCCCGGGGGTCATGGGAACCGAGGGCTTCCGCGACCGCGTGGCCGAGCTGAGCCGCGAGGTCGGCGAGGGCGGGTGGCCGATGCCGCTGCCCGAGGAGCTCCGCGACGGCCTGGACTCGGAGGTCGCCGACCTGACCAACGTCACCCCGCACCGCTGGGGCGGCATGCTCTCCGCCGGGTTGTTCCTCTCCGAGTTCGTCGCCGACGGTGTGGAGTGGGCGCACATCGACGTGGCGGGCCCCGCCTACAACGACGGCGGACCCGAGGGCTACCTGCCCAAGGGCGGCACCGGCGTGCCCGTCCGGACGATGCTCGCGGTCCTCGAGGACATCGCCGCGGGCGACTGAGCGCGGGTCACCGCCCGTCGGCGTCGCGGATCTGTTCGCGCAGCCGACGAGCCCGCTCCTTGCGCTCGCGGGCGATCCGGACCTCCTCGTACAGGCGCATCCGATCCGGGTAGCCGGTCTCCAGCGCGTCGTACAGGGGGATCTTCAGCTGGCCGGTGAGCTTCCGGGCGGTCGCCACGTCCCCCACGGGCCGGCGCGTCCACTCACCGTCGAAGGCCACCAGGCACAGACCCGGCACCGAGACGAGAGTCTCCGGCTCGAGGTACGCCTCGATCCCCACCCGGGTGTCGCACCAGTTCCGCAGGTGGGCCAGATCGGCGGGGTCCGCCGGGATCCGGGTCCC
>DIAZ01000174.1:35650-36679 GCA_002415925.1 Dietzia sp. UBA5065 | reverse complement strand
CGGCTTACGCTGCCCCCCTGGACCGAACCGCCATCGCAACCCCGCGAAAACCGAGCATCCGGCCAGCGCACGCCGAAGGGGCAGCGCAAGCCGTAGGGGCAGCGCAAGCCGGAGGGGCAGCGTAAGCCGGGAGCCGTCCGCGGCGCGAACGCAAAAAGACCCCCTGGTCAGTGTTTCCACTGATCAGGGGGTCTTTCGTGGTAGCGGGGACAGGATTTGAACCTGCGACCTCTGGGTTATGAGCCCAGCGAGCTACCGAGCTGCTCCACCCCGCGTCGATTGCGTCTTTGACAGTACGTCCCTCTCACAACGGAATGCAAATCGGGTGAACGCAGATCGACCGGAACATGACGCAACTCACATCGCGGGTCAGTTCCCCAGCGCCTGGTAGGCGTCGACCGCAGCCTGCAGCTCCTCGAGCGCCGTGCCCAGGTCGGCGAGGTCGCCCCCGCCGCTCTGGGCGGAGCGGACGGCCGCCAGCGCCTCACCGAGGGCCCGCACGGCCGCCGCGCGGTCGGCGTCGCTGCCGCCTCCGGTGGTCGGCGCGGCCGGGGCGGACGGGCGCGGGGCGCTCGCCGCGGCGCCCGGCTTGGCCGCGCTCCCGGCCCGGGCCTCGGCCGCCCCGCTCTCGTCGATCCGCACGACGTTCGGGTCGGCCTCGATGCCCACCTGACGCAGAGCCTCGTACAGGGTGGGCGCGTAGCCCACGGCCCTGTCGTAGGTCACCATCACGCGCAGCAGCCTCGGGAACGCCGACTCCTGGTCCTTGCGCTGGGTGTAGATGGGCTCGACGTAGAGCACCGAGTCGTCGGCCAACGGCAGTGCGAGGAGATTACCCTCGGTGATCTCGGCGGTCTCGCCCCACAGTCGCCGGTCCTGGGCGATCGCCGGGGAGGCGATCATGATGTCCTGCGCCTGGTTGGGGCCCTGCGCGAGCGGTTCGGTCGGCCGCTGGACGCGGACCGTGATGGCGCCGTAGGTGTCCGGGTCCGAGCTGGCGGACATGTGCGCGGCCAGGAACTCGCGCTC
>DIAZ01000174.1:6545-35377 GCA_002415925.1 Dietzia sp. UBA5065 | reverse complement strand
GGCCCGGTCACCGGTCCGCCGAGGGGTGGGGTCTGCGGGTTCTGGATCGACGAGGTGATGGTGGGATCGGAGGGGACCGACCAGAAGGCGTCGTTGGTGAAGAACTGACCCGGGTCGTCGACCTGGTACTTGGCCAGGAGCTCCCGCTGGACCTTGAACAGGTCCTCCGGGTAGCGGAGGTGCTCCTCGAGCTCCGGGGAGATCGCCTCCCGCGGCTGGACGATGCCGGGAAGCGCCTTCATCCACGTCTGCAGAACGGGATCGGACTCGTCGAAGGCGTAGAGGTCCACCGTGCCGTCGTAGGCGTCGACCGTGGCCTTGACGGAGTTGCGGATGTACGAGACCTTCTCGTCCGGAAGGACCCGCCCGCCGGTGGCGCTGATCGAATCCGAGGTCATGGCCTCCAGTGAGCTCAGCTGTGCGTACGGGTACGTCTTGAGCGTGGTGTAGCCGTCGACGATCCACTTGATCCGCCCGTCGATCACGGCCGGGTAGGTGTTGGTGTCCGTGGTGAGCCACGGCGCGACCTTCTGCACGCGGTCTCGCGGGTCGCGGTCGTAGATGATCCTGGAGTCGTCGCCGATGAGGCTGGAGAGCAGGATGTTGCGCTCGGCGAACTTGAGCGCGTAGGCCGTGCGGTTGATCCAGCCCCCGACCGGCACCCCGCCCTCACCGGTGTAGGTGTACTGCTCGGCATCGGTGTCGTACTCGCGCGGGCCGTCGCCGTTGTCCCCGACGATCGCGTAGTCGGGGTCCGACTTCGCGATGAGCTCACCGAAGTAGATCCGCGGCTGGGTCACCGGGATCATCATCTCCTGACCGCTGGAGATGGCCTCCAGGTCCGAGACCTGGTAGTTGGGGAGCCCGCCGCGGTCCGAGCCCGCGTCGTCCGCGATCTCGTTGACGCGGTTGGCCGGCGCGGCCACGAACCCGTTCCCGTGGGTGTACACGGTGTGGCGGTTGATCCAGTCGCGCTGGTTGGCCTGCAGGGCCTGCGGGTTGAGCTCCCGGGCGGCCACGAGGAAGTCCCGCATCTCGCCGTCGATCGTGTAGCGGTCGATGCTCAGCGTCTCGGGGAAGCCGTAGAAGTTGCGCAACTGCTGCTGCTGCGTGAACGTCGGTGCCAGTACGTTGGGGTCGAGCACGCGGATGTTGGACAGGGTCGTGATGTCCGAGGCGGCGTCCCGTGGGTTGGGGTTGGCCGAGCCCCAGTTCTCGAGGTAGGTGACCCGATCGTCGCCGATGTCGTACGCCGCGCGGGTGGCCTCGATGTTCCGGGCGATGTACTCCCGCTCCTTCACGGCACGGTTGGGGTTGACGGAGAACTGCTCCACCGCCAGCGGCCACGCCGAGCCCACCACGAGCGCGGAGAACAGCAGGAGCACCGTCGCGAGGGCGGGGATCCGGAGGTCCTTGATGACGATCGCGGAGAAGAAGGCGGCCGCACACACCAGCGCCACCGAGAACATGAAGATCTTGGCGGGCATGACCGCGTTGACGTCGGTGTACCCCGCGCCGGTGAAGGTGGAGTTCTCGCGGAACAGCAACTCGTACCGGTCCAGCCAGTACGCGGCGGCCTTGAGCAGCACGAACAGCCCGGCCAGCCCGAGGAGCTGGATCCGTGCCGCCCGGGTGAGCGCACCCTCACGGGCACCGGGCCGGAGTCCGCCGAAGAGGTAGTGGGTGACGAGGTTGGCGAGGAACGCCAGGAACACGGCCACCATGAGCCAGGTGACGAGCGCGCGCCACACGGGGAGCTCGAAGGCGTAGAAGGAAATGTCGAGCCCGAACTGCGCATCGGTCCGGCCGAACGACGTCGAGTTGAAGAACGCGAGGACGGACTGCCAGCCGGTCTGTGCGATGGACCCGGTGAGCACGGCGAGCGCCAGCGGCACCCAGAACACCGTCCTGGCCGGGGACGACCCGACGGCCGCGCGGTACCGGGCCAGGGCGTCCGGCATGCCGGGCTGGGCCAGGAACACGGGACGGTAGCGGAAGGCCAGCAGGATCCCCGCGGACACCGCGGACCCCACCAGGAGGGCGACCACCGCGAAGAGCCCGATCCGCGTCAGCAGTTCGGTCCGGAAGACACTGGTGGCGTCGACGGAGCCGAACCACAACCAGTCCGTGTAGGCGGTGTTCAGCCGCGGCAGGACCTGGATGAGGATGATGAGGACGACGACGACGACGGCGACGGCTCGACCGCGTCGCGAGATCGCGATCGGTCGTCCGGGATTGCCGGGTGGGCGGACGGACACCTGGGAAGCTCCTGGACTGCTGGGGCGGACTAGCTCGTGGGCCCCACCTTACGGAAAACCGCCGTCTCACCCGCAGGTCGGCGGCTCTCCCCCCGTCGCGGCCACCTCCAGGGCGTCCAGCGCACCCCCGAGGGTCTCCACCTCGATCAGCCGGATCCCGCCCGGCGGGTCCTGCACGGCCTCCGCGCAGTTGCCGGCCGGGACGAGGAACTCGGTCGCCCCCGCCTCGTGGGCCGCCCGGATCTTGTGGGTGACGCCGCCGATCGGGCCGACGGTCCCGTCCGGCTGGATGGTCCCGGACCCGGCCACCTTCGCGCCGCCGGTCGAGTTGCCCGGGTCCAGCTTGTCCACGATCGCGATAGCGAGGATCAACCCCGCCGAGGGGCCGCCCACGTCGGGGTCGATGTTGATGGTGACGTCGGTGCCGTCGGCGGGGGTGTCCCCGACGAGGATCCCCAGGCGGCCCTGGTCGGGGTCGCCGTCCGGGCCGGCGGAGGCCAACCTCGTCGTCGTCGTCTCCTCCCGCCCGTCCCTCGTGAACCCGATCCGGACCTCGTCTCCGGGCCGGTGGGCACCGACCTGCTCGACCACCGCCGTGGCGTCGGACACCCGCTCACCGTCGACGGAGGTGAGGACGTCCCCCACGCGGAGCAGGCCCGCGGCCGGGCCGTCGGGGTCGACGCCCTCGACCCGGGGCTGCATGGGGATGCCGAGGTAGCCGTAGGCGGCGGCCTCGGCCGAGTTCTCCGACCCCACCATCTCGGCGGCGTTGGACTCACGGACCTCGTCCCTGGACCGCTCCGGGGGGAACACCTGGTCGCGGGGGACCACCACCTGGACCGGGTCGAGCCAGAACCGCACCGCGTCGGCCAGGGTGAGGCGGTCGCGGACCGCGACGGTCGTCATCCGGAGGGTGCCCTCGGTCTGGTCCGCCTCCCGCCCGCGGACCTCGATGATCGGCACCGTCTCCACGCCGCCCTCGACCTGCACCTCGGCCTCGCCGAACGTGTCGTACGTCGGGCCCGGGCCCATGGCGACGAGCGGGACGGTCGCCGAGGTGGCGAGAACGAACAACAGGACCGCCGGGACCAACGCGGCGAGGAGGGTCAGGAGACGTCGGGACACGGGGCAAGGGTAGTCCGTGTGCCCACACCGTGACGTCACGCCCGGGCCCGCGCGCCCGTGGGGGCTGTACCGTTGTGGCATGAACCAGCCCTTCGGATTCTCCGCCTCCGACGACGACGGTCGAGACGAAAACCGGGACCGCGAACCGGGCGACTCCGGCGGGCCCGGCGGCTTCGGCGGATTCGGGGGGGCCGGCGGCTTCGACCCGTCCCAGTTCGGCCAGTTCGGGCAGATGCTCTCGCAGTTCGGCCAGATGCTGGGTTCGATGGGGTCGGCGATGAGCGGCCCCGGCAGCTCCGGCCCCGTCAACTACCAGCTGGCCCGGACGATCGCCCTCCAGGCCCTCGGCCGCACGCCCGTCATCACCGACGCCTCGCGGACCGCCGCCGAGGAGTCCGTCCGCCTGGCCGAGTTGTGGCTGGACGAGACCACGGTGTTCCCCACCGGCGTGCACCGGACCGAGGCGTGGACGCCGCAGCAGTGGGTCGAGAAGTCGCTTCCCACCTGGGAGAAGGTCTGCACCCCGGTGGCCGAGCAGATGAGCTCGGCCACCAGGGGCGCCATGCCGGAGGAGGCGCGCCAACTCGCCGGCCCCCTCCTGGGCATGCTCGACCAGATGGGGGGCCTGGGCTTCGGGATGCAGCTCGGGCAGGGACTCGGCAGGCTCGCCCCCGCGGTGCTGTTCTCCTCCGAGGTCGGGCTCCCGTTCGGCGACGACGGCGTGGCCGCCCTCTGCCCGTCGGCCATCGACGCGTTCGCCGACGAGCTCGAGCTACCGCGGCAGGAGGTCGTGGTGTTCCTCGCCGCCCGCGAGGCCGCGCACCTGCGGCTCTTCGCCGGCGCCCCCTGGTTGCGGGCGCGGATCCTGGCCACGGTCGACGAGTACGCCAAGGGGATCCGGGTCGACACCTCGGGCCTCGACGACCTCGCGGCGGGGCTCGACCCGTCAATCCTCCAGGACCCCACCAAGCTGCAGGAGCTGCTGTCCGGCGGCGCCGGGGCGATCGGCCCCAAGGTCACCAACGTCAACGAGGCCGCGCTCGGCCGCCTCGAGACGCTCCTCGCCCTGGTCGAGGGCTGGGTCGACGCCGTGGTCACCGATGCCGTGGGCGACCGGCTCCCCAGCGCGGACAAGCTGCGCGAGACGTGGCTGCGCCGCCGGGCCGCGGGTGGCGCCGCCGAGCAGGCGTTCTCCAGCCTGGTGGGGCTCGAACTGCGGCCGCGGCTGGCGCGGGAGGCCTCCGAGCTGTGGCGCCGGGTCGGTGAGGCCGTCGGCACCGAGCGCCGCGACGGCCTGTGGAGCCACCCGGATCTGCTCCCCGTGGGCGAGGACCTCGAGAACCCCGCCGCCGTGATCGACCGCCTCCTGGACGAGTCCAGCGGTGAACAGTCCGGGGTGGACGAGATCGAGCGGTTCCTCCGGGAGGCCGGCGGTGCCGGCGGCGGCGGACCCGAGGCCGACGGACCAGAGGCCGACGGACCGGAGGCCGACGGACCCGACCGGAACGCCTGACCCGCGGCCCGGGCGGCGCGGAGAGGTCAGGTGATGACGCCCTCGTCGTCGTCGCCCTGGACCAGGTCACCCGCGTCCTCGTCGCCGGCCCCCTCCTGCCGCGCCGCCCCACCGCCGCCCCGGCCGCCCTCCGGGCCCGCCCCGAGCACGCGGGAGTACGCCTCCAGGTAGCCCATGGCCCGCTCCGTCCGCGGGTAGCGCCGGACCGCGTCCCAGAACTCGGGAGGATGGCCGCCCGGGACGACGAGGTGCGCGAGTTCGTGGAGGACGACGTAGTCCAGGACGTACGACGGGACCTCTCGCAGCGCCTCGCTGATCCGGATCTCCCGTGACCCCAGCGAGCACGACGCCCACCGCGTGGTCATGGCCGGGACCCACCGCACCGACGCCGGCCGCGGCGCGCCGCCGAGCCACGCGGACGACAGGGCCGTCGCTCGCGTCATGAGGTCCTCGTCCGAGGCTGCGGTCCCGGTCCGGCGCCTCGGACGGCGCAGACGGGCCAGCATGTCGGAGATGAGCCGGCGCTCCTCGGCCCGGGGCAACCCCGCCGGCATCAGGACCACCACCGTCTGCCCCTCGACCCGCGCCGACACCGTGCGCTTGCGCCGGCGCGAGCGCCGCACCTCGATCCGGGGATCGTCCGGGCTGGTGGGGAGGTCGGCCGCCGCCAGGGGGGACGGGTCCGGAGTCGGGTTCGGGTCGGTCGCGGGGCGGGGCGGGGGCGGCACGCGACCACCGTAGACGACCCCGCCGACACCGGTTCTCCACAGGCGGCGCGGAGACCGCGGGCCTGTGGACAACCGCCGTCTCGGGGCGCCCGCGGGCGGCCTCCCCGTGCCACGATGTGCCCGTGACCCCAGCCACCACCTCCGCCGTAGCCCCGCCCGCCGCGACCCGCGGCCCATCCGCCGCGCTCGGGCAGTCCCGTGCCGTCCTCCGCGCGGGCACCGTCGTGGTGATCCGCGACGCCGATTCGGTCCAGGTGGGCCTGGCCCCGGACCGTGCCGTGGTGGTGCGCGCCCCCGCCTCGTGCGGCCCCCGCGGACTGGCCGCGCTGCTGAGTGAGCTCGAGGAGGGCGCCGATCTGGACGAGGCCGCCGCGCGGGCGGGGGTCGACGAGCGGGACCTCCCCGCCGTCGCACGGATCCTCGTCCGACTCGCCGAGTTCGGCCACGTCCACCTCACCACTCCGGGCTCCGGCCCACCCCCGCCGGACCCGACCCCGCGCCCGTCACCGGTGCGCCGGGTCCACATCCTCGGGACCGGCCAGGTGTCGGAGGTGTTGCGCGGGCCGCTGTCGGTCAACGGGTGCAGGGTCACCACCGGCCCGAACCCCGGGCTGGACCTGGACGCGGACCGGCCGCCCTGGCACCGCCGCGGGGCGGCACCCGACCTGGTGATCCTCACCGGATCCATCGCGGTCGACCCGGTCCTCACCTCCTCGCTCACCCGTTCCGGCCAGGTCCACCTCCACGTGTACTGCCGGGACGGGCGCGTGGTGGTGGGACCGACCGTCCTTCCCGGGGACAGTCCGTGCCTGAGGTGCATCGACATGTTCCGCGCCGGGCGGGACCCGCGGTGGCCGTTCGTCGCCGCGCAACTCGTCGGCCGGGCCCCGGACGCCGGGGTCCCGGCGCTCACCGCCTCGGCGGCCCTCGTGCTGGCCGAGATCTCCGCCAGCCGGGAACCCGGGCGGCCGCTCCAGACCGTCGGCGCCACCGTCGAGATCAACCCGGCGGAGGGACTGTGGCGGCGCCTCGAGTGGCCGGCGGCCGATCGCTGCACCTGCGGAGCGGCGACGCGGCAGCGACCTCTGTCATGATTGGAGGCGTGTCCGAACTCCCCCGTTCCTCATCCCGCCGAGCAGCACGCCTCGCAGGCCTGCCCTTGGGAATCGCAGGTCGTGCGGCCGGCTCCCTGGGCCGGCGCGCCCTCGGCAGAGGCGAGGGCGATTTCACCGAGGAGCTCGCCGACCATGCCGCCGAGCAGGTGTTCGCCGTCCTCGGGGAGCTCAAGGGCGGGGCGATGAAGGTGGGCCAGGCGCTGAGCGTGTTCGAGGCCGGAATGCCCGACAAGTACGCCGCGCCGTTCCGCGAGGCCCTGACCAAGCTCCAGGCCGAGGCCCCGCCGCTGCCGCCGGCGCAGGTCGAGAAGGTCCTCGATGCCCAGCTCGGCCTGCGGTGGCGCGACCGGTTCGCCGACTTCGACGGAGTCGCAGCGGCCGCCGCCTCGATCGGCCAGGTGCACCGTGCCGTCTGGTCAGATGGTCGCGAGGTGGCGGTCAAGGTCCAGTACCCCGGCGCCGACGAGGCCCTCCGCTCGGACCTGCGGCAGCTTCGCCGCCTGGGGCCGTTCCTCCGACCGCTGAACCCGGGGACCGATGTCAAGGGCGTGATCGACGAACTGTACGACAGCGCCGTCTCCGAGCTCGACTACCGCAGGGAGGCGGACACCCAGCGGGTATTCGCGGAGACCTTCCGCGACGACCCGCTCATCCGCGTTCCCGCGGTGCTCGCCTCCGCCCCCAAGGTGCTGGTCACGGAGTGGGCGGACGGGCGACCTTACGGCCGGATCGCCGCGGAGGGCACGCAGGAGGACCGCGACCGGGCCGGCGAGTTGCTCGCCGAGTTCCAGTTCTGCTCACCCAGCCGCGCCCGGATGATGCACGGTGACCCGCATCCCGGGAACTTCCTCCTCGCGGACGACGGCCGGATCGTGGTGCTGGACTTCGGGGCCGCGCTCCCGCTGCCGGAAGGCATGCCCGACGTCCTCACCTCGATGATGCGTCTGGCGCTGGCCGGGGAGGCCGAGGACCTGCTCGCGCTGATGACGCGATCCGGCTACGTCGGCCGCAGCGGGATGGACCCCGCGGACGCGATGGCCTTCCTCGGCCCGTTCATCGAGCCGATGCGCTCACCGGAATTCCACTTCGACCGTGCGTGGCTGCAGGGGATCATGGCCGTCTACGGGGATGTGTCCGGGCGGGAGTTCCGTACGTCGCGCTCGTTCACGTTGCCACGCGAGTACGTCCTCATCCACCGGGTTCTCTCGGCCTCGGTCGGCATCCTGTGCCAGCTCGAGGCGACCGCTCCCTATCGCCGGATCGTGCAGCGGTGGATGCCGGAGATCTTCCCCGACGAGACGTGAGACCCGGCCTGGTCGAGCAGCGCTCAGCCCTGCCTGACGCTCAGCCCTGCCTGATCAGACGGAGGACGTCGTCCCCGTATTCACCGAGCTTGTGGGCGCCGATACCGCCGATCCGCCCGAGCGCCCTGGTGTCCGTGGGTCGCTCGCGCGCGATCTGCGCCAGGGTGTCATTGGTGAACACGGTGTACGCGGGTTTGCCGATGCGGTCCGAGGTCTCCTTTCGCCAGTCCCGGAGCCGTTCGAACAACCCCGTATCGACCTCCACCGAGCACTCCGGGCAGAGCCCCAGGGCGCGGTGCATCGCCCCGGTCAACCTCTCCCCGCATCCGCGACACAGCCCCTTCTCCGGGGCCTCTGACGCCCTCCGGGCCCCCGCGGGCGCCGGGGCTGGCCGTACCGGGTCGAGGAATCGGCTGGGTCGGCGCGTCGCCCGGCCGCCGGCCCGACGGCTCCGGCTCCAGGAGACGGACAGGTGCTCCCTGGCCCGGGTGATCCCCACGTACAGCAGCCGACGTTCCTCCTCGATGGCGTCCGGGCCGGCGTTGATCGCGTGGCTGATCGGCAGGCTCCCCTCGTGCACCCCCAGAAGGAACACCGCGTCCCACTCGAGCCCCTTGGCGGCGTGGAACGACGCGAGGGTGACCCCTCGCTGGTCGGGCGCGTGCCTGGCGGAGGCCCGGGCGCGCAGACCCGCCACCACCGGGAGCAGTCCGGGACGGGTCTCGGTGGTCGCGATCTCCTCCGCCAGACCCACCAGCGCCGTCAACGCGTCCCACGTCTCCCTGGCCTGGGTGCCGGACGGTTCGGCCGCCGACAGGCCCAGCGGCTCCAGGGCGCCGCGGATCACCCGCACGAGGTCGGTGGGGTCCGTGAGCGCCGAGTGCGCCTCCGCCCCCGCCTCGTCCGTGCCGTCCACCAGCCGATCGATCGCCGACATGGCCCGTCTGATCACCGGCCTGTCGAAGAAGCCCTCGCCCCCCTTGAGCCGGTAGCCGATGCCCACCTCGTCGAGTGCGGCCTCGATGCGTTCGGACTGCGCGTTGACCCGGTACAGCACGGCGATCTCCGACGGGTCGAGGCCTCCGTGGACGAGGTCCGCGATGGACCCCGCCACCGCCTCCGCCTCCGCATCCTCATCCGGGTACTCCGTGAGGACGGGGTCCGGGCCCGGCGGCCGCATGCCCCGCAGGGTGAGCCCCGCCGACCGGAAGCGCCCGGAACCGGCCCCGATCACCGCGTTGGCCAGGTCGACGACCTGCGGGGTCGACCGATAGTCCGATTCCAGACGGACGACCGTCGCCTCGGGGTACCTGTCCGCGAAGCCCAGCAGGTAGTCCGGGTCCGCGCCCGCGAAGGAGTAGATGGTTTGGTTGACGTCGCCCACCACCGTGAGGTCGTCCCGCCGCCCGAGCCAGGCCGTGAGCAGACGCTGCTGGGCGGGCGTGACGTCCTGGAACTCGTCCACCACGAAGCAGCGGTACCGGTCGCGGAACTCCTCCGCGATCGCCGGCACCTCCTCGATCAGTTCCGCCATGTGCGTGAGCAGGTCGTCGAAGTCCAACATCCGGACCGGACCGGAGACCTTGAGGTCCTCGTAGGCGCGGAACGCCCTGGCCACCTCCGGCGCGGGGGCCGGGAGATCGCGTCCCGACGAGATCGCGTGCTCCGCGTAGGTATCGGGGGTGAGCAGGCTCGACTTGGCCCATCCGATCTCGGTGAGGACGTCACGGATCGTCTCGGTGGACGGGTCCATCCCGACCCTGCGCACCGCCTGCGCGACCGCACGGAACTGCCCGTCGAGGAGTTGCCACGGTTCCTCGCCGTAGACCCGGGGCCAGAAGAACGAGAGGGTGCGCAACGCCGCCGAGTGGAACGTCCGGGCCTGGACCGGCCCCGTCCCCGCATCCGTCACACCGAGCCCTGCCAGCCTCATCCGGAGTTCACCGGCGGCGCGGGCGGTGAATGTCACCGCCAGCACCTGGTCCCCTCGGACGTGGCCCGTGGTCACCAGGTGGGCGACCCGCCGGGTGATGGTGCGGGTCTTGCCGGTCCCCGCACCCGCGAGGATGCAGACGGGACCGCGCGGCGCCAGGACGGCCCGGCGCTGCTGCGGGTCCAGACCGTCGAGCGCCGCCTCCTGATGCCGCCGAATGTCACTCACGCCCCCATCGTGGCATCCGGCCCCGACATCCCGCCCGGGGGCCTCCCCCCGGGATGATTCCCCGCGGCTCGGGCGTTGGACCTCGTCATGAGCGAACTCACGAATGACGATTCCGCCGCCCTCACCCTGTACACCACGACGTGGTGCCCCTTCTGCACGCGACTGAAGAAGCTGCTGGACGAGACGGGGATCGGATACACGGAGGTCGACGTGGAGGCCGACGCCGACGCCGCGGCGTTCGTCGAGAGCGTGAACGACGGCAACCGGGTCGTCCCGACCGCGCTCTACTCGGACGGGACCACGGCCACCAATCCCCCGGCCTCGCAGGTCCGGGCCAAGCTGGCCGAGCTCGCGGACGCCTGAGTCAGCCCTCGCCGTCGACGGCCGTCACCCACGACCGGAGCATGACGTGGGCGATCGACACGGCCGGGGCGACCGACAGGTCACCGTCGCCGTCCAGCGCCGCGCGGACCTGGTCGACGTCGAACCAGGCGGCCTCGCTGATCTCCTCGTCCTCGAGGAGGATCAGGTCCTCCGGGTCCGCGATCGCGTGGAAACCCACCATGAGCGAGCGCGGGAAGGGCCAGGGCTGGCTGCCGAGGTAGCGGACGCGGTCGACGGTCACGCCGACCTCTTCCCGGACCTCGCGGCGCACACAGCCCTCGAGCGACTCCCCCGCCTCGACGAACCCTGCGACGTGCGAGTACATCCCGTCGGGCCAGACCGGTTGCCGGGCGAGCAGGACGCGACGTCCGCCGTCGTGGACCAGGCAGATCACCGCCGGGTCGGTGCGCGGGTACTCGGGCCCCCCGTGGAACGGATCCGTGATGGCCCATCCGGCGTCGACTCGACGGGGGTGGTGCTGCGGTTCGCGTCCCCGGACCGTGTCGCGGTGCCAGCCGATCAACGCGACGGCCTGGGAAGCGAGTGATCCGTCGCCCTCCACCAGATCGGCTCCCACGGACCGGAGGGTGCCCACCGCGGGGTCGCCGGACAGCTCGTCGACCGGCAGCGCCCAGATGTGCCGGCCCTCCTCGGTGCGCCCGAGGAACACGGCGGTCTCCGGCAGCGTCTCGGAATGGTCCGCCGCCGGTTCCAGGCGGATTCGGCGCCGTCCGCCGGACGTGGGCTCGGAGGCGAAGCGGTCGCGCCGGTCGACCCGCATCACACGGGCGGTGGCCCAGCCCGCCTCCAGCGCCTCGGAGTCCTGTCTCAGCGGCGCGGCCCGGTCGGGCGCCGCGACGGACAGGACGGGGTCGGAGTCCAGACTGAAGTCCAGCGGCATGGTCGGAGTTCCTTTGCGCAGGTAGCGAGGGGCGCGGTCCAGCGTAGCGAGGATCCACCCGTGCCGGTCACCGGTCAGCCCGACACCATTCTGATGTAGAGCAACCGGTCCCCCGACTGGAGCGCATCCGCCTGGGGCTCGTTGACCTTGATGAGCTGACCCTTCCGGACCACGCCCAGGACGAGTTCGGCCAGATGCCGCGGCGATCCGCCCACCTCGGACTCCTCGACCCGCCGTTCGGCGATCGAGAAACCCTCGTCGGGGGTCAGCAGGTCCTCCATCATCCCCACGACGGTCGGGGTGATGGTGGCGAGCCCGAGCAACCGCCCCGCGGTCTCGGCGGAGACCACCACGGAATCCGCGCCGGATTGCTTGAGCAGGTGCTTGTTGTCTGACTCACGTACCGTCGCGACGATCTTGGCGTTCGGTGCGAGTTCGCGGGCCGTCAGGGTCACCAGCACGGCCGTGTCGTCGGAATTGGTGGCCACGACCACCGCGCTCGCCCTGGTGACACCCGCGAGTTTGAGTACATCGGACCTGGTCGCCGACCCCTGGACCGTGACGAGGCCGCGGGCCGCTGCGGACTTGAGCGCCTGGGCGTCGGTGTCCACCACCACGATGTCGTCCGGCGCGATCTCGTCGGCGAGCATGGCGGCGACGGCCGACCGCCCCTTGGTGCCGTAGCCCACGACGACTGTGTGGTTGCGCACGAGACTCCTCCAACGCTGGATCTTGAAAGCTTGCCGGGACTGCTCGGTCAGGACGGACAGGGTCGTACCGACCAACAGGACGAGGAACAACAGTCGCAGGGGCGTCACGACGAGGGTGTTGACCAGCCTCGCCTCCTGCGTCACCGGCGTGATGTCGCCGTACCCGGTGGTCGAGAGGGACACCGTGGCGTAGTAGAAGCAGTCGATCAGCGTCATCTCGCCGTTCGGTCCGCCGCCGCCCTCGTAGCCGGCGCGGTCGACGTAGACCACCAGCACACCCAGACACACCACGGCGAGCGCCATGATGACCCGCTTGCCGATCAACCACCACGGGCTCTCCGCGTTCTCCGGGATGCTCACCACGCCCACCAGGACGTGGTCAGGGCTCTCGTCCAGCGGGTCGCTGCCACGGAACCGGGACGCGATCGCGCGCTTCCTCACCATCGGCAGCTCCGTTCCGGGACGGGATCGCCGTCGATCCCCGTCGTCATCGGCCACCATCGTCGCCTATCGGTGCCCGTCGGACAATACGCGCCCCCTTCCCGTGCGCGTCGCCGAGCAACCGGAGGAGCTCGGCCTCGTCCGGCAGGTCCGCCGGTTCCACCGTTCGACCGGTACGGACGTAGTGGAAGGCGGCCCGGACCCTGTCCACCTCGACGGTCCTGCCAAGCCTCGCCGAGACCACCTTCGCCCATGCGTACCGGTACACCGCCAACTGGAGGGACACGGCCGGGAGTTCCCGCGAGGTCGGGACCCGACCGGTCTTCCAATCCACGACGATCCAGTCGGCCCCCTCGCGGAAGACCGCGTCCATCCTCCCCCGCAGGAGGTGCGCACCGAGACCGACCTCGAACGGGACCTCCACCGCCTCCGGGGTCAGCCGAGCCCACCGCGAGGCCTCGAAGGCCGTCTGGAGCTCCGCGAGATCCGCCTCGGACAGCCCGTCGACCGCCCCGTGATCTCCGGCGCCGGGCAGGTCGTCCATGTCGAGGAGATGGGTGGCGCCATAGCGGTGCTCGAGCCACGCGTGGAACCTGGTCCCGCGCCGGGCGAACCGGTCCGGGCGGAACGGCACGGGCCTGCGGAGCCGCTCGGCGAACGCCTGGGGATCGGACGCCATGGCCACGATCTCACCTGCCGTGAGCCGACGTGGCAGGACCACCTCGTCCCGCGCCGCCGCGGTCCGGCGGAGGTCCTCCAACAGGGGTGCGGCCGCGAGGTGCCACCGGCGCGCCGGTCCCGCCCCCGGGGCCTGCTCGCCCTCCGGGTCCACCGGGACCGCGCGGTCCACCGCGCGAGCGGCCGCCGCCAGGTCCGGATCCGCGGCGGGCGGCCAGGTCGCCTCGACGACGGAGGTGGTCGCTGGGTTGGTGTCGGAGGGTGTGACGACGAGGTGGTCGATCGTCCCCAGTGGTTCGGTCCCCCCGCACGACGCGAGGACCTCGTCGAGGAACACCGACGGCCCCCGCGGTGTGGTCCTCTCCCCGTGCCAGTGCGAGGCCGACAGCAGCAGCGACTGCTCGGCCCGGGTGACCGCCACGTAGAAGAGCCGCCGGTCCTCGTCGAGCGAGCGGCGTGCGACGCGCTTGATGTGGTCCTTGAGGGCCGTCTCCAGGAGCTTGCGGTCGGACACGGCGTCGAGGCGGGGCACCGGCACCCCACCGGGGTTGGCCTCGGATTCCCGGTCCCCCCGCAGCGCCTCGGGAAGGTGGGTGGCCGATCGGACGGAGGTCCGGGGTGCCTGATCCGAGGGGAACACCCCCGTCGACAGGTGGGGCACCGCCACGATCTCCCATTCCAGTCCCTTGGCCGAATGCACGGTGAGGATCTGCACTCGTCCCGGCGTCGCCGCGACTTCCCCCCGGGGCAGTCCGCCGTCGACGCTGCGGGCGAGGTCGAGGTAGGACAGGAAGGCATCGAGCGCCGGCCCCCGATCGGCCCGGAATCCCGCCGCCACCTCCTGCAGTGCGTCGAGCTGTTCTCGTGCCTCCCCCCCACCGAACCGCTCACGCAGCCGGACCTCGGCGTCCAGACCGAGGGCCTTCTCCGCGGCGGCGACGAGTCGGGCCGGGGGCGCGGAGGAGCGGGCGCGCAGCGACGAGATCATCTGCGCGAGCTCGGCGATCCGGGCGACGCCCGCCGGGCTGTAGGACTCGGACGGGCCGGGATCGGCGAGGGCGTCCGCCAGGGCCGCCGAGTCGGTGTCCTCGCCCTGGGCGATCGCGTCGAGGATCTCCTCGAGGTCCTCCACGCTGGTCACCGCCCCGCTCGTCGTGGCGGGGCGCCGGAGCGAGAGCGCGGAGGCACGACCGGCCAGCGCCGCCAGATCGGCGGCGCCGAGGGCGAAGCGGGAACCGCTGAGCAGGCGCAGCAGCGATGCTCCGGCGCCGGGTCGGGCGACCACGGTGAGCAACGCGACCACGTCCGCGACCTCCGGGACGTCCAGCAGCCCGCCCACCCCCACGATCTCCGCCTGCAGCCCTCGGGCCTCCAACGCCTCCGCGAGGGGACCCGAGTCGCTGTTGCGCCGGACGAGGACGGCGGCGGTCGGCACGCGTCCGGCCGCGACCGCGGCGTGATACCGGGCGGCCAGGCTGTCTGCCAGCCACGCGCGCTCCTCCTCGACGGTGTCCAGGACCGCCACCCGCAGGTCGGCGGGCGCGGCCCAGGGACGTGCCGTCAGCTCGGGGACGGGCACCGACCCCGGTCGGTCACGCAGCGGCAGGGTGATCCGGTTGGCCAGCAGGAGCACCTCGGGCGGATTTCGCCACGACGTGGTGAGTTCGCGCAGATGAGACCGGGTGCCGTCGGCCCGGGGGAAGTCGTCGCCGAACAGATCCAGGTTGGACGCCGAAGCGCCCCGCCACCCGTAGATGGACTGCATCGGGTCACCGACCGCGGTGACCGCCGGAACCGGACCCGCACCCCCGCCGAAGAGGGAGGCGAGCAGGACGCGCTGCGAATGGCCGGTGTCCTGGTACTCGTCGAGCAGCACCACCCGGAAGGCACGGCGTTCGGCCTCTCCCACCTCGGGATGGTCGCGGGCGACGGTCGCCGCCAGCGCCATCTGCGACCCGTGATCCAGCGCCGATTCCGCTCGCATCCGCGCGGCGACCGCGTCGACGAGGTCGGCCAGTTCGTCCCGGTGCCCCTGGATGGTCGCGGTCTTGGCGAGCCACTCGGTGGGTGCCTCCTTCTGTCGGGGGCCCCCCGGCAGCGTCGCGATGAGGGTGGAGATGAGGTCGGGGTGCGTGCGCAGGTCGTCCGTGGTGACGAGGTGATCGGACAACTGACCCGCCAGGGCCATGACGCTGCGGGTCACCGCAGCCGAGCCGGACGTGGTGGTGAGGGGGGACTCCCACCTCGACACGACGTCGTGGGCGAGCTGGAACGCGGCGGTCTCCGTGAGCAGACGTGAATCCGGCTCCACCGGGACGAGCAGGCCGTACGACCCGAGCAGGGTGCCCGCGAAGGCGTGGTAGGTGGAGATCTGCGGGTCCTCGGTCCGGATCGACTCGGCGATCCGGGGGTCCGTCCCGGGTCCGATACAGAGCGGGCTCCTGGCCAGGGCGTCGAGGCGACGGCGGATTCGCCTTGACAGTTGTTGAGCCGCCTTGCGGGTGAAGGTCAGACCCAGGATCTCCGAGGGCCTGGCGTAGCCGTTGGCCACCAGCCACACCACGCGCGCGGCCATCGTCTCGGTCTTGCCCGCCCCGGCACCGGCCAGCACGAGCGTCGGCTCGGTGGGACCCGCGATCACCGCCGCCTGCTCCGGGGTGGGGCGGTGGATCCCCAGCGCGTCGGCGATCTCCTCCGGGCTCGTGTCGATCCTGTCCACGTGCGCGCTCATCCGGTCACCTGCCGACCCTCCGCCTGGGCGGGGCAACTGCTCCGCACGGCGCAGTACGTGCACCACGACCCCACCCGGGCGGTGTAGGTCGGCCCGACGGTCGCGCGACCGGCCTCGAGCACCCGGCCGGACAGCGCCTCGGCGCCGGCCGCGGTGAGCGGGTCCTGGGTGCGCTCGGTCGGCATCCTGCCGGCGCGACCGCCGAGGTACAGCAGGAGTCCTCCCCCGGGGGCGCGGTCGGCCGCGGCCGCGACCGATCCTTCCCGCACGGCGAGCTGGTACAGCGCGAGTTGTGGGTGCGCCGCCGCCGCCACGCCGGTGATCGCCTGAGCCGACGTCTTGACGTCCACCGGGATCACCTCACCCGAGAGGGTCGCCTCGAGCCTGTCGATCCGACCACGGACCCTCACCGCACCGGGGACGTCGAACTCGAACGGTTCCTCCACCCCGGCGGTCGTGTACCGATCGCGTGTCCCCGACCTCCACTGCCGGAACGACTCGGCCATCCCGATCATGGACTCGGCACCGCTCGAGGCGAACCACCCGCGGGCTCGGGTGAGCGCGTCGGCGCGTCGCATCACGACCGCCCGCAGGGACTCCTCCGAGATCGCACCCTCGACCGCCTGGGTGAGCGCGTGCACCGCCGATCCCCGCAGGAGCGGTGCCTCCGATCCCGACGCGGCCGAATCGCCCCCCGACTTCTGGAGGAACCAGCGGAGCGGGCACTCCTCGAGTGCCCCGAACCCCGACGGGGAGAGCACGGCGACCGGCTTCCCCTCCTCTGCGGGGAAGGGCGGTGCATCGGTGGACGTCCCAGCGGACCCGTACCAGGTCGCGGGGTCGGCCTCCCTCACGCCCGAGTCCCGGAGCCGGGCGAGCAGGCGGGCCGCGTGGGTCGAGTCCGCCGGGTCCGTGCTCGGATCGAGCACTGCGGCCCTGAGGTCCACGGCGAGGTGCTGCAGCGTGAACACCGTGGGCGCGTACCCCCCTCCGGCCCGGGACGGCGCCTCTGCCCCTTGCTCTCCCTGCCCCGACGACCCCCCGTACGAGGTGGCCAGGTCCGCGACCTCGTCGACGAACCGCGATGGGGCGACGTCTCCCCCGTCCGCCGACTCGACCGCGGTGAGGAGCAGATGGCTCCGCGCGCGGGAGCAGGCCACGTAGAACAGCCGCCGTTCCTCGGCCGCCCGGGCCGCGGCCGAGGACACCGCCCTCTCCGCCTCCGACGGCACCGGCCCGTCGCCTGCCACCTCGGTCAGGTCCACCAGCTCGTCGACCCCCAGCAGACCCGAACGCCGACGCGGCGCGGGCCACAGCCCGTCCTGGACCCCGCAGACGGCCACCGCGCGCCACTGTCGTCCCACCGCGGCGTGCGCGGACAGGATGCTCACCGCGCCCCCGCGGGCGCGGGTGTCCGCCCTGCGGGGAGCGGGGAGGTCCTCCCCGGAGACCACGTCGCAGAAGAGCGCGACCGACCCGCCGGGCACACGATCCACGAAATCCGCCGCATGGTCGAACAGGGAGACCACGGCATCCAGGGACCGGTCCGCCGACCGGGACCACGGGTCCGCGGCGACGGCCTGGCGGACCAGCCTCCGCTCCATACGGGAGGCCGACCACGCCGCCCAGAGGACCTCCTCCGCGGTACCACCGGCGGCGAGGGCCTCCCGCACGGCCGCCCGGGCGTGCCGCACCCGCGTGACGGGGGCGAGCTCCACCGCGGTGAGGCCGGACGGGGCCGGCCCCCGCTCGGAGAGGACGAGTTCCCCGAGGATCTCGGCGCTCGGCGCGGAGGCGCCGATCCCCGAGCGACGGATCCCGCGCCGCAGCCGCCGCATGGCCACGGCGTCCGCGCGGCCGATGGGTCCCGAGAGCAGCGCGAGGGTGCGGTCCGCGTCCGTGCCGTCCCCGCCCTCCAGGACGGAGCGCAGAAGAAGGAGCAGCGACGCGACCACCGGGTCGTTCGCCGGGGGCAACTCGGCTCCCGCGTCGACGACCGGCACGCCCGCGGCGTCCAGCGCGGGCAGGAGCGCATCGGTGACCCTGGGCAGCGATCGGGTGATCACGGCCATCTCGCCGTAGTCCATCCCGTCCAGTACGTGGCGCCGACGCAGGAAGTCCGCGACGACCGCGGCTTCCGCCGACGCGGACCCGGCCACGACGACCCTCACGGACCCGTCCTGTCCACCGGGCGCGGCCGGCGCGAGCTCTCGGGGACGGTGACGGGCGGCCCCGGGGAGCCGGGAGCCGATCCGGGCGGCGACGGCCGCGACGGCGGGGTCCATCCGGTGTCCCGCGAGCAGGTCCACCGCCCGGCCACCCTGGTCGACCACCGCTCGGGCCAGGCCCCCATCCGCGCCCCGGAACCGGTAGACGGACTGGTCCCCGTCCTCCGCGACCAGGAGGACGTCCGCGCCCCCGCCGATCGCGGCCACGAACTCCGCGGCCAGGGGGTCGAGGTGATGGGCGTCGTCGACCGCGACCAGACGGCGGGACCGGACGATCTCACGCAACTGCGGGTCCGCGTTGAGCGCGTCCACCGCGGCACCGACCAGCTCGGCGGCGTTGAGCGCCTCGGGAACGTCGGATTCGCCTCCCCTCAGGCTCGACCGGAGCGCCATCTGCTCCTCGTGCCGACGGAAGAACCCGGCCGCCGCGACCCAGGCGGGCCGCCCGGCGGAGCGGCCCATCCGCGCGAGTTCACGGGGGCCGATCCCCCTCTCGAGGGAGCGCAGCAGCAGATCGCGGAGCTCGCGTGCGAAACCCACGGTGGCCAGGGCCGGCCTCAGGCGCTCGGGCCAGTGGCGGGCGCCGTCCGCCATCTCCCCCAGCAGCGTCTCCCGCACCAGCGCGTCATGCTCGGCGCCGGTCCGGAGACGCGGTGGAGGGGCGTCGACGCGGGCCGCCGCCAACCGGACCACACCGTAGGCGAGTGAGTGGACCGTGCGGACGGGCGCGTCGGTGCCCACCACGAGCTCCGGCGGGAGCCCGAGGGTGATCTCCTCGAGCAGGGCGGCGCCCGCGGTGGCGGAGGCGGAGAGCACGAGCACCCCGTCGAGGCCGACCCCGCCCATCACCGCGGCGCGGACTACATCCACGAGCAGCGAGGACTTGCCACTGCCCGGCCCACCCCGCACCACCCAGCGCTCCTGCTCCCGTGCCGCCCCCGGACCCCAGTCCCGGTGGAGTACCCCGTCGAGTTCCGCAGGCCACTCCCGGGCGACCGGGCTCCCCCCGTCAGCGGGCGCTGACGGGGTCCCGGGGACGAAGGCTGCGGCGGACTCGGTCACGGCTAGATGAGACCACACGCCTCCGACAGTCCACCCGGACGCCCGCATCCGTCCGCCTCAACCCCGCCCGCCTCCGACCACGTGCGCTGGCCCTGTGGACCCGACCCGCAGCACACCCCCGCTGATTCCGCGCATTCCGCCAGCGCATGCCGGGGGGCCGCGCATGCCGGAGGTGCCGCGCATGCCGGGGGGCGGGGTCAGCGCAGGGTGTCCTCGAGCATCCGCGGTCGGCACGCCGTGCGGGCGACCACGGACATCACCGCGAGCACCGCCGTGAGGAACGCCAGACCCGCCCCGAGCCCCGGACCGGCCAGGAGGATCCCGAAGACGATGGGTCCGAGGCACGCGGCCGTGTACCCGACCCCCTGTGCGAATCCGGAGAGTGCGGCGGACCCCGCCTGCGTGCGGGTCCGCAGATTGATCAACGTCAGGCATAGGGGGAACGTGCTGGGGCCGACCCCGAGCAGGCACACCCACAGCCACGGTGCGGCGCCGGGCGCCCAGAGCAGGCCGGCGAAGCCGGCGAGGTAGGACAGGACCGAGACGACGACGACGGGGTACGGGTCCTCGAACCGACCCGCCGCCCACGGCACGACCAGCGCGGCGATCAGCCCGATGGCCGAGTACACGGCCAGTGCGAGGCCGCCCTCCGCACGGGTCATCCCGATGGACTCGGCGACGGCCGGGAGCCAGGTGAAGAAGGCGTAGGTGCACAGCGAGTTGGTGCCGAAGAACAGCGCGAGCGCCACCCCGACGGGCGAGCGCCACGGTCGGATCCGCTGCGCGGGGGCCGCCCCGGCGGCGGCCCCGGCGGCGACCGGGCCGGCGGTGTCGGTGTCCGTGTCCGCGTCCGTGCGGAGGATCTCCACGATCCACGGGACCGCCGCGACGATCGCCAGGACGGCCCACCAACCGATCGACACCCGCCACCCGGCGGCCTCCTCCACGGGGACCGCCACCAGCGCGGGCACGACGGTGCCCAGCTGGAGACCGGTGATGTACGCCATGCTCGCCGCCGCGACGTGCTGTGGGAAGTACTTCTTGACCAGCGGCGGCGCCACCACGTTCCCGATTCCCATCCCCGCCAGCGCGATGAGGGATCCGGCCCCCATCACCCAGGGGTCGGGGGCGAGGGCGCGCACCACCTGGCCGGACGCGGCGGCGGCCATCGCCAGGACGGTCAGCGCCTCCAGGCCCATGCGGCGCAGCGCGATCGGGGTGAGCACACCCCAGAGCGCGAACATCGCCGTCGGCACCATCCCGAGCAGGCCCATCCCGCCGGTGCCGAGGCCGATCTCCGCGTCGATCACCCCGAGCAGGGGGCTCAGCGAGGTCACGGCGGTGCGGAGGTTGAGCGAGACCAGGACGACGCCGACGAGGGCGACCACCGGGACCGCGAGGGCGCCCGACCGGGACCCCGCCCGCGGGGAGCGGGGACTCATGCGTCCGCGTCGCCGACGTATTCCTCGACCGCACGCGCCATAGCCTGCAGCCCGTCCACGGCCGCCGGGCGGGACCCCGGGTGCAGGGCGTGGGCGGCCAGGCGGAACACGGCCGCGCGCAGCACCATCTGCGGCCACTGGTCGAGGTGGCGCCAGCGCGCGAGGACCCCGGGGTCGACCGTGCCCCACGAGAGGTGGTCGACCGCGACGACCGCCGCCGACCACGACGCGGGCCGGACGTAGGGGACCACGTCGGTGAGGGCGGGTTCGGTCGACGCGTCGAAGAGCAGGCCGCGGGCGAGGTCCCCGTGGACGACCCCGGATCCCACACCCGGGTCGACCGGCCGCCGGAGCCGGATGAGGCCGGTGGCGCCGAGCAACGCCGCCGCGCGGTGGGTGGCGAAGACGGTCCCGCGGTCCTCCATGCCGGGCGCGAGGTCGTGCTCGGGGTCGCCGTCCCACGAGGCCGCCTCGGCGAAGGCGAACAGGTCCGTCTCCGACCAGGGCCTGGTGGCGGGGCGACGGACCAGACGGGGCCGTTCGACCCCGTCGAGGGCGGCGTTGATCCGGGCCGACCAGGCGATGGTCTCGTCGGCGCGGGCCTCGGCGCGTCCGGGGACGGCCCGGTCGGCACGCCACCCGCCGACGACGTGCCTGCCGTCCCTGGACCGGATGGGCAGGGCCACGCGCAGGCCGGTGACGTCCATCTCCTCGCGCACCCGTGCCGACCAGTTGGCCAGTGCGGCGTCCGCGACCGGGCGCAGGACCACCGGGCCGCCCGGCGAGGCGACGAGCCACCCCGTCCCGGATCCGGCCGCCACGGGGACGGCCGGGCCGTCGGCGACGCCGAAGGCGCCGCGGACGTGGTCGGGAACAGTATGGTCGCTCACGCCGACCACGGTACCCACCCCACCGGTCAGTACCCGGGCAGGGACGGGTCGACGTCGCGGGTCCACGCCTCGATCCCGCCCTCGAGCGAGCGCACCCCGGCGAATCCGGCGTCCGACAGCGTCGCGGCCGCGCGGGCGGACCGCGACCCCGACTTGCAGTACACGACCAGCGGCCCGCGGGCGGCGGCGCGACCCAGGACACCGGTCGGGTCCGACGCGTCCTCGGCGACCGAGTCCAGGGGGACCCACACCGAGGGCTCGATCGTCGCGATCGACCGCTCCCCGGCACCCCGGACGTCGACCAGGACCGGGGCCACGCCACCGGACGGACCGGCCTGCGCGAGTTCCTCCGCGAGGCCGGCCGCCGAGACCGTCGGCACGTCGATCCGGCCGAGGTCGGACACCCCGCACGAGGCGCCCCCGGCACCGTCCGGCAGCTCCGTCACCGGTCGCCGCGAGGGGTCGGGCCGGATCGTCACCGTGCGGTGGGTGGACTCGAGCAGGTCCATCAGGACCAGGCGACCGAGCAGGGGGCGACCCGCACCGGTGATGAGCTTGACGGCCTCCATCGCCATCATCGATCCGACCGTGCCGCACAGGGCGCCCACCACCCCGGCCTCGGCGCAGCTCGGGACCGACCCCGCGGGTGGCGGGGCCGGGTACAGGTCCCGGAGGGTCACGGCGGCCGCGGGCGCGGGCGGGCGGGACCAGAAGACGGCCAGCTGGGCACGGAAACGGTCGATCGTCCCCCAGATCACCGGGATCCCGGCGATCTCACAGGCATCGGAGACCAGGTAGCGCGTCGCGAAGTTGTCACTGCCGTCCACAACCAGGTGATGACCCTCGATCAGAGCCCCGATGTTCAGCGCGTCCAGCCGGCCGTGCACCGGGGTCACCCCGACCCCCGGTGCCAACTCGACCAACCGGTCACGGGCCGAGTACACCTTCGGTCGGCCGATCGCCGGAACGGAGTGGATCACCTGCCGGTGCAGGTTCCCGAGGTCCACCTCGTCGTCGTCGATCACGGTGATCCGCCCGACGCCCGCCGCGGCGAGGTACAGGAGCACCGGCGACCCGAGTCCGCCCGCTCCCACCACGAACACGGACGCGGCGCGCAGGCGCCGCTGTCCCTCGTCGCCGATCGCCCCCAGCAGGAGGTGACGGGAATAGCGTCCGCGATCGTCGGACGTCAGCTCGGGACCCGGGTCCACCAGCGGGGGCAGCCCCGAGTCCGTGGCGCCGCCCACCCGGCTCACCCCCCCGTCGGCGGGCCGTCGGGGAACGGCCACGCGTTGTACCTGCAGGTGTCATCGTTGTCCGGGACCACGCCCTCGGGGTCCAGGCGGAAGATCTCCGCGTTGGTCACCCCGAACGTCTGCTGCATCATCACCGGCGCCAGCGCACCGTCCGCCGGGCAGGGCTCGTGGGCCGGGAAACCGATGGCGTGGCCGACCTCGTGGTTGACGAGGTACTGGCGGTACGACCCGATGTCGCCCTGGAACGACCGCGCCCCGCGCACCCAGCGGGCGAGGTTGAGGTAGACCCGCCCGGTCGAGGCGTTGTAGCAACTCGCCTCGAGCTCGATGTCGTACCCGCAGTTCTCACGGACCGTGAGGGGGCTGGCGAGCGAGATCCTGAACGTCGGCTCGCCCTGATCGGTCCGTTGGAACGCCAACGCCCCGTCCGCGGTCCAGCTCTTGGGGTTGGCCAGGGTCGCGTCGACCATCCGGGCCACCGAGTCGTCACCGCCGAACTCCACCGTGTCGACGCCGTCCTCCACCTCGACGGTGTAGCTGAACAGCTCGGCCGTGGGGCGCCCGATCAGGTCGGTGCGGCCGGGGATGGTCCGGAACCCGCCACTGCCGGCCTCGATGAAGGGCCCGCCCTCCGGGAGTCTCCCGCTCGGGGGAAGCTCCCCCGCCGCGGGTCCCCCGACGATCCCGGGCGCCTCCGGCTCGGCGACCGTCCCGGCGTCCCCCGGCCCCGTCGCCGCCACGGCGTCCGCGACGACGAGCGCGGTGAGCACGATCAGGACCGGGATGGCGTACGCCCGCCATCCCCACGTGGTGAAGAACCTGCCCACCGGGGTCTGCTTGCGCAGGTGGTCCCTGGCGCCCGGAACCGACCGCCGGCGGCCCGGCGTCGGCTCCTCGGGATCCCACGGTGCACGCAGCGGCTCACCGTGCGGCGGGTAATACGGAGAGTGCGACTCGCGGCCTCCCCCGGCGGTTCCCCGCGCGGTGGGCCCGATGTCGACACCGTCCGACGTCCCGCGACGGCCGTCGCTCATCCGCGCACCTCCACATCCGCTCCGGTCAAGGCTTCCACGATCCCACACGGCCGGTGGTCGCCTCCTCCGGCACTCCGCCTCTGCGGGTATTGTCCGTCTGGCCCGGTCGGCTGTCGACCCGGGTGCGCGGGAGGACAGGAGCCACCACATGACGAGCCCGGACGGTTCATTTCCCGCCGCCCCGGGGCGCGCCAGGGCCACCCGGCTCCCCCGCGGTGCCCGGCGCCGCCAACTCCTCGACGCCGCCGGGACCGTGTTCGTCGACCAGGGGTTCCATTCCTCCGGGATGGACGACATCGCCGTCCTCGCCGGGGTCTCGAAGCCGGTGCTCTACCAGCATTTCGACTCCAAACACGACCTCTACATCGAGGTCCTGCGCCACCACGTGGACGAGTTGCTCGGCCGCATCAGGGCCGCGCTCACCTCGACCTCGGACAACCGTCGCCGCGTCGAGGCCGCGGTGGACACCTTCTTCGCCTACGCGGACTCCGACACCCGCGGCTTCCGGCTGGTCTTCTCCTCCGAGTCCGGCGACCTCGACGTCCGGCGCGAACTCGACCGGGCGACCGACGGGTGCATCGACGCCGTGCACGACCTCGTCCGCGGCGACTCCGGGCTCGACGCGCATCGATCCCGCCTCCTCGCCGTGGGCCTGGTGGGGGCGAGTCGCGTGAGCGCGGGCCACTGGCTGGACGCGGGTCGGCCCATCCCCCGCGCGGAGGCCGTCTCCACGACGGTCACCCTCTGCTGGGGCGGCCTGTCCAAGATCCCGCGCCAGTCCACGGACCGCCCCGGCCAGAGCTAGACCCTCAGGAGAGGAAGCCGACCGCGCGGCGAGCGGTCTCGCCGATCTCCACGTAGGCCACCTTGTCGGTGGAGACGAGGTACCGGCGCCCCTTCTCGTCCTCGAGTTCCAGGACCGACCTGCCCTGGGCGGTGAGCGCGGCCTCCACCCGCTTCTCCACGTCCTCCGGGGACATCCCCGTCTTGAACGCGAGCTCACGATTGCTGTCGGCGATGCCGATCTTGACCTCCACGGTGCCTGCCTTCTCGTCGTCGACGCACGTCACGCCGTCCTCGGTGGTACGTGGGAGCCAGGCTAGCCCAGACTCCGTGATCCGCGACGGCACGGGATAGGATGGGCTGACGTGGATCACACCCGCGCCCGGTCCTCGGCTCGAGCCGGGTCCGTCACCGCCGATCCGCGTGGAAATGTGCGCGCCCCGCTCGCCGAGCCCGCCCACCAGCGGCCCGAATTCATCCGCGCGCGAGACGAGAAAGGCACCGCCCTGTCCACTACAGATGTCACCACCAGTGAAGTCGACGGCATGGCCACGACGACCGCCGTCGTGGACGCTCCGTCCTCGGACTCCTCCCCCAGCTTCGCCGAGCTCGGCGTCCGCCCCGAGATCGTGACCGCGCTCGCCGAGCGCGGTATCACCCACACCTTCGCCATCCAGGAGCTCACCCTCCCGTTGGCGCTGGCGGGGTCGGACCTCATCGGCCAGGCCCGCACCGGCATGGGCAAGACCTACGGTTTCGGGGTCCCGCTCCTGAACCGCATCTCCGTGGGCGAGAAGACCCGGGAGCTCGACGGCACCCCACGGGCCCTCATCATCGTCCCCACCCGCGAGCTGTGCATCCAGGTCACGCAGGACCTGAAGATCGCCGCCACCGGGCTCACCGCCCCCCACGGCTCGGGGACCCGGCCGCTCAAGGTGCTCGCCATCTACGGCGGCACGCCCTACGAGCAGCAGACCGACGCCCTGGAGAAGGGCGTCGACGTGGTGGTGGGGACCCCCGGCCGCCTGCTCGACCTGGCCAACCAGTCCAAGCTGGTCCTGGGCAAGGTCGAGGTGCTGGTCCTGGACGAGGCCGACGAGATGCTCGACCTGGGTTTCCTGCCGGACATCGAGAAGCTCCTCCGGATGGTCCCGGACCAGCGGCAGACCATGCTGTTCTCGGCCACCATGCCGGGGCCGATCATCACCCTCGCGCGCACGTTCCTCACCAAGCCCACCCACATCCGGGCCGAGGCCGCCGACTCCGGCGCCACGCACGAGAACACCACCCAGCACGTCTACCGGGCCCACTCCATGGACAAACCCGAGCTGGTGTCCCGGATCCTCCAGGCCGACGGTCGCGGGGCCTCCATGATCTTCTGCCGCACCAAGCGCACCGCGCAGAAGCTCGCCGACGACCTGGCCGAGCGCGGCTTCCGGGTGGGGGCCATCCACGGCGACCTCGGCCAGGGCGCGCGCGAGAAGTCGCTCAAGGCCTTCCGTTCCGGGGACGTCGACGTGCTCGTGGCGACCGACGTCGCGGCGCGCGGGATCGACGTCGACGACGTCACCCACGTCATCAACTACCAGTGCCCCGAGGACGAGAAGACCTACGTCCACCGGATCGGCCGCACCGGTCGGGCCGGGCGCAAGGGCGTCGCGGTCACCCTCGTGGACTGGGACGACCTGCCCCGCTGGGGACTCATCGACAAGGCACTCGGACTGGGCCACGCCGAGCCCGCCGAGACCTACTCGACCTCCGCGCACCTGCGATCCGAACTCGGGATCCCCGAGGGTGCCGGGGGCCGCGTGGGCGCCGCCACCGGGACCGGGTCCGGCCGCACTCCGACCGACCGCGGCGCCGGCCGCGACTCCGGAACCCGCTCCGGCAGCCCTCGGCGTCGTCCCCGGAGCGAGGACTCCGCCCGGGCGACGACGCAGGCACCGCCCGGACCCGGTGCCGCCGGGGAGGCCCCGACCGCGGGGGACGACGCCCCGCGTCGGCGACGCCGCCGGCGCCGCCCCTCCTCCTCCGAGTCCACCGGTCGGGACTGATTCCCGCCCCCGCCGCAGCCAGGAAGGGCACGTGCGCACACCGAGAAGTGGCTTCGGACATCGCGGCCGGCCGTTCGTCGACGTTCCCTCCGAGCGGAGGACACGACGCGACCTCCTCACCGCGGGGATCATCGCGGTCGCCGTGGTGCTGTTCGCCGTGGTGGTGATCGTCTCCGGCAGCGCCGCGCGATCCGGCCTCCGCGCCGCGGGCGCGGACCAGCCCGTCTACGGCCCGGCGGTCGAGCCTCCCACCACCCTCCAGCCGCTGTGGTCGCACGACTCCGGCGGGACCGGGGCCCCGCTCACCACCAAGGGCAACCTCGTCACCGTGTCCCCCGACGGCACGCTCGTCGGCCGGGACGCGGGGTCGGGTGAGGAGCGGTGGGCCTATTCGCACGCCGGCCGGTTCTGCGCGGCCGCGTTCTACGCCGACGCCCTGGTGGCCGCGTTCGACGGCGCCTCCGGGTGCAGCGACGTCACCGCCCTCGATCCCACCGCTCAGCAGTACAAGAGCACCCGGCAGAGCCACTTCCCCGACACCATGGAACTGCGCAGCACGTGGCGACACGCGCTCGCGCTGAGCCCGGAGCGGCTCGAGATCTGGCGGGACGACCTGGTCCGCACGGTGGAGTACGGCGAGGTCGACGCGCCCCAGGAGGCGGGGATGCAGCCCCGGACCGGCTGCACGCTGGTCACCGCGGGACTCACCGACGAGAGATTCGCCGTGACCGAGCGGTGCCCGGACGACGACTCCGTCCGTCTCACCCTCTCCGCGACCGTCCCGAAGGACAACCGCAAGCCGGAGGACATCGCCTCCGCGCCGACCGGCGCCGACGGCCTGTGGATCATCGAGGTGAGCGACGCCGGCGTGCTGGCCCTGGAGCAGCGGGGCACCGCTTGGACCGTGGAGTGGTACACCTCCCCCACCGAGCACTCGACGATCGCCGCGCTGGGCGCGGAGCCCGCCCTCAAACCCTCCCCGGACACCGTGACCGGGGACACCGAGCAGGCCCGGTGGTTCGACGGCGAGACGACACGCGCCTTCGACGTCTCGACGGGCAGGCTCTCCTGGAAGTCGGACGGCTCGACCGGCCCCGGCCTCACCGGGGGCTGGTCACCCGACCCCGCGGCCGAGACCGTGATGAACTGGGTACTCATGCCGGTCGAGGGGGGTATCGCCCTCCTGGACCACGACACCGGTCGCGAGACCCGGCGCCTGCCCTCGACCTCGCCCCGGACCGACGGCGTCACCGGCCTCGCGCAGATCGGCGACATCCTCTACGAGCGCGGCGCCGGAACGATCTACGCGTACAAGCTCATCGCCTGACCGCCCCGCCGGGTCCGGGTGGGGATCAGACCGCGTACCACTCGATCGCGTCCCTGCGGAACAGCGACACCAGGGCGATCGCGCACACCACCGCGAGGGCGATCCCGGCGAGGTACTGCTGCGAACCCACGCCCACGTACCACGCCACGAACAACAGCAGCAACTGGGCGATCACCACGAGTCCACGACCCCAGCGTCGACCCTGCAGGAGCCCGATCCCCGCGGCGAGCAGACCGCCACCGAGGATCGCGAACCAGATGGCGGTCCCGTAGCCGCTGATGACCACGGTCTCCTCGCGGTGACCGCCGACCGCGCGGACCAGCAGCGCCACCGCGACCCCCACCCCGATCAATCCCTGGACGGCGGAGATCCATCCCGCCACCCGCACGGAAGTGGGTATCGCGGACCGCCGATCAACGGGGGGGCGATGGTCGTCTGGTCGTCTCACGTTCACCGCTCCAGCCTAGGTCGCGCCCCCTCGCGAACCGGAATCACCCATGTGGAGTGGGCTCCGATTCACCCGTATCGGCCGCTGGTGTGGGGTTTCCGGACGATTTGACAACGCGGGTGACCTTTGCCACATCGCCGGAAAAGAGGGTTGACTTGTCACAGAATCGTGGCACGATCACTCGTAACAACGCAGACACACCCTGTTTGCCTGTCCTTAACCGGGAGCCCCTCCGCACGGAGCGGGCCCGCGGAGCGGG
>DIAZ01000174.1:0-6503 GCA_002415925.1 Dietzia sp. UBA5065 | reverse complement strand
ATCCTACAGCTCTGCGCGCCGACGGCGTTTCGCCTTGTCCGGCCCACCCCACCACGGTTCACACCGAAGGAGTTCCCATGGACTGGCGCCACAAGGCCATCTGCCGCGACGAGGACCCCGAGCTGTTCTTCCCCGTCGGCAATTCCGGACCCGCACTCGCCCAGATCGCGGAGGCGAAGATCGTCTGCAACCGCTGCCCCGTCACCGCCGAGTGCCTGACCTGGGCCCTCGAGTCCGGCCAGGATGCCGGCGTCTGGGGCGGCATGAGCGAGGACGAGCGTCGCGCGCTCAAGCGTCGTCGCGCCCGCACCCGCACCACCGTCTGACACGACCCCTCAGGCCACGGAGGCCGGTTCCCCTCTCT
This sequence comes from Dietzia sp. UBA5065, assembly GCA_002415925.1. Taxonomy (GTDB): domain Bacteria; phylum Actinomycetota; class Actinomycetes; order Mycobacteriales; family Mycobacteriaceae; genus Dietzia. Next base: position 6,139 of record DIAZ01000174.1, on the reverse strand, counting down.
CCGGAGCGGGAACCGGCCTTCGTCGTGTGATCGACCGGTCAGTCGATGACGGCGATGAGGTCGCCCGCCTGAATGACGTCGCCCGAGGCGACGGCCACCTCGGTGACGGTCCCGGCCGTCTCGCACAGCACCGGGATCTCCATCTTCATCGATTCGAGGAGCACGATCGTGTCGCCCTCGGCGACCTCGGTGCCGACGCCCGCGACGACCTCCATGACGTTGGCGACCATCTCGGCACGGACCTGTTCAGTCATACGTATGTTCCTCTACTTTCCTCACGACGGCCCCCGGACACCTCAATGCAACCACACGGAGGTTCTCGTGGGAGACTTGTACACCGACGAAAGGAGGCGACCATGGGCAAGCGTGGCCGCAAGAAGCGGGATCGCCGCAAGAAGAACGCCAACCACGGCAAGCGTCCGAACAGCTGAGTCCGGACCACCAGACACGAGGAAGGGCGGGCACCGGTCAGGTGCCCGCCCTTCCTCGTGCTCGGTGCGGTGTCAGGTGTGGTCGCGCCTCTCCACCGTGGTCGTCTGGCGGATGACCGTGGTGCCGTCGGCGTCGGTCGTCGTCACCGTCGTGCGCCGGATCTCCACCATGAGGCGTTCGCGGAGCCCGGAGGGGGCCTTCTCGCAGCAGGACCTCGACAGCTTGGCCTTGAGCCGCCTCTCGGACAGGAACAGTTCCCGGCACGCCGCACACCCGGCCAGGTGGTGTTCGAGCCGGGATCGACAGGCGTCGTCGCATTCGAGGTCCACCAGCAGGGACAGGTCGCGGCGGGCCGCCTCGCAGTCGATCCGGTCCAGGCGCGGGTCGTGTTCCCTCATCACTTCGCCCCCTCGGTCCGGTCGCGTCCAAAGCCCCGCTCGGCCGCCACGTCCCGGAGGAGTTCCCGCAGTTGCTTGCGACCGCGGTGCAGGCGCGACATCACGGTCCCCAGGGGGGTGTCCATGATCTCCGCGATCTCCTTGTACGGCAGATCCTGGACGTCGGCGTAGTACACGGCCATCCGGAACTCCTCGGGGAGCTGGGCGAGGGCGGCCCGGATCTCGTCATCCGGCAGCAGCTCCATCGCCTCCACCTCGGCCGAGCGCAGGCCTGTCGAGGTGTGTTCGGCGGCCGCGGCGAGCTGCCAGTCCGTGATCTCGTCGGTGGGGTACTGGGCGGGCTGGCGCTGACGCTTCCGGTAATGGTTGATGTAGGCGTTGGTGAGGATGCGATGCATCCAGGCCCGGAAGTTGGTCCCCTGCTTGAACGAGTGGAAACCCGCGAACGCCTTGGCGTAGGCCTCCTGCACCAGGTCCTCGGCATCCGCCGGGTTCCGGGTCATCCGCAACGCGGCGCCGTAGAGCTGATCGAGGAGCGGCATGGCCAACTCCTCGAACTTCTCTTCGCGCTGGTCGGCCTCGTCGGGCTGCAACTCGGTCGGCAACCGGAACTCCTCACCTGTCGGTGACCCGGAGTCTAACCGCACGCCGGGGGCGTCGAGGACCGCGGTCCGCATGGCACCCTCCTTCCCGGACCCGGGGCCGACCCCCGAGCACTCGAACTACACCAACACGCAACAGCGACGGGGTATTCCGTCCGGCCGTCGACGCTAGGGTCGGGGCGTGAGCAGCAGACGCCGGCGGAGCGCCGCGGGCACCGGTGCCGCGACCCCCGCCCTCGCCGCCCTCCGGCGCGCCGGCGTCGACCACCTCGTGCACACCTACCGGGCATCCGGGGACTCGTTCGGGGACGAGGCCGCCCGCGTGATGGTCGACCGTCTCGGCGTGGAGGCCGCCCGGGTGTTCAAGACCCTGGTCCTGGCCACCGACAGGCCCCCGGCGGGCTCCAGGATCCCGCTGGCGGTCGCGGTCCTCCCCGTGACCTCCATGCTCGACCTCAGGGCCGCCGCGGCCGCGCTCGGCTGCGGCAGGGCCGCGCTCGCCGGCGTGGACCTGGTGGAGAGGTCGACCGGCTACGTGCTCGGCGGGGTCTCGCCGCTCGGTCAGAAGCGGCCTCTGCCCACCCTCGTCGACGACTCGGCCCTCGGCCACCCCACGATCCTCTGCAGCGCCGGTCGGCGCGGGTGGGAGATCGAACTCGCACCGACGGACCTCGTCGGGCTGACCGACGCGGTGACGGCCACGATCACCACCGGACGGTCCTAGAAGAGGGTCCCCTCCCCGGGGTCCACAGGCCGGACCAGCTCCGGCCCCTCGTTCCGGGCGTTCGAGACCGCGCGCGAGACCGGCGTGATCTGCACCGAGTGCGCCCACCGGTCCAGGTCCCCGCCCGCGCCGTCGACCAGGGCCCGTGGGTCGCCGATCACCGAGGGGTCCAGCCAGTCCGACACCACGGACGGATCCACCACCAGCGGCATGCGGTCGTGCACCGCGCGCAGCGGGCCCAGCGCCTCGGTGGTGAGGATCGTGCACGACAGCTGCGTGACGGCCTCGTCCCCGGGGTCGCGCCGGGCCTCCCACAGGCCCGCCATGAGCAGCCCCCGGTCCCCGGGGAGGCTCATGTGGAACGGCTGCTTGAGGCCTGCCCCGCCGCCGGTCTCCGCGGGCTCCCCCGGCACCCACTCGTACCACCCGTCCATGGGCACCACACAGTGGCGCCGGGCGACCGCGGAGCGGAACGACGGCTTGGAGAACGCCGTCTCGACGCGCGCGTTGAACAGGGTCGGGAGACGCTGTCCCTCCCTGGCCCACGACGGGACCAGGCCCCACCTCATCGCCCGCAGGACACGCTCCGGCCCGCCCGGGCGGTCCAGCCGTTCCCGGGGGACGTCCAGCGCCAGGACCGGGATCGTGGTGGTGGGGGCGATGTTGAACCGCGGGGAGCGGGGCCCCTCGGCGGGCCACAGCCCCGGGGGCGGCGAGGACGCCTCGTCGACGGCGTCGAGTTCCACCGCCAGTCGCACCGGGTCGGAGGAGAGCGAGAACCGTCCACACATGGCATCCATCCTCGCACCCGGATCCGGCGGGAACGGCGCCGATGGGCGACAATGACCAGGTGAGTCATTGGAACGCCCCCGTCGCCGCCGCGCCCGTGCACGCCGAGGTCCTCGTACCCGGATCCAAGTCGCTGACGAATCGGGCTCTGGTCCTGGCCGCGCTGGCGGACTCGCCCTCCCGGCTGGGCGGGACGCTGCGGAGCCGCGACACCGACCTCATGATCGGTGCCCTCACGGCGCTGGGCGCACGCGTCGAGGGCCCCTCCGGTCCGCTCGCGCCGGACGACACCGAGCTGGTCATCACCCCCGGCGCGTTGCGCGGGGCGGACGTCGAGTGCGGCCTGGCGGGGACCGTCATGCGGTTCGTCCCCCCCGTCGCCGCGCTCGCCACCGGCACCTCGACCTTCGACGGTGATCCCGCGGCGCGGGTGCGCCCGCAGGCCACCGTCCTCGACGCACTGCGCGCCCTGGGGGCGGAGATCGTCGGGGACAGCCTCCCCTTCTCCGTCACCGGAACGGGCGCGCTCCGCGGGGGACGCGTGGAGATGGACGCCTCCGCCTCCTCCCAGTTCGTCTCGGGACTCCTGCTGTCCGCCGCGCGGTTCGACGAGGGACTCGAGCTGGTCCACGTCGGCCGCTCCCCCGTCCCCTCCGGCCCGCACATCGAGATGACCCTGGAGATGCTCCGCGAGTCCGGGGTGGAGGTGGTCCGGCCGGATCCCTCGTCCTGGCGGGTGACCGCCGGGACGATCTCCGCCGTCGACCGGGTGGTGGAGCCCGACCTGTCCAACGCGACCCCGTTCCTGGCCGCGGCCGCGGTCACCGGGGGAACCGTCCGGGTGCCCCACTGGCCGGAGTCCACCACCCAGCCCGGGGACGCCATCCGCGGGATCCTCCGTGACATGGGCGCGTCGGTGTCGCTCGAGGGCGCCGACGGATCCGGCCACGGCACCCTCGTCGTCGTCGGGCCCCCACGCCTGTCGCCCGTCGACCTGGACCTGTCCGCCATCGGCGAGCTCACACCCACCGTCGCCGCGCTGTGCGCGGTGGCCGACGGTCCGTCGCGCCTGACCGGGATCGCGCACCTGCGCGGGCACGAGACCGACCGACTCGCCGCGCTCGCCGCCGAACTCGGCGCCGTGGGCTGCGGGGTCACCGAGCTGGACGACGGCCTCGAGATCACGCCCGGACCACTGCGCGGTGCCCCGTGGCGCGCCTACGCCGACCACCGGATGGCCACCGCCGGCGCGATCATCGGCCTGGTGGCGCAGGGCGTCGAGGTGGACGACATCGAGTCCACCTCCAAGACCATGCCCGGTTTCACCCGCATGTGGGCGGACATGCTCGCCGGGCGGGGCTGACACCGGCCATGGCGGGCGGACGGGGCGGCACCGGGGCGCGCGGCTGGGACGAATCCGACATCCGGATCCGGCCCGGCAAGGGGTCGCGCCCACGGACCAAACGGCGCCCGAGCCACGCCGACGCCGCGTCCGCGATGGTGGTGAGCGTCGACCGCGGCCGCTGGGGGTGTGTCCTCCTCGACGACGGCCCGGACCACGTGGCCGGGACCCGGATCGTCACCATGCGGGCCCGGGAACTGGGGCGCACGCCGATCGTCGTGGGTGACCACGTGGGCGTGGTCGGCGACCTCACCGGCACCCGCGACACCCTGTCCCGGATCGTCCGCGTGGAGGAGCGGAGCACCGTCCTGCGGCGGACCGCCGACGACTCGGACCCGTACGAGCGCGTGGTGGTGGCCAACGCGGAACTGCTGCTCATCGTGGTGGCGGTGGCGGACCCCCCGCCGCGGGCGGGGTTCGTCGCCCGCGCGCTGGTGGCGGCCTACACCGGCGGCCTGGAACCGGTGATCTGCCTGACCAAGGGCGACCTCGACGACCCGTCGGTCTTCGCCGCCGAGTTCGACGCACTCGACGTCCCCGTGTTGCAGGTGGGGATCGACGACGACCTGGCCGCGCTCCACGAGCGGATCGACGGCCGGATCTCCGCGATGATCGGCCACTCCGGGGTCGGCAAGTCGACGCTGGTCAACCGGCTCATCCCCGACGCGCACCGGGCGACCGGCGTGGTCTCCGGGGTGGGCAAGGGTCGCCACACGTCCACGCAGTCCGTCGCCCTCGAGCTGGGCACGGACGGCTGGGTGGTGGACACCCCCGGGATCCGGAGCTTCGGCCTGGCGCACGTGTCGCCCGACGACGTGGTGGCCGCGTTCTCCGATCTCCACGAGATCGCGCAGGAGTGCCCGCGGGGGTGCACTCACCAGGGCCCGCCCGCGGACCCCGAGTGCCGGTTCGACGCCGTCACCGACCCCGCCGCGCACCGCCGGGCGCTCGCGGTCCGGGAACTGCTCGGCGCCCTCCAGTCCAACGACGCGTGGGCGCTGGGGACCGATCCGGACTGATCCCCCCGGCCCGATCCGGGCCCCCGCCCGACGTCAGAGCTTGAGCTCGACGTCCCCGAGGGCCACCGAGACGCAGGTCTGGATCCGCTCCCCGGGACCGTGATCGGTTCCGTTGCGCAGGTCGCGGACGTGCCCCTCGTCCAGCCCGACCACGCAGGTCTGGCAGATGCCCATGCGGCACCCGAAGGGCATCTGCACCCCGACGCTCTCGCCGCCCTCGAGGATCGTCGTGGCGCCGTCGAGCTCCACCGTCTTACCCGTGGACCCGAAGGTGACCGTCCCGCCCGACGCCCCCGCGTCGCGGTTGACGGTGAACCGCTCCACGTGGAGGTCGTCGCGATCGGTGTCGTCGAAGTGGTCGGTGAGCTCGTCGAGCATCGCCGAGGGGCCACAGGCCCAGGTCGGGCGCTCGGCCCAGTCCGGGACCAGCTCCGACATCTGCCGCGCGTCGATCCTGCCCTGCTCGCTGGTGACCCGCAGGTGCAGGGTGTAGCCCGGCTGGGTCTTCTCCAGCGCCAGGAGCTCGTCGTGGAACAGGCTGTCCTCGGGGGTGCGGATCGAGTGGACGTGGACCACGTCGGGGAACCCCTCGTCGACCGAGCGCCTGTCCAGCGAGCGGAGCATCCCCATCACCGGGGTGATCCCCGACCCCGCGGTGACGAACATCAGCTTCGGCGGCGTCGGCGACGGCAGGTGGAAGTCACCGGCCGGGGCGGCGAGGCGGACGATGGTCCCCGCGGTGACGGTCCCGACGCTGTCTCTTATACACATCT
>DIAZ01000010.1:20083-22234 GCA_002415925.1 Dietzia sp. UBA5065 | reverse complement strand
ACCGAGTGAGTCCGAGGCCGGCTGGGCCCCGCGCCGACCGCACTCGGCAAGTCGGCTACCCCGCTGCACGATCCGCTATCTGCATGCGGGCAGCGGATCGTGCAGCGGGGTAGCGGATCCGGAGGGGGGCGGTGGGTGGGGGGCGGTCAGCCGGCGGCGGCCACGTCGAGCATCGCCGCGCGGCTGCCGAGCTTGGTGCGTTCGCGGCCGGCGGCCCGTCCGAGCGAGCGCTCGCGGGCGTCGATCGCGGCCCAGCCGGAGCCGTCCACCACGGTCACCCCGCGCTCGGCCAGCAGGTCGCGCACGGCCTGCGGGTCGGTGCGCTCGGGCTCTGCCAGGGCGCCGGCGTCGAGGTCGGCGATCAGCAGGTCCACCGTGTCCACCGCGCAGTGGCGGTTGGTGCCGATCACGCCGGTGGGCCCGCGCTTGATCCACCCGGCGGTGTACAGCCCCCGCACGGGCTCGCCGCCGGGCCCGGTGAGCACCCGCCCGCCGTCGTTGGGGATGGTCGCGGTGGACGGGTCGAACGGCACGCCGGCGAGCGGGTCCGACCGGTAGCCCACGGCCCGGTAGACGGCATCCACGGCGATCTCCTCGACCTCGCCGGTGGCGCGCACCCGCGTGCCGTCGGGCTCGGTCCGCTCGAGGCGCAGGCCGGCCACGCGGCCGTCGACGCCGAGCACCTCGACGGGGGACCGGTGGAAGCGGAACCGCACCACGCGCCCGCCGGCGGAGAGGGCGGCGGCCTCGGCCTGGTCGGCCGAGGCGTGACCGGCCTCCGCCTGCGCGGCCGCCCACGCGGCCAGTTGGTCGCAGACCTGCCCGGCCCGGCGATCATGCTCCAGGTGATCGCGGGCCTCGTCGTCGTACTCCAGGTCGGCGGGGTCCACCACGATCGTCAGGCCCTCCACCTTGCCCATCTCCCGCAGCTCCAGCGGGGTGAACTTGGCGTACGCCGGGCCGCGCCGGCCGATCACGGACACCACCCGGGTGGCGCTGGCGGAGAAGCCCTCGCGGACGTGCTCGGGGATGTCGGTGGCCTCGAGCTGCCCGGGGGTGCGGACGAGCATCCGGGCCACGTCCAGGGCCACGTTGCCCACGCCCACCACGGCGGCGCGGCGGGCGGTCAGGGCCCAGTCGCGGTCGGCGTCGGGGTGGCCGTCGTACCAGGTGACGAACTGCGCGGCGCCGTACGAGCCGGCGAGGTGCTCGCCGGGGATGCCGAGCTCGCGGTCGGCCAGCGCGCCGGTGGCGAACACCGCCGCGTGGTAGAACCGCGGCACGTCCGCCACGGTGAGGTCGCGGCCGAACTCGACGTTGCCCAGGAAGCGGATCCGCGGGTCGGCGCCGATCGACTCCAGCGTGCGGGCGATGCCCTTGATGCGCGGGTGGTCGGGGGCCACGCCGTGGCGGAGCAGGCCGAACGGCACGGGGAGCCGGTCCAGGCAGTCCACCACGATGTCCCGGCCGTGCTGATCGGCCCAGGTGAGCAGGGCCTCGCACGCGTAGACGCCCGCGGGCCCGGATCCGACGACGGCCACGCGCAACACGGAATCCGAGGGAGTCGTCATGTCCCGATCGTCGCACAGATGGGCGACCCGGGGACCTCGACCCGACCGAACGGCGGGTGGGGGAGCATAATCGTCTCCCATGAGCGACTACGTGGGGGACCTCGATCCGCATCAGGCCTGGGATCTGCTCGCGAGCGAGCCGGACGCGGTGCTGGTGGACGTGCGCACCAGCGCCGAGTGGCAGTGGGTCGGCGGTGCCGACCTGTCGGGGCTGGGCAAGCACACGCTGGGCATCGAGTGGATGACCTCGGCGGGCGAGCGCAACCAGCGGTTCGTGGAGCAGCTCGCCGAGGCGGGCCTGGGCCCGGACACGCCGGTGCTGTTCCTGTGCCGCAGCGGGGCCCGGTCGGCGGCCGCCGCGAGCGCCGCCACCGCCGCCGGTTACGGCCCCGCCTACAACGTGGCCGAGGGGTTCGAGGGCGACCCGGACGACACCGGCCACCGCGGCACGGTCAACGGTTGGAAGGTCGCGGGCCTGCCCTGGCGGCAGTCCTGACCGGCGCGGCGGCCCGCCGCGCCCACCGAGTCCCGCCCATTCTACGAGAAAGCACAGGATGAAGAACAACGAGCTCCCCGACGG
>DIAZ01000010.1:19050-19910 GCA_002415925.1 Dietzia sp. UBA5065 | reverse complement strand
GAGCCGATGTTCCTCAACTCCGGCTACGTCTACGAGTCGGCGGAGGCCGCGGAGGCGGCGTTCAACGGGGACATCCAGCGCTTCGTCTACTCCCGCTACGGCAACCCCACCGTGGCGATGTTCCAGGAGCGGCTGCGGCAGATCGAGGGCGCCGAGGCGTGCTTCGCCACCAGCTCCGGCATGTCGGCGGTGTTCGTGGCGCTGGCCGCGCTGTGCGGCAACGGCTCGCGCCTGGTGGCCTCGCGGGCGCTGTTCGGTTCCTGCTTCGTGATCTGCAACGAGATACTGCCGCGCTGGGGCGTGGAGACGGTGTTCGTGGACGGCGCCGATCTGGACCAGTGGCGCGAGGCGTTGAGCGAGCCGACCGACGCCGTGTTCTTCGAGTCCCCCTCCAATCCCATGCAGGAGCTGGTGGACGTCCGCGCGGTATGCGAGCTGGCCCATGCGGCCGGCGCGCAGGTGGTGGTGGACAACGTCTTTGCCACCGTCCTGCACCAGAAGCCGCTCGAGCTGGGCGCGGACATCGTGGTCTACTCCACCACCAAGCACATCGACGGCCAGGGCCGCGTCCTGGGCGGCGCCGTGCTGGGGCCGGAGGAGTTCATCTCCGGGCCGGTGCAGAACCTCATGCGCCACGCCGGGTTCGGGATGAGCGCGTTCAACGCCTGGGTGCTGCTCAAGGGGTTGGAGACCATGAGCCTGCGGGTGGAGCGGATGTCGGCCAACGCGCTGGAGGTGGCGCGGTTCCTCGAGTCGCACCCCGCCGTGGACTGGGTGGCGTACCCGATGCTGGAGTCGCACCCGCAGCACGAGCTGGCGCGGGCGCAGATGTCGGGCGGTGGGTCGGTGGTGACGTTCGG
>DIAZ01000010.1:9898-18812 GCA_002415925.1 Dietzia sp. UBA5065 | reverse complement strand
GAGTTCGCCGGAGACCTGATCGACGACCTGCGCAGGGGTCTAGGCTAAGTTCCATGCGCTCACATGGGGGTGGGTCGGTGACCCGCGTTGCGGTGCTTCCCGCCGCGCATCCCGCGGTGCGCCGCATCACCGGCCTGGACGGGTTGGACCACGTCGAGCTGGTTCCGGTGCGGCCGGGGGTGGTCCTCGGCCAGACCCCGGCGGACGCGGCCACCCCCGCCGAGCACGACCCCGCGCATCCGGCCTCCGGCGAGATCCACCTCGACGGCCACCCGCTGGACCACCTGGACGTGGCGCACGTGCACTTCGGCTACGACTACCTGGAGCCCGAGAGCGCCGACGGCGTGGTGGAGCACCTGGCGCGGTCTGAGGTGCCGATGGTGCTCACCGTCCACGACATCGTCTACCCGTCCCACGAGGACGAACTCCCGCACCGCGATCACACCGGCACGCTGGTCGAGGCCGCCGCGGCGGTGGTGACGCTGACCGAGGTGGCGGCGTACGAACTGTGGGTGCGGTGGGGCGTCGAACCGGTGGTCGTGCCGCACCCGCGGCTGCTGGACGAGGACTAGGTCTCCTCCGCCATCCGCGCCGGCAAGCACCTGCGCGGTCCCGGCGATCCGGTGGTGGTGGGGGTGTTGCTGGAGCGGATGGGCGAGAACATCGACGGCCCGGAGCTGCTGGACCAGCTGGCGCCCGTCGCCCACGGGCGGCGGGGCGCGCACCTGCGGATCGTCGTGGAGGCGCAGGCGTGGCGCGACGCGTGCGGCGAGGACCGCGAGGCCGGTGGGCACCATCTGGTGGCGGAGCTGGCGGCCGAGGGCGGCTGGGAGTCGGTGCGGTTGGTGCGGTACGAGTCGCTGGACCTGGCGCCGTTGCTGCCCGAGTTCGCCGCGCTCGACGTGTGTGTGTTGCCGTACCGCTTCGCCACCCATTCCACCTGGTTGGAGTTGTGCCGCGACCTGGGCGTGTCGCCGGTGTTCCCGGCGGTGGGGTTCCTGCGGGAGCAGTGGTTCGACTGTTGCGATCCGGGCGATCATTCCGGGGAGATCTACGATCCCCGCGATCCGTCCGCGGTGGCGGTGGCGGTGCGGGCGGCGTTGGAGAATCCCCGGGCCGTCCCGCCGCGGGTCGCGGGCGCTGATCCGACGAGCGTCATCGCGGCCCATGCGCGGATTTATGCCGAGGCCGCCGGGCGCCGCTGAGCGTCCGGGGTCGGGCCGGCGCGCGGTGGGGTGGTGGCTGCGCTCGGCCGGGCCGGGCTGGGGGCTGCGCCGGGCCGGCTAGGAGTCGGCGTCGCCGCGGGCGATGTCGACCGGCCAGGCCAGCGTGAGCATCGAGTCGGTGGCCGGGGCGGCCGCGTCCATGCTCAGCTCGAGACACACGGTGACCGGGGATCCGGGCGTGGTGCGGGTGGCGCCGGGCAGGACCAGCGGCTCGTCGACGGTCGGCGCGTCGAGTGGCACCGGGCGGTCACTGTCGCCGGCGAGGATGCTGGGCGAGTCGAGATCGAACGCCGGCGCGGCGCATGCTCCGCCGCTGGCCGAGACGGCCCGGACCCGTACGTGGGACGCGGTCTCGGGGTCGCCCTCGACGAGCGCACCCTCGCCGATGTCGACGTGGGCGTCGGACCGGGAGTCGACGGTGGTGCGCAGTGTCAGGGGTTGGTAGGCGGAGCGGTTGCGCAGGCCGGCCGTGTCCACGCGGACGGGGAAGTGGCCGCCGTAGGAGGAGATGGGCGCGGTCCAGGTCGTACCGAAGTCGGTGGACGCCTGGACGGACCACGCCGAGCTGCGCAGTTCGGACTCGCGGGTCTGCGCTTCGCGGTCCTGGACGATCACAGTCGCGCCGAGTGCGCAGACGGAGGCGGCACCGAGTGCGACCAGTGTGGTCGCCGCGTGCCGGATGCGCATGACTCCTCCGAGGGGCCGTCTGGTGGAGATCGGTCCAGAGGAGGGGGCTCTGGTGCGGGCGGGGCCGCAGTGATCGCCGGTTCACCTAGTTTATGGTCGGGGCTCGCAGCATCGTTACAGCCGCCCCGAGTGTGGCCGAGATCACTCCCGGGCCTGCGTAGGCCGATCGTCAGCGGATGTAGACCACGGTGCCGGTTGTCTGGTTGACGGCCGCCCAGCGCCAGCCGTCCTGCTCGGCATCGTCCGAGGTGAAGGTGGCCCACGTGTCGCCGGGGTCGCCGCCGCTCAGCCAGATCTCCAGGGCCGCGAGCCCCTGCTGTGCGTCGGTGGGGACGGTGGTGCCCGGGGTGACGACGACGAGGTCATCGCCGCCCACGGTCGCGGTCCCGACGTCTTCGAGTCGAGCAGAGAGTGAGAGCGGCCTGGGCTCATCGGGAATGACGACCGCGGGCGCTGCCGACGTCGAGGTGAGGGTCTTAGTGGCCGGCGGGGTGGTGGTGGTCTTGGGCGTGGTGGCGGTGGGGACCTGCGTCGTGGAGGCCGGCATGCGCGTGGCGGTACTTGTGCTGGGCCGCGTCGACGTAGCGAAGCGGCTGGCGGTGGTCGACGTCGTGGTGGCGGTGTGTCCGGCTTCGCTGGTTGCGGGGAGACCGTCCACCGACGGGGCGGATTGGACATCTTCCCCGCGTTCAGTCGAAAGACCGGGGTCGGGATCGGATGCGGCTAGTGGCGCCAGGGGGGCAGAGGCTGAGTTTGGGAAGCTTGTGTCCCATACAACGGCGGGGTTAGATTGTGTGGGTCGGGTAGGTAAGCCCGGCAACGGCTGAGAGTTTCCGCATTCGGCTCTGGCAAGAATCGCGTCGACCGACCAGTAAGTGGTGGTACCACTAGGGTTAGTGGCCCGGATATTGATGGCGACTTGCGCCCATGCCGAGTTGAGAGCCGTGTCCTCGGTGTAGAGAAGAGCGACGCGATATCTGTAGGAACTCGTTTCTCGGACTTGCTGCTTCCGAGGTGCTGCCTTGGTGGGAAGAGCCAGAGTCTTGGTGCTGGCCCCGCTGCCGAGAGTGAACGATCCGCTTCCCGCCAGCCCCGTGTTACCAGACGTACCTGGGTTACAGCTCGCTGAAACTCGAAGCGGGTTGGTTGAGGACGACGGTTCGTAGACGACAAGCGGCGTGGTCGGGACGCCAAAGGGGTTCGTTGCATGCACCCTGAACTCGGTGACATCCGCCAAGGCGTAGCTGGTCGCAGTACTTGCTAGGGCACACTCCGTGCCGGGCGGTGCGGCGCGCGCGCAACGCACACCCGACATGGCGAACGGCAGGGCGAGTAGAGCCGATTCGTTACTGAATGGCGTGTTATTGGTCTGAGTTACGGGGTTCTGACCTGTCGTCCGCGTTGCCTCATATCCGTCCATCGCCTCTGCGCCGCTCAAGAAGGAGTAGTCGCGCACGAATTCGCCATAGGCTCCCAACCCCCGCGCGTAATTGATCCCGACATACTGGCTGGCGGTAAAGCTGGCGTTAGCGTGGACGCTATCGGTCCAGGCCGCCTCGGTCAGTTCAATGGGAGCCACGCTCGTAGCCGTGGTCCCCAGCATCGCGAGTGTGGCGACGGCCATGACCGCGGCCCTCCATCTGCCCGGTCGTCTTGTCATTCCGTTACTTCCTGGGGTTGAGCGTGCTGCTTGCGGGGCCAGAAAGCCCAGACCACCAGCAGGGACGCCGCGACCGTGATCCCCGCCATGTACTTGGGTTGACTGACCGCCGACACCACGTAGGCGAGACCGGGTGCGTGCCACAGGACCTTTCTGACCTCGGTCACCTCGTATGGCTGGGAATCGGGTGAGTCGTTGGCGTCACCCTTCATTTCGATCGAGTACACGCCGTTGCCGACTGGCGTGGTGGAGACGACCCGGTGCGTCACGGGAAGTTGATCCTCGCCGCGTGACACCGTCGTCACATCGCCGACGCGGATGTCGGACGCCGGGATCTGTCTGACGACGGCGAGCGAGCCGGTCGGGATGGTCGGTGACATCGACCCGGTCTTGAACATGATCAGGCTGATGTTGAGGGCGAACGCGGCGATCGTCGCGACGATGCATATCGCGCCCAGGACCGCGAGCACCGTGAGTATCCCGTCTTCGACGGCGGACCAGATGCTCCTGCGGGTCGAGGTCGGGGCGGTGGAGTCCGCCTTCCCTGTGGCATCCCCAGTCGATCGGGACATGGCGACGCTCACGTCGACGCTCCGAGTGGTCGCAGCGCGGGCCTCTTCGCGGGCGCCACGGGCGCCTCTGCCAGGCCCGCGTGCCGGGACCGTGTCAACACGCACGACTTCGTTGTCGACAAGTCATCACGTCCTTCGGGAAGCTGCGTCAAGGTCTGGTGGTAGCCGAATCCTGGTCAGACGGACTTGGCGTCGAACTTCCACACCAGCTGGCCCGTGGTGCCGCCCCTCACGTCCGCCGGTGCGCTGGCGTTCAACGTGATCTTGAAGCAGAGAGCCTGCGGAGTCGTGTCTGGAGACGCGGTCTTCGAAAGAGTGAAGAACGGACTCGCGGTATAGGTGGTCGTCAACGGCCCGGTGACCACCGGAGTGGCTGCGCCCGTTCCCGCGGCGGTGCAGGAGGCGGGCGCCAGCTTGTAGATGGCGACGGTGAGGTTCGAGAACAGCGCGTTGTTGGCCAAGTTGGAGACTGCGGCACCCGACGGCGCGGTCGAGAGCCTGATCTCGGCGTCGTAGCTGTTCGCGCTCGGGTCCACCCTGAAGTTGATCGGGGCGTATACGGAGTCGCTGGGCGTCATCGCGGCAGCAGTCGCGGCTACGGTGAAGGTCAGCGCGCCGCCCGGCGATGTCGCGTGTTCAGCCCAAGCCGTGCCGCCGCTGTCGACAGCGGCTTGGACGTTGAACTTCCCCGATGAGAACGTGCTGTTCACCCACACGTCATCCGTCCAGGCGGCGAGAGTCATGGTCGCGCCGAGGCCCAGGACGACTCCGCCGGCAAGAAGCGCCTTGCGCTTGCGGTTGCGGTCCAGCTTGACGGAGGGGGCGGGCGAGTCGCTCATAATCTGCTTCCGGGGTGGAGTGGTCGGGCGGGACCGCTGAGCGGTCCCGCCCGAGGGGGTAGATCACGACCGTGCGTCAGCTGCTCGCTGAGCCGGGTCGGCGGTGATCAGGTGTTGGCGGTGGCGGTGAACCGCCAGGTGATGGTTGTGGCGGTTGCGGCCTTAACCGCATCTGTGTTGGCGGTCAATGTGACGCCAAGGCAGAGCTGGTCGGAATCCGCAGCGGCGGCAGACAACGGAAGGGCGGTTCCGATTGTTGTGGGAGCGGTAGGTCCGGTTCCGACAACGGTTCCGTTGGCCCAATCCGTGCCGCCCGGGGTCTGATCGTTGCAGGCGGTGGCGGTCGTGCCGTCAATGACGCGGTATGCGATGTTGCCTGACAGGTCGGTGTCGAAGCCGCTGGCGAAACCCACTTCGTTCAGAACGAATGTGCCAGCGATCGTGGTTTCCGGGGAGAGGCGGAGTGTGATCGGCGCAAAGACCTCTTCGTTCGGCTGCAGCTCGATGGCGGTGCCGCCAGTCAGAGCCTGGTCGAACCTCAATTCGCCCCCTGGTGCGGAGTCGTACTTGTCCCAGCCCGTGGTGCCGGCGAAGGGTGCCGTCACATTCGTTGTGGTGACGTTGCCCTCGAGTTCAAAGGTGCCGGTGTTGAACGTGCCGCTCGCAAACACGTCATCCGACCACGCGGCCAGGGTCACCGCGGCGCCGAGGCCGAGGACCACGCCGCCGGCGAGGATCGCCTTGCGCTTGCGGCGGCTGTCCGCCTTCTTCTGGGCGTCGGGGGTGAGAGGGGATTGCGCGGTCATTCGCAGGCCTTTCTTGCGGGGGAAGGGGCACCGAGACCTGCCCGGGGCAGAAGCGTCGGGGATCCGGGCCCGCCGAGCGATACGCCCCTGCGTGATATGTGTCCTGAATCCGAGAAGACTCTTAGACGCCCAAGAGAAAAAGTAAAGTCCCGCTTAATGCGCGCGCAATCGGCTGGCATGGACGCAGTGTGAGCGCGGTGGACGCTCGCCCTGCCTGGTGTGACGGCGTGGGTAGTGGCGTTCGGATGTCAGAACCGCAGCGCGCGTGCGCCGTAGGCTGGATCGCAGTCCGTATTTGCCGCGCAGTACCGTTTCCCGAACCGACCCGAGGAGAAGCCGATGCCCGACACCCCGCCCCTGAAGCTCGGCTACAAGGCGTCAGCCGAGCAGTTCGGCCCCCGAGACCTCGTGGAATACGCGGTCCTGGCCGAGCAGGCGGGCATGGACTCGGCCACGGTCTCCGATCATTTCCAGCCGTGGCGTCACGATGGCGGGCATGCGCCGTTCTCCCTGTCGTGGATGACCGCGGTGGGGGAGCGCACCGAGCGACTGCAGCTCGGGACCTCGGTGCTCACGCCGACCTTCCGCTACAACCCCGCCGTGCTCGCCCAGGCCTTCGCCACCATGGCGTGCCTGTACCCGAACCGCATCTTCCTGGGCGTCGGCACCGGCGAGGCGCTCAACGAGATCGCCACCGGCCACCAGGGTGAGTGGCCGGAGTTCAAGGAGCGCTTCGCCCGCCTCCGCGAATCCGTCCGCCTCATGCGCGAGCTGTGGACCGGAGAGACCACCACCTTCGAGGGTGACTACTACACCACCAAGGACGCCTTCCTCTACGACGTGCCCGCCGACGGCGTCCCGGTGTACATCGCCGCCGGCGGCCCGGTCGTGGCCAAGTACGCGGGCCGGGTGGGCGACGGC
Organism: Dietzia sp. UBA5065; assembly: GCA_002415925.1. Taxonomy (GTDB): domain Bacteria; phylum Actinomycetota; class Actinomycetes; order Mycobacteriales; family Mycobacteriaceae; genus Dietzia. The sequence continues at coordinate 12,101 of DIAZ01000010.1, read as the reverse complement.
TTCATCTGCACCTCCGGCAAGGGCATGGGCCTCTACACCGACAAGCTGCTGCCGGCCGTCGACGAGGGCGCGGGGATCAACGAGCGCGACTCCTCGGCCATCGACCGGATGATCGAGATCAAGATCAGCTACGACCCGGACCCGGCCGCAGCCCTGGAGAACTGCCGCTTCTGGGCGCCACTCTCACTCACCCCCGAGCAGAAGCACTCCGTGGACTCGCCGCGCGAGATGGAACGACTGGCCGACGAACTGCCCATCGAGCAGGTCGCCAAGCGCTGGATCGTCACCTCCGACCCCGACGACGCCGTGGAGCAGGTCAAGCAGTACGTCGACGCGGGACTGAACCACCTGGTCTTCCACGCGCCCGGCCACGACCAGAAGCGCTTCCTCGACCTGTTCTCCACCGATCTCGAACCGCGACTGAGGGCTCTGAAATGACCGAAGAACACCATCTCGCCGGCCCGGACACGGCGGACCTCGGAGGTCTGGAAGGCATCCTCGGCGGGCAGTCCTCCGTCCGCGTCCTGCGGTATCCGCACGAGACCGAGCCGGATGAGGAGGGAAACACCACCGAGTGGCATTGCGACATCGTCGTCGTCGACGACATGCCCGCGCCGGGGTTCTCCACCTATGCCACCATCGGCGCGCGCGAGCTCCCCACCAACGTCACCACGCCCGAGGGGCGACAGATCCGCAGCGAGTTCGTCACCGTCGGCCGCACCGGGCACCGCGCCATGGCCGACGTCCTGGACGCGTGCGCCCTGGCCGTGGCCACCGGCTCCATCCACGTGGCGCCCGGCGCGGTGATCCCGGGCGCGGTGGGCCTGGTCGACACGGGTCGGCGCTGCGAGCACCTGGTCCTCACCCCGCCGTTCCTGTGGCCCGAGCTGCAGGTGGTGGACGAGACCGGCGGCCCCGACGGCACCGGGCCGCTGCTCACGCGACTGCAGGCCGTGCCCATCACCACCGCGGAGATGTCCGCGATCGGCCGCGACGGCGCCGACGCGCTGTTCGGGCTGCTCGACGCCGCCAACGCCGACGTCACCGACCCGGACCGGCCGAGCGTGGTGTGAGCGCGGCGCTCGTGCGGGTGCTCGACACGGCCGCCGGGCGGATGGTCGCCGAGGCCACGGCGCTCGGGATCGCGCGGGTGGAGTGGGTGGGGCCGGGCTTAGTGGGGCCGGGCGCGGTGCTGGTGGACGCGGCGGTGCCGGACGCCCGCGAGCGCGACGAGGCGCGCGACCCCGACCCCGGCGCGGCGGCCGGCCACCTGGCCCGCCTGGCGGACCAGCTCCGGGCGTACTGCGCCGGTGAGCTGCGCGGGTTCGACGTCCCGGTGGACTGGGCGGCCGCGGGCGTGCACGACGGCTTCTCTCGCGAGGTCTACCGCGAGATCCAGCACATCCCCTACGGCCAGACCGCGACCTACGGGCAGATCGCCGTGGACGCCGGGCGGCCCCGCACCGCCCGCAGGGTCGGGCGGCTGTGCAGCCTCGTCCCCGTGCCGTTGGTCATCCCCGTGCACCGCGTGATCCGCGCCGACGGCGGGATGGGCCGCTGCCCCGGCCACCGGCTCCGGCTGCTGGAGCACGAGCGCCGCAACCTCGCCGCGGCCGCGCCGGTGGGACTGCCAGCGGTGTGACGTAGCGCCCGGCGTGGTTACTCTGGCGGCAACCCGACCGCCGACCACGACCCACCGCCGACCACGACCCACGGGGGAACCCATGACCGTCGGAGACGTCACCGCCGCACCGACCGCCGAGACCGCGATCGGGAGGTTCCTCCGGGTCCGCGGCCTCACCGACCGGCTGGCCTCCCGGCTCAGCCCCGAGGACCAGGTCCCGCAGTCCATGACCGCGGCCAGCCCCGCCGCCTGGCACCGCGCGCACACCACCTGGTTCTTCGAGGAGTTCGTCCTGGGCGGGCTGCCCGGGTACGCCCCGCCCGAGCCGATCTTCCGGTTCCTGTTCAACTCCTACTACGAGGCCGTGGGCCCGCGGCAACCCCGGCCCGAGCGGGGCCTCATCACCCGACCGGGCGTGGCGGAGATCGGGGACTTCCGCGCGCGGGTCGACAGCGAGGTGGTGGCGGCCCTCGAGGCGGGCCGGGTCGACGAGCGGGGGCTGGAGCTGCTCGAACTGGGCTGCCACCACGAGCAGCAGCACCAGGAGCTCCTGCTCATGGACCTCAAGCACCTCTTCTC
>DIAZ01000010.1:8034-9685 GCA_002415925.1 Dietzia sp. UBA5065 | reverse complement strand
GTGGCCACCCGGCAGGTGACGGTGGCCGACTGGACGCGGTTCATGGCCGACGGCGGGTACTCCCGCCCCGAGCTGTGGCTCTCCGACGGCTGGGCCACCGTGCAGGCCGAGGGCTGGGACGCGCCCGGCTACTGGCGGCGCGAGGCCGACGGCGGGTGGACCACCTTCACCCTCTCGGGCCGGCGCCCGGTGGTCGGCGCCGAGCCCGTCCTCCACGTCTCCTTCTACGAGGCCGACGCCTACGCCCGCTGGGCCGGCGCGCGGCTGCCCACCGAGTTCGAGTGGGAGGTCGCCGCCGGCGGGTGGCCCGTTCGCGACGAGCTCGACCCCGCGCGCTGCCATCCGCTGCCCGCGGGCGAGCGCGCGACCGGCGGCGTGTGGGAGTGGACCGCCAGCGCCTACCTGCCCTATCCCGGGTTCGTCGCCGAGGAGGGCGCGGCCGGCGAGTACAACGGCAAGTTCATGTCCGACCAGCACGTCCTGCGCGGCGGCAGCGCCCTCACGCCCGCCGGCCACACCCGGCCGACGTACCGGAACTTCTTCCCCGCCGCCTCGCGCTGGGCGGCCACGGGACTGCGGCTCGCGCGATGACGACGAGGGCCGCCGACCCCCACACCGCCGCGCTGGAATCGGACCTGCGCGAGGGGTTCTTCCGCGACCCGCCGACCGTGCCGCCGCGGTGGTTCTACGACGAGAAGGGCAGCCTGCTGTTCGACCGGATCACCCGGCTGGCCGAGTACTACCCCACCCGGGCGGAGGCCGAGATCCTGCGGGCGCGGGCCGCGGACATCGTGGGCGCGGCGGGGACCGTGGTGGAGCTCGGGGCCGGGACCTGCGAGAAGACGCGGGTGCTGCTGGACGTGCTCGCCGCGCGCGCGGGCGCGCCGCGGTTCGTGCCCGTCGACATCAGCACCGAGATGCTCCTCGACACCGCCCGCGCGCTGGCCGCCGAGTACCCGGGCCTGCGCGTCGAGCCGGTGGTCGGCGACCTCACCGCCCTCGACGGGCCCCTGCCGGGCGAGCCGGGCGGCCGGCTGGTGCTGTTCCTCGGTGGGACCGTCGGGAACTTCGACGAGGCCCAGCGGGCGGGGTTCCTGACGATGCTCCGCGGCGTCATGGACCCGGGCGACCGGCTCGCCCTGGGCTTCGACCTGGTCAAGGACCCCGGGCGGCTGGTGGCGGCCTACGACGACGCCGCCGGGGTCACCGCCGAGTTCAACCTCAACATGCTCGACGTGATCACCCGGACCGTCCCGAGCACGGGCCTGGACCGCCGCGACTTCCGGCACGAGGCGGTGTGGAACGCCGGGGAGAGTCGGATCGAGATGTGGTTGCGCGCGGTGCGGGACGTGCGGATCGACTTCCCCACGCTCGGGCGCGGGCGGACCCTGGCCGCCGGCGAGGGGATCCGCACCGAGATCGCGCGGAAGTTCGAGCCCGGCGCCCTGGTCGACGAGCTCGCGGGTCACGGGTTCCTCGGCAGGGCGGTGTGGACGGACGGGGCGGGCGACTTCGGGCTCGCGCTCGTCGTCGTCGACTAGCGTCTTCCCGGTCGCCGTCCCCGGTCGGTGTCGTACGTGTGTTCTATGATCTGGGGCATGGAACGGGGAGAGCGCGACGCGCGGGAGACGGTGGGGCAGGGCCCGGTGGC
>DIAZ01000010.1:6784-7822 GCA_002415925.1 Dietzia sp. UBA5065 | reverse complement strand
GCCGCGATGCTGGCGGAGAAGCTGGGCCTGGCCCGCGGGGTGATCCACGGGCGGATCGAGGCGGGCGGGAGGCAGGCCACCCCGGCCGGGCGGGCGGCGGCGGACGGGACGATCAGCGCCGAGCACGAGCGGATCATCGCCAGGGCGGTCTCCGGGCTGCCCGGGACGCTCGGCGGGGCGGCCACCACACGATTCGCCGAGGAGCTCACGGAGTTCGCGCGCACCGCCGCGCCGGCGCAGCTGCGGGCGGAGGCCGCCCGGCGGGTCGCCGCCCTGTGCCCCGAACGCGGGAAGGACCGCGAGGAGCACCAGGAACGGCAGCGCTCGGCCAGGCTCGGCGCGGTCCGGCCCGACGGCACCAGCAGCCTCACCATGACGCTCACGCCCCGCGCCCGCGCGCTGGTCGAGCGGGCGCTGTGCGATTTCGGCGGTCCCGGCGGGGCGGTGGCGTGCGAGCCGGGCTCCGACGAGCGCACACCGGAGCAGCGGGCGCACGACGCGCTGGTGCACCAGTGGGCGCTCGGCTCGACCGTCGACCCCGCCCGGCCCGCGGGCGTCGCCACCATCGTGGTCCGCGTGACGCCCGAGCAGCTCGAGGACCCCACCGCGCTCGTGGAGACCGACTCCGGCACCCAGCTCAGCGTCCGCCAGGCCGTCTCCATGGCCGGGTCCATGCCGTGGTTCGTCTCGCTGTTGCGCGACGGCCGCGAGGAACTGCACCGGATCGACGTCGACGCCCACCCCGAACGGCGCCTGGCCTCCGCCCTCCAACGCCTGGTCCTCTACGCCGCGCACGGAGGGTGCACCTTCCCGGGATGCAGCGCGCCGGCCAGGCGGAGTCAGTTCCACCACGTCAGGGAATGGTCGCGAGGCGGACCCACCACCGTCGGCAACGGTGCGCTGGGGTGTCCGGTGCACCACGGCTTCGTCGGCGAGGGGCCGTCGTCGTGGAGGACCGTCGTCGATCCGGGCTCGCCCGGCCGCTGCACCTGGCTTCCGCCCGGGGTCGACAGGCTCACAGATGTGTGATGCGCGCGC
>DIAZ01000010.1:3675-6612 GCA_002415925.1 Dietzia sp. UBA5065 | reverse complement strand
GCGCGCGCCTCCGCGGCGACCGGCGTGCCCACATGGGGTGTACGGGGTGTGCCGGGCGGTCGGCGCTGTCACAATGCCCAGGTGCCCGATTCTCGCCTGCCAGACCCGCTCACGTCCGAGTCGTCGGAGGGTGGGTCCCCCGGGTCCGACACCGCCGGACCCACCATCCCGTCCCCGGTGACCGGCGACCCGCTCTCTTCCTCCGCCGTCTACGTCGCGGCGCCGGAGGGCGACACCGGGAAGTCGACCGTCGCCCTGGGGCTGCTGCGCATCCTCGCCGGGACCGTGCAGCGGGTGGGGCTGTTCCGCCCGGTCACCGTGGTGCCGCGGGCCACGGACCCGGGGCCCGGGCGCGACCGCATCGTGGAGATGCTGCTGCAGCACACGACCGTCGACCTGGCGTACGAGGACTGCATCGGCGTGACCAACGTGCGCGTCCACGAGGACAGGGACGCGGCGCTGACGGAGATCGTGGACAGGTATCACGCCGTGGCCCGGCAGTGCGACGTGGTGGTGATCCTCGGGACCGACTACACGGGGGTGCCCAGCCCCACCGAGTTCGACTTCAACGCGACCGTCGCCGTCAACCTCGGCGCCCCCGTCCTCCTGGTGATCCGCGGCGCCGACCGCACACCCGAGGAGATCGGCACCAACGCCCGGCTCACGCTGGAGGAGCTGTACCTCGAGCACGCCCACCCGGTGGGGATCGTGGTCAACCGGTGCCAGCCCGACGCGCTGGAGGCGATCCAGGGCGAGCTCGCCCACCTCGACCTCCCGGTGTGGACCCTGCCCAGCCAGGCCCTGCTCACCGCGCCCACCATGGGTGAGCTCAAGGACGCGGTCGACGGCACCCTGTACTCCGGCGACCCCGCCCTGCTGGACCGCGAGGTCATGGCCGTGATGGTCGGCGGGATGACCGGCGACAGGATCCTGGAGCGGCTGGTCGACGGGATGGTGGTGATCGTCCCCGCCGACCGCACCGACGCCGTGCTCGCGATCCTCACCGCGCACGCCGCGGAGGGCTTCCCCTCGCTGGCCGGGATGATCTGGAACGGCGGCCTCATGCCGAACCCGGCGATGGACCGGCTGGTCCACGGGATGCGCTCCACGCTGCCCATCATCTGCACCGACCACGGCACCTACGACACCGCACGCGTGGCCGCCGACACCCGCGGCCGCGTCTACTCCGGCTCCGGGCGCAAGGTCGAGACCGCGCTCAGCCTCATGGAGAAGCACGTCGACACCGAGGAGCTCCTCGCCCGGCTGCGGGTGGACACCCCCGACGTCATGACGCCGCAGATGTTCGAGCACCAACTCCTCGAGCGCGCCCGCGCGGACAAGCGGCACATCGTCCTCCCCGAGGGCGACGACGACCGCATCCTCCACGCCGCCGGCCGGCTGCTGCGCCGGGACGTGGCCGACCTGACGATCCTCGGCGATCCCGACGCGGTGCGCCGCCGCGCCGACGAGCTGGGGATCGACCTGTCCGGCGCGGAGATCCTCGACCCGCGGACCAGCGAGCACGCCGAGCGGTTCGCCGTGGAGTACGCCGAGCTGCGCAAGCACAAGGGCATGACCCTGGACGTGGCGCGTGACCGCATCCTCGACATCTCCTACTTCGCCACGATGATGGTGTACACCGGCCTCGCGGACGGCATGGTCTCGGGCGCCGCGCACACCACCGCGCACACCGTCCGGCCGGCGCTGGAGATCATCCGGACCCGGCCCGACGTGGAGACCGTCTCCAGCGTGTTCCTCATGTGCCTGTCGGACCACGTCCTGGCGTTCGGCGACTGCGCGGTCGTGCCCGACCCCACCGCCGAGCAGCTCGCCGACATCGCCCTCTCCTCGGCGGAGACGGCCTCCCGGTTCGGGGTGGAGCCGCGGGTGGCCCTGCTGTCGTACTCCACCGGCGACTCGGGCACCGGGGCGGACGTGGACAAGGTGCGGGAGGCCACCGCGATCGTGCGGTCGCGGATCGCGGAGGCCGCCCCGGGTGATCCGGTGGCGGACCTGGTGGTGGACGGGCCCCTGCAGTTCGACGCGGCCGTCGACCCCACCGTGGCACGCCAGAAGATGCCCGACTCGCCCGTCGCGGGGCGCGCCACCGTGCTGGTGTTCCCCGACCTCAACACCGGCAACAACACCTACAAGGCCGTGCAACGCACCGCCGGGGCCGTGGCGATCGGCCCGGTTCTGCAGGGACTGCGCAAGCCCATCAACGACCTCTCGCGCGGTGCGCTGGTGGAGGACATCGTCAACACCGTCGCCATCACGGCCGTCCAGGCGCAGGGTGTCGCAGCCGCCGCCGGGGAGGGCCGGTCATGACCCGCGTGCTCGTCATCAACTCCGGGTCCTCCTCGCTCAAGCTGCAGATCATCGACACCGGGGCCGCCGCCGGGGCCGAGCTGGCGTGGGCGCTGGTCGAGCGAATCGGGGAGCCCGTCGGCACGCTCACAGTGCGCCGCAGCGCCCTGACCGGGTCCCCGGCAGAGGAGCGCACCGTCCAGGCCGGGTTCGCGGACCACTCGGCCGCTCTCGCCCGCGTCCTCGAGCTGGCGGGCGAGCTCCGGGTGCACCCCACCGACCTGGGTGTCGAGGCGATCGGCCACCGGGTCGTCCACGGCGGGCCGGCCTTCCACTCGCCGGTCGAGGTCACCCCCGCGGTGGAGGCGGACATCGAGAAGCTCGAACTGCTGGCCCCCCTCCACAACCCCGCCAACCTGCGCGGGATCCGCGTGGCCCGCCAGTTGCTGCCCGGCCTGCCCCACGTCGCGGTGTTCGACACGGGCTTCTTCCACACGCTGCCCGCCGCCGCGCACACCTACGCGATCGACCGCGAGGTGGCCCGCAAGTGGGACCTGCGCCGGTACGGGTTCCACGGCACCAGCCATGAGTTCGTCTCCCGCCGCACCGCCGACCTCCTGGGCAGGCCCT
>DIAZ01000010.1:0-3417 GCA_002415925.1 Dietzia sp. UBA5065 | reverse complement strand
CTGGTCATCCACCTCATCCGCGACCGCGGGATGAGCCCGGAGGACGTCTCCACCCTGCTCAACCGTAGGTCGGGGCTCGAGGGGCTCTCGGGCGCCCGGGACTTCCGGGAACTGCTCTCGAGGGTCGACGACGGCGACGCGGACGCCGTGCTCGCCTACGACGTGGTGATCCACCGCCTGCGCCGCTACATCGGCGGCTACTGGGCGGTCCTCGGCGTGGTCGACGCCATCACGTTCACCGCCGGGGTCGGGGAGAACGTCGCCCGCCTGCGGGCCGACGCGCTGTCCACCCTCGGCGGTTGGGGAGTGGAGATCGACCGGGCGGCCAACGAGACCGGTTCCGGCGAGCGGATCATCTCCACTCCGGGCAGCCGGGTGACGGTCCTCGTGGTGCCCACCGACGAGGAACTGGCCATCGCTCGCGCGTGTGACGCCGTACTGGGACTGGGGGAATGACCGCTGTGCCTTTTATTAAGAAGGGTCTTAGACGTAGAGTGTGAGAGGAACCCTGGGTTCCGCCCGGGCCAAACGAAGCTGGACTATGCCGGACCCCTCTTCTTCTCGCGTCAGTGAGCCCGCCCGCGATACGCGGCCGGGCCGGTCGCGTGGTCGTCGGAGGCGGGGGCTCGTCCCGGTCGCGCTCGCGACAGCCGTCACCCTCGTGCTGGGTGGGGCGTCCGTGGCCCGGGCGGTCACCGTCCCTCCGCTGGACGCGCACTCCGACCTCGAATTCTCCCTGGACGGCACCACCTGGACCGATGCGCCGGATCTCGTGCTGGGGTCGTGGGGTTGCGACGTCCTCGACGGGCCCGACCCCTCCGCCCCCGGGGGCGCGATCGGCGGCACGCCGGAGGTCGACCCGTGCAGCATGTCGCCCGGCGAGTCCATCGACAGGACCTATCACGTCCGCAATTCCTCCAACACCGGCCGGACCGGTCGGTACGAGGTCGGCATCGGCGAGTTCCTGGTCTCAGGAGAAGCTGAGTTTGACGTGAGCAGCGACATCACCGGGTCGGGCGCATCGGACTCGGGGACCGTCACGATCTACGGAGCCGACACCCCGCAGGCCGCCGACTCTCCGCCCCGCGGCAGCACGCTCGCCGGGCTCGATCTGGGGCCGGGGCAGTCCGCGATCGTCGTGGACCAGGTCTCGGTGCCCCTGGATGTGGAGAACTACGCCCAGCGCCAGAGCGTCAGCCCCATGATCTGGGTGACCTTCTCCGATATCGGGGTCGTGGACACCGACGGTGACGGCCTGCCCGACCTGGACGAGAACCAACTCGGCACCGACCCCCTGGACCCGTTCAACCGCCTGCCGGGCGGCACCGTCGGGAAGGGGTACGGCCCCGAGCAATTCCTGCCGACGACCCCGCCGGGGACGGTGCTCGACGTCGACCTCGACACCCTCCCGCCCGGCATGCGGCTGGAGAACGGGGTCCTCAAGGGCACTCCCACCGAGGCCGGGACCTTTGACATCGAGTTCACCGTCACCATGCCCGGTGGCGCCTCGTACACCTCCATCCGCCGCGTGGTGATCGAACCCAGATCGGGTGGGGGCTCCTCGGATCTTCCGGACTTCATCTGGCCGATCGTGATCATCGGGGGGATCGGAGTGATCGTCGGCATCCTCGCGCCGTATCTCGGCTCCCTCGCGGGGTCACTCGGCGGCTCCCCCGGCGGCCCGGGTTCGGGCGGCTCGGCGGGCTCGGGTTCGCTTCCGGGCGCGACCACCACCACCTCCACCACCCCGGCACCGCGTCCCTCGGACCCGGCCGGCGGGACCGCAGGCGGCGGAACCACCCAGGGCGGCGGCACCGGCGGGACCGGTCAGGTCGCGGTGAACTCCGTGACCCCCCGCGAGGGCGCACCGTCCGAGGACTGGACCCGCGCCAACTCCCAGGTCCGCGGCTCGCTCGCGGAGACGGGCGTGGGCGTCGTCGACCTCCTCCTGTGGGCCCTCACCGCGGCGGCTGCCGGGGTGACGCTGATCCTGCTGGCCCGACGGCGCCGCGAGCATGCCGAGGACTGACCCCGGCCCCGCACCCCGCCGACCAGGCGACCCGGGTCCCGTTCCGTCGACGTGAACCCCGACCAGCCCTACCCCCAGGCCCACCTCGCCTCGGCGGCGTCCCGCTGGGCCCCGCTGTTCCCCGACGTCGTCGACCGGGCCCTCACCGCGATCGCCGACGGGCGTGTGGTGGGCGTGTGGGGCCCCATGGGCAGCGGCAAGTCGATCCTGCTCCAGCAGCTGGCCGACAGGCTCGGGCACCGGTCGACCAGGATCATCCGCGGTGTCCCGGCGCTGCGCGAGATGCCGGGCGGGGCGTCAGGGGACGTCCCGGGCGAGGCGCCGTGGGCGGACGCGCGGGACCTCGCCCGGGGGTCGGTGAACCTGGTGGACGACGCGGACGAGGTCGACGACCTCAGCGCCGTCCGGATCCGCCGCGCGGTCGAGGGGGCCGCCGACCCCGCGGTGCTCGCCTTCACCACCCGGGGACGGCTCCGGGAGCCGTTGGCGGCCCTCCTCGACGGCCGGGACGCGGTGGTCCTCCGGCTGCCCCCGCTGGACTTCGACACCGCCAGCCGGCTCATGTCCGACCTCCTGGGCGGCGAGGTCGAGTCCGGGACGGTGGCCCGGGCGCTCGAGTGGGGATCGGGCACGCCGCTGGGGGTGAGCAGGTACGCGCTCCTGGCCCGCGCCCAGGGCGCCACGCGGACGACGGGCCAGCTGGTCGCGGTGGATCGGCGGTTCACGCCCGGCGCCCCGCCCGAGGCCCCGATCCACGACGTGGCCACCGCGGCCTCGGAGCGCTACCGGCTGCCCGCGGACGGGCCGGCCGTCGTCGCGGTTCTCGAGATGGTCGCCGTCGCCCGGACCCTGCCGTATTCGGTCCTGCTCGACGTCGGCTCGTCGGGGTGGCTCCGGGTTGAGGACGCGGAGTGGCGGGCCGCCGTCCGGGCGTTGCTCGAGCGCGGGGTGATCCGCGAGGTCCGCGACGGCGTCCCGGGCGGCGGAGTCCGGTTCGCCCATGCCGCCGCGGAGTGGGCGGTCAGGCACGACATCGATGGCCTCGGCCGGCTCCAGGTGCTCCGGACGTTGCGCCAGAACGCCGGACCGCAGACCCGGTGGCCGGCCCTGGCGTGGGTCGCGCTGGTCGCGGAGGCCGTGCAGTCCGGACTGGAGGTGCCGGGCGGCGAGCTCGTCGACGCGGTCCGGACGTTCGCCGCCGCGACCCCCGTCGACGAGTCGGCGTGGTCCGAGGTCGGCGCCGCCCTGGTCTCCGCCCTGCCCCGGGGATTCGCCGCGACGGCGACCGGCGACGTGGTGACCGTCCTGTCCGACGTCGCCGTCGCGCTCCACCGGTCCGTCGACCTCCGGAGCGTGGTGGACCTGCTGGCCCCGGGCGCGGCCGCGGG